>JBIOWP010000141.1:0-25071 GCA_044868695.1 bacterium
TTGACAGTTTCGTCAGCGTCTGCGAGGATTTCCACGAGGGCACCAGCATCACCGACGAGTACACGCCTGATCAGCTCGGCGCGGTGCTCCGCCCGGTGCACACGGTGGCCGGAGACGGTCTCCAGGGGATCGCCGCCGCGGTTATGCTCATCCGCAGCGGGACCGCCGACCTGGTCGCCGTGGAAGCCCACTGCAAATCCTCGAACATCCTCCGCCACGAGCAGGTGCTGGCCATGGCGCTGGACCCGCTGTACGAGCGACCGCTGCCTGTCACGCCCCATGCGGTCGCCGGGCTGGAGATGCGCCGGTATCTCCACGAGACGGGAACGACGGAAGAGGCCGTAGCGATGGTGGTCGTCAAGAATCGGCGCCAGGCTCTGGCCAACGCCATCGCGCCCTACGGTGCCGTGCTCGCGCCTGAGGACGTCCTGGTCTCGCCCCCGGTCAGCGAACCGCTGCGGGAGCGCGAGATCAGTCGCTATGCCGACGGGGCGGTCGTCGTGGTGGTGGCCTCCGAAGACGCGGCGCGCCGTGTGCGCCATCCGGTCTGGATTCGCGGGATCGGATGGGCTTCAGATACGCCGGATCTGGCGTCGCGCGCCTGGGGCCAGGCGTCGTACGCGTCGCTCGCGGCGGAGATGGCCTATCGCATGGCCGGGATCGACCAGCCGGCCCAGTCCATTCAATTCGCTGAAATCGACGACACGTACGCGTACAAGGAACTGCAGCACCTCGAGGCCGCACAGCTCGCCGCCCGCGGCGAGGCGGCCCGCATGACGCTGGATGGTCACACGCGGCGGGACGGCAAACTGCCGGTCAATCCCTCCGGCGGCAGCCTGGGGATGGGGTATTGCTTTGACGCGACCGCCCTCTACCGCGTCGCAGAAGCGGCGCGCCAGATCCGCGGCGAAGCGGGACGCGCACAGGTCGCCAACGCCACCACAGGACTCGTGATGTCGTGGCGCGGCATACCGACGCAATCCGGCGGCGTGATGGTGCTGAGTGCAGACTGAACAAATACGGGACTAGGGAACGGGGACTAGGGACTGTGAAACGAAAACCTCAGCGTAGGGTCGCCGTCGTCGGAGCGGGTCTCAGTTTGTTCATGCGGCGGGCGCTGGAGACCGGCAAGGAACTCTCCTACTACGCCGCCTCACAGGCGCTCGGCGCGGCAGGGATCCGCCTCAAGGACATCCAGGCCGTCGTGATGGCCACGGCTCCCGACGCCTTCGACGGCATCCACATGAAGGGGGAGTGGCTGCTGGACGGCGCCGGCGGCGTGCGCAAACCGTACCTGCGCGCATATGTCGGCGGAGGGTCGGGGGTCTTCAGCATCATCAGCGGCTGGATGATGGTTGCCTCAGGACTGTTCGACCTCGTGCTGGTTGTCGCAGAGGAGAAGATGAGCAGCTGCCAGCCCCACCCCCAGGGCGCGTTCTTGACCATCTTCGATCACATCATCGAGCGCCCGCTCCGTCCGAATCTGCTGTGGATCTTCGCGCTCGAGCAGCACCGTTACATGGCCACGTACGGCATCCGCAACGAAGATATCGCGCTCGTGTCCGTGAAAAACAAGCGCAACGCCCTGGCCCATCCCGCGGCCCAGGTCGCATCGGAACTGACAGTGAAAGAGGTCCTCGACTCCGAGGTGGTCGCCTGGCCGGTACACCGGTTGATGGTCAGCCCGATCTCAGACGGTGCCGCGGCCGTCGTCCTGGCCGCCGACCACGTCGCCCAGCGTCTCTCCGACAAACCGGTGTGGATCCAGGGCGTCGGGTGGTGCCTGGACACGTCCTACTGGGGCAACCGCGACCTGGCCTACCCGCGCTACGTTGAGCGCGCTGCTCGGACGGCATATGAAATGGCGGGGGTGAGCGAACCCCGTGCGCAGATCCATATCGCCGAGCCCTATGACCCGTTCGCCTACAAAGAGCTTCACCACCTGGAAGGCCTGCAGCTGGCCGGCAAGGGCAAGGCGCCGGAGGACCTGGCACGGGGGCGGTTTGACCGGTCGGGAGCGCTGCCGGTCTGCCCGTCCGGCGGGCTGATGGGCGTGGGGAACCCGATCGCGGCGGCCGGCCTGATGAAGATCTGCGAACTCTTCTGGCAGCTGCGACACGAAGCCGGTGCGCGGCAGGTGCCCGGCAACCCGGAGCGCGCCGTCGCGCAGGCGTGGGGAGACCTGATGCAGATCGGTACGGTCGCGGTGCTCGGGGTCCAGTGATGGGCCGCCATCTCCGCGGACACCCATTGAGCGAAGAGGCGTTCCGGCGCGAGGTCGTGACGGTGCCGTGGGCGCCCGCCCTGGAATACGCCTGGGACGCCGGAACGGCGATCAGCCGGTTCCTGGATGGCTTGCAGCGGGGAGTGATCTACGGCGTGCGCTGCGCCCAGTGCGGGAGGACCGTGACACCGCCGCGAGCGTTTTGCGAGCTGGACTTCAAGCCGATGGACGAATGGGTGGAACTCCCGGACACCGGCACGGTCAACACGTTCTCGATCTGTTATGTGACCTGGGACATGAAGCCGCTGCGGATCCCCCAACTTCCGGCGGTGATCGAGATCGACGGCACGAGCCCCCGCGCCGGGTTTCTCCATCTCGTGGGTGGAGTGTCCGGCCGTACGGTCGAGGCGATCTGCCGCCGCGTACGGGTGGGGATGAGCGTGCGGGCGGTGTGGAAGCCGCCGGCGAAACGGGAAGGCGCGATTACGGACATTCTGTACTTCACACCGGTGAACAAGCGGTGACAGGGAAGGCCGTAGGCGGAAGGTGGAAGGCGGCGCCCCGTGTGTGGCGCGGCGAGATGCCTGTGCAGTTCCTCTACACGGCCGGCGTGGCGGGTCAGCGGTTCTTCGACACCCTGCGCACCCGCGGGCGGCTGGCTATGACGCGGTGTACCGAATGCCAGGTGACCTACCTTCCGCCGCGTCTCTACTGCGAACGCTGTTTCGCCGATCTCTCGGATACGTGGGCGGAGGTGACCCCGACCGGCCGCGTTCATACTTTCACGGTGGCGCACTTCGATCAGGACGGCCGCCCGCTCGAACCTCCCGCTGTTGTGGCGTGTGTCAGGATCGACGGCACCGACGGCGGTCTGCTGGGACGCCTGCTGAACATGCGCCCGCAAGATGTCAGGCTGGAGATGCCGGTTGAAGCCGTGCTCCTACCGGCGCGACGGCGCCGGGGGACGATGGCGGACATCGCCGGGTTTGCGCCGCGAAGAGAGCTGGCGCCGGCCCGGGCCCGCCGGTAATCCTCGTGGTGCCGACCGCGGCCATGCTGGTCGTCGCCGTGGCGGCGGCAACCGTCCTGTTGCGGACGGGTTTTGTTCGGTTCCGGCGCCGGCTGCGCGATTACCTCACGCGCACGGGCGAGATCGAATGGCGCCACGATACCATGGCGGGGGGCGTCTGCGCCGTCCTTGGATACGAACTGGAACTCGACCTCCTCGGCACCTTCGCCTACCGCTGGCGGCGGGGAGCCGATGAGGCGCACCTGTTCGCAGATCTGGCGAAGGCGCTGCGGGAGAAGGTCCCTCCGGTCACTGCCCCACCCTTTCCGCTCGTCCGCGACCGCATCTTCCCTTTGCTCAAGCGGACCTCATCGCTCCCCGCCACGGAGGGCTATGCGGTCGAGAACCGGATCGTGCGCCGTCCGCTGGACGAGGACGTCTGCGTCGCCTACGTCATCGAAGGCCAGCACCGGTTCACGTATGTCACCGAGGGCATGCAGGCGGCCTGGGGCATCGGCGGCGACGCGCTGGACGGGGTGGCGCTGAGCAACCTGCGCGCGCGGACGCGCCTCATTCTTGAAGAAATCGGCGGACCCCGCACCGAGTATGTGTCGTTGGACGGACTCGACGCGGCCAGGGCGCTGGTGAGTGAGTTGATCATCCCCGCCGGGATCGACCAGCCGCTGCTGGCCGTCCCTCACGAACACGCCTGTCTCATCGCGGGCGCCGCCGAGCGGCCCCGGCTGGCAGCGCAGGCGCAGGAGATGTTCGAGACGGCGAGGGTCCCGCTGTCCCCCCGGCTCTATCGTGCGACGCCGGCGGGACTGGTGCCGGTCGAATAGTCATAAAACCCGCGCCCGGTCTTCCGCCCGTGGAGGCCCGACAGCACCATCTGCTTCATCAGAGGGGGTGCGGCGTACCGGGCATCCTTGAACTCCTGGAACATGGCTTCTGCGATGTAATAGGTCGTATCAATCCCCACGTAGTCCAGCAATGTCAGCGGTCCCATCGGGTGCGCCAGGCCCAGCTGCACCGCGGTGTCGATATCTTCCCTGGTCGCGATCCCCAGGTCCAGCGCCCGGACGGCGTCGAGCAGGTACGGCACCAGCAGAAAGTTGACGATGAATCCCGGGCTGTCCTTGCACACCACCACCGTCTTTCCCAACGACTCGGCGAAGCGGCGGCCGGCAGCCATCGACGCGTCCGACGTCTGCAGCCCCCGCACCAGCTCCACCAGTTTCATCACCGGGACCGGGTTGAAAAAGTGCATCCCCAGGAACCTGTCCCCTCGACCCGTGACCGACGCCATCTCGGTAATGGACAGCGACGAAGTGTTGCTGGCGAACAGCGCGGCCTGGTGACAGAGGCGGTCGAGCTCGCGAAAGACCGTTTTCTTGGCCTCCATCTGCTCCACCACGGCCTCAAGGATCAGGTCCGCTCCGGCCAGATCCTCCAGCCGCGTGGTTCCAGTGATGCGGCCGCGGGCGGCCCGCGCGTCGTCGGCGCCGAGCTTCCCCCGCTGGACGCCGCGCTGCAGCGAATTCTCGACCCGGGCCAGCCCCTTGGCCAGCAGATCCGCATTCACTTCCCGGACGATCACGGCATACCCGTTGCGCGCGCAGACCTCTGCGATCCCCGATCCCATGAGACCGCATCCGACCACTCCGACCTTCGTGATTTCCATCGGCGCCTCCGTCGTTCTCCCGTCACTGCGTGTCAGCCAGCCAGGCTACGCGATCACCTCATGGATGAGAGGCCGCCTCGCGGGAGGCTGCGGGGCCACGCGATACGCGGCCCGGACGCGCGCGACGGCGTCGGCTCCCCTGGTGCCATCGCGGGCGTGGACGGTGGCCAGCGGCTCGCGCGGGCCGACCCGGTCGCCGACCTTCTTGCCGAGCACGATGCCGACTGCCGGATCGATGCGATCGTCCCTCGTCGCCCGCCCTGCGCCCAATCCCATGGCCGCACGCCCCAAGGCTTCCGCGTCGATACCGGCGACATGACCGGCGCCCGGAGGGTCGACCGGCAGCTGCAGCGGCGCGGCCGGCAGCGCGCGGACGTCCTCGACCATGCGGCGGTCCCCTCCTTGCGCTGCGACCATCTCCCCAAACTTCTGCAGAGCGTTCCCACCGTCGAGCAGCCTTTCGAGCACCGCTCTGCCCTCCGCCGCGCCCGCCGCCACTCCGGCCAGCACGAGCATCTGCGCCCCCAGCGCCAGGCAGAGCTCGCGCAGATCGGCCGGACCCTCCCCGCGCAGCGTCTCTACGGCCTCAGCCACCTCGAGCGCGTTGCCGACGGCACGGCCCAGCGGCTGGTCCATGTCACTGATCAGGGCCACCGTGCGCCGGTGGGCCCGCCCCCCAATATCCACCATCGTCTGTGCGAGCTCCCGCGCGCCGGCCAGCGTCTTCATGAACGCGCCGCTCCCGGTCTTCACATCCAGCACGATGGCGTCGGACCCGCCGGCGATCTTCTTGCTCATCACGCTGGCCGCGATCAACGGGATGCTGTCGACCGTCGCCGTCACATCCCGCAGGGCGTAGAGTTTCTTGTCCGCCGGCACCAGGTCTTTGGTGGTCCCCGCGATGGCGCAGCCCACCGTGTTCACCTGATCGATCAACACCCGCGTGGCCATCTCGGTCCGGAACCCCGCGATCGATTCGAGCTTGTCGATGGTGCCGCCGGTGTGGCCCAGCCCGCGGCCGGAGAGTTTCGCGACCGGCGCGCCGGCCGCCGCCACCAGGGGGATCAGAACCAGCGACGTCTTGTCGCCCACCCCACCGGTGCTGTGCTTGTCCACCTTGATCCCTCGGATCCCGCTGAGATCCAACGTCTCCCCAGACCGCACCATCGCCATCGTGAACTCGGCCGTCTCCGGAGGCGACATGCCCCGGAAGTACACCGCCATGAGGAATGCGCTCATCTGATAGTCTGGGATGTCCCCGACGAGATACCCTCCGAGGAGCGCGTCGATCTCTTCCGCGGTCAGCTCCCCGCCGTCGCGCTTCTTGTGAATGAACTCGTCGGCGCGGGCCACGAAGGTCAGCCGGGATCCCTCACAGGGTCATCTCGCGCACGATCCGTTTCACCAGCCGGATGAACGCCGGCTCAACCTGCCTGGCGACGGCAATGACCTCTTCGTGCGATACTGGCGCGACGTGCTCCCCGGTCGCCATGTCGGTCACGGCGGTGATGCCGAGCACTCGCATCCCCATGTGCCGCGCGGCAATCACCTCGGGTACCGTGGACATCCCGACCGCGTCGGCGCCCCACCCCCGCAGCATCCGCAGCTCGGCCGGTGTCTCGTAACTTGGCCCATGCACGCCCACGTAGATTCCCTTGCGCACGGCGATGCCCTCCGACGCCGCGGCTCGTTCAGCCAGCGCGATCAGGACAGGATCGTAGGCCTGCGACATGTCGGGGAAGCGCGGGCCGAGCGCGGGGTCATTGGGTCCCATCAGCGGGTTCCCGCCCATGAAGTTGATGTGGTCCGAGATGATCATGAGGTCGCCGGCGGACCACTGGCGGTTGATCCCTCCGGCGGCGTTGCTCACCAGCAGCACGCGCGCGCCCAGCGCCCGCATCACGCGGACCGGGAAGACCACGTCGGCGAGCGGGCGGCCTTCGTAGTAGTGCACCCGGCCCTGCATCGCGACGACCGCCTTGCCTTCCAGGCGGCCGGCGATGAGATTGCCGGCGTGCCCCTCGACCGTGGCGCGCGGGAACCCCGGGATCTCGGCGTACGGAATTGTCGCCTCGGCCCGGATCTCCCCGGCCAGGGCTCCCAGACCCGATCCCAGGATGATCGCGAGGTCCGGAGACACCCTGGCCCGGCCCCGGACAAGTGCTGCGGCTTGCTCGATCTGCTGTCTCAGCTCCACGGATCTCACCCGACTGTAGACATCATGTTGTCAGAAGAGGAAGGACGCTCGTCCCGGGTCCCTCCCAGGGGATGTTCAGGGCTTGGGCCACGGTCGCACCCACATCGGCAAAGGTCTCCCGCACGCCGAGGTCCCGACTGCGAACCCGCGGCCCGGCGATCAGCAGCGGCGTGTATTCGCGGGAGTGGTCGGTGCTGGTTGTGGTTGGGTCGTTCCCGTGGTCGGCGGTCACCACCAGCAGGTCTCCGTCGTGGAGCCGCTGGAGGATCTGCGGCAACGCGGCGTCGATGGCCTCCAGGTCCTGCGCGTACCCGTGCGCATCGTTGCGATGCCCGTACCTGGAATCCAAGTCGACCAGGTTGGTGAAGATGATCCCGCGCTGCGCACCCGCCATCGCCGCGGCCGTCTGCGCGACCCCGTCCAGATCGTCGTGCGTGTGGACCGTCCGCGTCACGCCGCGGCCCGCAAACAGATCGGGGATTTTCCCGATTCCCACCACCTCGATGCTCCGAGCCACCGCCGTGTCGAGCACGGTGGGGGCCGGCGGAGGCAGCGAGAAATCTCGGCGGCGGTCGGTGCGCGTGTAGGCGCCGGCGGACCCCACAAACGGCCGGGCAATGACGCGGGCGACGCCGTGCGTCCCGGTCAGCAGCCGCCGTGCCGCGGCGCAGATCTCATAGAGACGGGCCACGGGAATGGTATCTTCGTGCGCGGCAATTTGAAAGACGCTGTCGGCCGATGTGTAAACGATCGGGTAGCCGGTGCGCTGATGCTCCGGACCCAGCCGCGCGATGATGTCCGTGCCTGATGCCACCTCATTGCCCAGCGTCTTCGTCCCGGTGGCCCGTTCCACGTCCGCGATGAGCTCCCGCGGAAAGCCTCGTGGATACGTTGGAAATGGGCGTTCCAGGATGACCCCCATCAGCTCCCAGTGACCCGTCGTTGAGTCTTTTCCCGCGGACCGCTCGGCCAGTTTCCCAAACGCGCCCCGCGGATCGGGCACGGACCGGACTCCGTCGATCGGGACGATGCGGCCCAGGCCGAGGGCCTCCAGGTGAGGCATGCGGAGCCCGCCGACGGCGCGCGCGACGTGCGGAATGGTGCTGCTCCCGGCGTCCCCATACCGCCCGGCGTCGGGGAGTTCTCCCACTCCGGCGCTGTCCAGCACGAGGATGACGGCTCGATCGAACCGGGACACGGAGATGAGGTTACCGTCTCTGCGACTTTCTGCGCGCCGGCGTGTTCGAGATGCGCATCCCATCGCGGGGATGACTCTGCCGGTAGACCTCGCGGAGCCGCTCGCGGGTCACGTGCGTATAGACCTGGGTCGTTCCGATGCTGGCGTGTCCGAGCATCTCCTGTACGGCCCGCAGGTCGGCGCCGCGCTCCAGCAGGTGCGTGGCAAATGAGTGGCGGAGCATATGCGGGGTCAGCGGCCGGGAGAGCCCGGCGCGGCGCGCGTGCCCGCGGATCAGCTTCCAGCACCCCTGACGCGTCAGGCGGCGGCCCAACCGGCTCACAAACAGCGCCTGGGTGCTTCGGCCACGCGCCAGCCTGGGACGCGCCTGCCCCAGATAGGCCCGCAACGCTCTCACGGCCTGGCTGCCCACAGGCACGATGCGCTCCTTGCCGCCTTTGCCCAGACAGCGCACGACCTCATGGGCCAGGTCGATGTCCCCCAGATCCAGTCCCATGGTTTCCGAGACCCGCAGGCCGCTCGCATACATCAACTCCAGCATTGCCCGGTCCCGGACTCCTTCAGGCGTTGACGGATCCGGCGCGGCGAGCACACGCTCCACGTCGTCCAGCGTCAGCACGCGGGGCAGGCGGCGGGGCAGTCTGGGAGGCGCAAGATCGAGCGTCGGGTCGTGGCGCAGCTCGCCCTCGCGCAGCAGGAACCTGTACAGCGACCGGATGGCGGCCGTCCGGCGTTTGATGGTGGAGGCGGCCCGTCCGCGGCGGCGCAGCCCGAGCAGGTATACCGTGATAGTCGCGCGGTGGACTTTCCCCGGAACGGCCACGCCGCGCGCGGACACGGACGCGGCAAAGTCGGCGAGGTCGCGCCGGTAGGCTTCCACCGACCGGGGAGCCAGGCCCTGCTCGGTCAGGGCATGGGTCAGGAAGCCGTCGATGGCGTGCGCGAAGGCGTCGGGGATGGCTGCCGCCGTCATCGGCCGCGGCCGTGCGCCATCAGCAGAAGCGCGATGATGGACTTGGCATCCACGATCTCACCGTCGCTGACGAGTGACCTCGCCTGAGACAACGGCATGCGCACTACGGACAGATCCTCTTCTTCGGCTTCCAGGCGGTGGGGCGTCAGGTCCCGGGCGGCGTATACGTGCACGGCCTCCGTGAGGAAGCCGGGCGATGGATAGAACGTGGCCAGGTGTTCCACGCGGCCGGCCCGCATCCCGACTTCCTCACCCAGCTCCCGCTGCAGGCAGGCCTCGACGGCTTCCCCAGGCTCCATGGTCCCGGCGGGAATCTCCAGCAGGACGCGGCCGACGGCCGCGCGATACTGCCGCACGAGCAGGACGTCGCCGTCGATGACCGGAAGCACCGCAACCGCGCCGCGGTGCTCGACGATTTCGCGGACCGCACGCCGGCCGCTCGGCAGCACGACGTCGTCCACCCGCAGATTCACCACATGGCCTTCATAGACGCGGCGCGTTGCCAGTGGACGCTCGACTGTCACGGCGCACAGGAGCCGAAGCGGCTAGGCCCGGCCTTCGGCGACGGCCTCGGGGTAGATCGGTGTCCCCTCACGTGTGACCAGATCGCGGAATGCGGCCGCCAGGCGCCGGGCGACCGGCCCCGGCACGCCGGACGCGATCCGCCGGCCGTCCACGTCGACTACCGGTCCGACTTCGGCGCCGGTGCCGGTCAGGAAGCACTCGTCGGCCGTGTAGATGTCGTGGAGCGTGAAGACCCGCTCCAGCATCGGCAGCCCCTGGGCGCGCGCCAGTTCCATGACCGTGCCGCGCGTAATGCCCTTCAGGATCCCCAGATATGCCGGCGGAGTCCACACCTCGCCGGACCGGACGAGAAAGATGTTGTCTGCGCTGCACTCGCAGACGTACCCGTCCCCGGTGAGCATGATCGCCTCATCCACTCCCGCCCGGTTGGCCTCGATGCGCGCCATGATGTTGTTAAGGTAGTTCAGCGTCTTGGCCTGTGGGGACAGCGCATCCGGCCGGACCTTCCGGGTGCTGGCGGTGATGGCGCGCAACCCGCGCTCATACGCCTCCGCGGGATAGAGCTGGATGGTGTCCACGATGATCACCACGGTAGGCACCTTGCACTTGCGCGGGTCCAGACCGAGGTCGCCGGCGCCGCGGGAAATTACCGGACGGATGTAGGCGTCCCGCAGCCCGGAGCGCCGTACCGTCTCGAGAATCGCCTCCCCCATCTGCGCCTTGCTCAGCGGGATCTCCAGCATCAGGTACTTCGCCGACTCGTAAAGGCGTTCCAGATGCGCGTCCAGACGGAAGATCCGGCCGTTATAGGCGCGGATGCCCTCGAACACTCCGTCTCCGTAGAGGTAGCCGTGATCGTAGACGGAGATCCTGGCTTCCTCCTTGGGCATGAACGCACCGTTGACGTACGTCACCAGTCCCATCGACACCCTCCTCTTAGCGCTCGGCCTCCGATGCGGTGCGGACCCCGACCGCCGCTCCGGCGCGGCGCAGGGCGGCGCCCACAAACTCGCGGTACACCGGATGCGGCCTGTTCGGCCTCGACCGGTACTCGGCGTGAAACTGTGTGCCGAGGAACCAGGGATGGCCGGGCAGCTCGATGATCTCCACAAGATTCTTCGCGGGATAGACGCCGGTGACCCGCAGGCCGTGGCGTGTCAGGATGTCCAGGTACGCGTTGTTGACCTCGTAGCGGTGGCGGTGCCGTTCGGCCACCTCGGGGGTGCCGTAGGCCGCGGAGGCGATCGAGCCGGAGACCAGCCGGCAGGGATACTGCCCCAACCGCATCGTGCCGCCCTTCTCGGTCACCCCCTGCTGCTCGGGCAGCAGGTCGATCACCGAATGCGGCGTCTGTGGATCCACTTCGGTGGTGTTGGCGCCTTCCAGCTTGCAGACGTGCCGCGCGAACTCCACCACCGCCCACTGCATGCCATAGCAGATGCCGAGGAACGGCACGCGGGATTCGCGGGCGTACCGGATGGCCTTGACCTTGCCCTCCACGCCCCGCGCGCCGAACCCCGGGCATACCAGGATGCCGTCATACCCGGCCAGGTGTGCCGCGACCTCGGCGTCGGCGAGCGGCTCCAGCAGCTCGGAGTCGATCTTGGTGACCATCACCTCGGCGCGGTGCGCGATGCCGCCGTGGCGCAGGGCTTCCACGATGCTCACGTAGGAGTCTTCCACACCCATGTACTTGCCGACGACCGCGATGCGCACGCGCTCGGCGGGCCGGGAGATCCGCTCCACCATCTCCTGCCACTCCGCAAGATCTGGGGGCCCGCACTCCAGCCGCAGGCGCTGTGCCACAATCTCCCCCAGGCCCTCCCGCTCGAGCACCAGCGGCACCTCGTAGATCGACGCCGCGTCCAGCGCCTGGACCACGGCCTCCGGCGCGACGTCGCAGAACAGCGCGATCTTCTCCTTGATCGACCGTGACAGCGGCCGTTCCGTGCGGCACACGATGACGTCGGGCTGGATGCCGATGCTGCGCAGCTCTTTCACGCTGTGCTGGGTCGGCTTGGTCTTGAGCTCCCCCGCGGCGCGCAGGTACGGCACGAGCGACACGTGCACGTACATCACGTTCTCGGCGCCGACGGTGTGGCGGAACTGCCGGATGGCTTCCAGGAACGGCAGCCCCTCGATGTCCCCGACGGTCCCGCCGACTTCCACGATGACCACGTCGGCGTTCACCGCCTGGCCGACCTTGCGGATCTCATCTTTGATCTCGTTGGTAATGTGCGGAATGACCTGCACCGTCCCGCCCAGGTACTCGCCCCGGCGCTCACGCGCGATGACCGCGCCGTAGATCTTCCCCGTGGTGGTGTTGTTGTCGCGGCTGAGGTTGGTGTCGATGAAGCGCTCGTAGTGGCCCAGGTCCATGTCGGTCTCGGCGCCGTCATCGGTGACGAATACCTCGCCGTGCTGGTGCGGGTTCATGGTTCCGGCATCCACGTTGACATACGGGTCGAACTTCAGCATCGTCACCCGCAGCCCGCGGGCCACCATCAACCGCCCGATCGACGCCGAGGTAATGCCTTTGCCCAGCGCCGAGGCCACCCCGCCGGTCACGAAGATGTATTTGGTCATCGCTCACCCCACGCGAGTTTGGTCCGGAGCATGCTGTAGAAGCCGGCACTGCGCACCCGTACGAATCGCGTCGTCTGCTCGGCCCGAGCCACCCGCACACGCCGGCCCTCGGCGAGGGGCACCCCCATGCGGCCGTCGATGGCCACGGTCGCCTCCGCCGACGGCGCGGTCACCTCGACTTCCACGGCATCGCGGCCGTCGACCACCACCGACCGCGCGTTGAACGTATGCGGGCAGATCGGCGTGATCACCAGCGCCTCGACCTTCGGGTGCAGGATGGGCCCGCCCGCGGAGAGCGAGTACGCGGTCGAGCCGGTGGGCGTCGCCACGATGACGCCGTCGGCGGGATAGCTCGCCAGATGCTCGCCGTTCACCAGGACGCGCAGGCGCAGCACCCGCGCCACACCCGTCTTGGTCACAACGACGTCGTTGAGCGCCAGCGACGGCTCACCGTCCCCGAGATCTGCCTCCAGCATCATGCGTTCATCCAGCTCATAGCGTCCGGCGACGAGATCCTCCAGCGCCCCCGGCAGGTCGCCGGTGGAGAGCTCGGTCAGAAACCCCAGCCCCCCCAGGTTCACCCCAAGGATGGGCACGCCTCCCCGGGCCGCCAGCCGGGCCGCGCGGAGAATCGTCCCATCCCCTCCAAACGCGACCAGGAGCTGCACCCGTCCGGCCAGGTCCTCGTCGGAACGCGCGAGCGCGCTCAGACCCAGCGTCTTCGCCCCTTCCGCGTCCAGCCACACCGCCTCGGCGTGCCGGGCCAGGGTCGACACGGTCTCGCGCACCGGGGCCACCATCTCCGGCCGCTCGCGCAGCCGGGTCGTGTTTACGACTACCCCGACGGTCTTCACGCCCCCGCATCCTGCGTCCGGCGGAGCACGGCGCCGTGCGCGTGGGCCACCACCCCGTCCACATCAACGGCGGGACCGGGACTCCCCCCCGGCGCAGCCAGGTGCAGGAAGAACTCCAGGTTCCCCTGCGGGCCGGCGAGCGGGGAGTGCGTCAATGCGACCGGCGACAGCCCCGCCTGCCGGGCGGATCCGAGGACGCGTCCCAGCACATCGCGGTGAACCGCGGCATCACGAACCACACCGCGGGGCGCCAGCTTCGGTCCCACTTCAAACTGCGGCTTCACGAGCGCGACAATCGACCCGCCGGACTTGACCAGGCGGCCGATCGCCGGCAGGACTCCCGCCAGCGAGATGAACGCCACATCGACCGTGGCAACGTCGACGGTCCCGCCGATGTCTGCGGGCGCCACGGTGCGGATATCTCGTCGTTCCATCGACACCACGCGCGGATCGCCGCGCAGGGTCCAGGCCAGCTGACCCGTCCCCACGTCGACGGCGATCACCCGGCGCGCGCCGTGCCGCAGCAGGCAGTCCGTAAATCCGCCGGTGGAGGCGCCGGCGTCGAGGGCCACCAGACCGGCCACGGACACGCCAAACTCCCGCAGCGCATGCTCCAGTTTCTCGCCGCCGCGGCTGACAAATCTCGACCGCCGCGGCCGGCGTTCCACAACCGCGTCGGACGTGACCTGCTGTCCCGGCTTGGAGGCCCGGCTGCCGTTGAGGAAGACTTCTCCGGCCAGGATCGCCGCCACGGCCCGCGCGGGCGAGTCCGCCAGTCCCCGGGCCACCAGCAGAGTGTCCAGACGCTGCCGGGTGGGCTCCGCGGCCTTGGGTCTCATGCCTCTAATGCTCCCGGACCAGAAGGGTGCGGCTCAATTCCCGCAGGATGGTCCCACGCGTGCCCAACGGCTCCAGCGCCGCGCCCGCCTCGTCTGTCAGCCGGGCCGCGATCTCACGGGACCGCGCGACGCCGTACGCCGCGGGATATGTGACTTTGGCCGCGTCGCGGCCGGCTCGCTTCCCCAGCGCGTGCTCGTCTCCAACGACATCCAGCACGTCATCGATAATCTGAAACGCCAGCCCCACCCGGTCCCCATAGACCGACAGGGCGTCCAGGGCCGCCCCGTCCCCGGCCGCGAGGATGGCGCCCGCCCGGACGCAGGCGCGGATCAGCGCCGCCGTCTTGCGCACATGGATGTCGCGCACCACCTCGGTCAGCGGGCCTGGGGTCGGTCCCGCCGCGCGCGGAAATGTCCGCCCCTCGCCCAGGAGGTCGAGCACCTGTCCGCCGACCATTCCAGCGGTGCCGATGGCGTGCGCGATCTCCTGGGACACCAGCAGCGTCCGCGGGACCCCGCAGGTCCGCGACGCCTCCGCGATCAGCGAGAACGCAAGCGCGTGCAGCGCGTCGCCGGCCAGCACTGCGATCGCGTCACCATATGCGATGTGGCAGGTCGGCCGGCCCCGGCGAGTATCGGAATCGTCCATCGCCGGGAGATCGTCGTGAATGAGGGAGTACGTGTGGATGCATTCCACCGCGCAGGCCACCGGCAGCACAGCGCGCGGATCACCGCCGCACGCTTCGGCACCGGCCACCACCAGGAGCGGGCGCAGCCGCTTGCCCCCGCCCAGCACGCTGTACCGTATCGCCTCGTGGAGGATCCGCGGCGGCTGGTCGGCCGGTGGCAGCGCCGCCTCGAGGGCGTCGTCGATGAGCTGCCCCCGCGTGGCGAGGTAGGTCGCCAGATTGACGTCCATGACTGAACTCACGCGCCCCATCCCTCCGCTACAACATCAAAAACCCGCGCATCCCCTCTGGCGTTTCCCACTCTACTCGGACCTCTCGCACCACGGCCCCGGCAGGTCCACGCCGCACGTCGGCCACGAAGCGTTCCACCGCCGCGGCAGGCCCTTCCGCGATGATCTCCACACGGCCGTCGGGGAGGTTTCGGGCCAACCCCGTCACGTCGGAGCGCCGCGCGACCCGCTCAGCAAACAGGCGGAACCCGACCCCCTGCACGACACCGCCCACCCAGATGTGGCCGCGGACCGTGGCGGAACCGGTCGGTGCCGGCCTGGTCTCAGCCATCGGAGACTCCCGATCGCTCCCGGGACATGCGCACCACGGCGCCCAGGACTCCGTTGACGAACTTCCCCGACGCATCGGTCCCATACGTCTTCGCGAGCTCCACGGCCTCGTTGATCACGACGCGGGCCGGCGTCTCCAGGTGCTGCAGTTCGTAGACCGCCATGCGCAGGATGGCGCGGTCGGTGCTGGCCAGGCGGTCCACCGGCCAGGCAGGTGCGAGGTCGGCCAGCAGGGTATCAATCTGCGCGCGCGCCTGCCACGTCCCCTCGCACAGCGCGCGGAAGAACGCCCGCTCGCGCTCAGGCACCGCGGGCTCCTCCCGGGCCACGACGCGCGCCAGCGTGTGCCGCCCGATGTCGGCCTCGTAGAGCACGCGCATGGCACGCTCGCGGACGCGGCGCCGGGACCCCACGCGCTTCACCACACCCGCCCAAAAAAGAAACGACCACCCTGCGGTGGTCTGGTGGCACGCGGTCCTGGCTGCACAGCAGCCGCCAGGCACGCGGTGCTCACACGCGGTGGGTGGTCACGCACGCAACGAGTATAACAGAGCGGGTGTACGGTCGCAAGGCAAGCTCGATGGCAGCTACTTCGCCCGTTCGAGATACTGTCCGGTGCGCGTGTCGATACGGATCCGGTCGCCCACGGAGACAAAGAACGGCACCTGGACGGTCAGTCCGGTCTCGAGCTTCGCGGGTTTCGTCCCGCCGGAGACGGTGTCCCCGCGTACCCCGGGTGCGGTCTGCACGACCGCCAGCTCGACGGTGTTGGGGAGCTCGACGGCGATCGGGCGGCCTTCGTAGAACACCACCGTCACGTCCGTATTGTCTTTCAAATATCCGGCCGCCTCTCCAAGCAGCTCAGATGGCACCGACAGCTGTTCATACGTCTCCTGATCCATCATCACGTACTCGCCGCCGTGGTGATACAGGTACTGCATCGGCTTCCGGTCGAGGACGACCTGCACCACGCGGTCGTCGGAGGCGAAGTTGCGCTCCAGGACCGCCCCGGTCTTCAGGTTGCGCAGCTTCGCGCGCACGAACGCCTGCCGCTGCGCGCGTTTGTGATGATGGGTGTCCACGACCGCGTAGAGGTCGCCGTCCAGCTGGATCACTACACCGGGGCGGAAGTCGCCGCTGGTAATCATGCCTGCCCCAGCCCTTTGGGCGCCGCCGTGAGGATCTCACACCCACCGGGAGTGAGGACGACCAGATCCTCGATCCGCACGCCGCCCCACCCGGGAAGATAGACGCCCGGCTCGACGGTCACCACCATACCTGCCTCAAGGGTCGCGTCCTCGCGCGGGGACAGCGTCGGGCCTTCGTGGATCGCCAGACCGACGCCGTGCCCCAACCCATGGCCGAAGTGGTCCCCGTGACCGGCCTCCGCAATGACCTTGCGGGCCAGCGCGTCGGCGTCCTTCCCGCTCAGCCCCGGCCGGATCCCGTGGAGCGCCGCCTCCTGGGCCGTGCGCACCAGGTTGTAGATCTCGCGCTGGCGGTCCGACGGATCACCGAGCACCACCGTACGCGTGCAGTCGGAGTGGTAGCCTCCTGCGACCGCGCCGAAATCCACCGTCACGAAGTCGCCGGCCTGAAGCCCCTTGGACGACGCCCGCCCGTGGGGCAGCGAGGACCGGACACCGCTCGCCACAATCGTCTCAAACGCTTCTTTGTCGGCACCGTCGCGGCGCATGAAGAACTCCAGCTCGATGGCGACATCCCGCTCGCGGACCCCGGGGCGCAGAAAGCCCTGGATGTGCGCATAACCCGCGTCGGCGATCGCGACCGCACGCCGGATGCGCGCCAACTCGTCGGGCTCCTTGACCCAGCGCAGCCGGTCGACGCCGTCCACGGCGACCAGGTCGGCCGGCTGCAGGCCTTTTGCCGTCTCCTCGTACTGCTTGTAGGTCAGCCCGTCGTTCTCAAACCCGATCCGGCGCAGCTCCCGGGCGCGGATGAGGTCTACCAGCGCCTCGACCATCTGGCGGGGGACCTGCACGACCTCCCACCCCGGCGCCTCCGCGGAGGCCTGCTCGACGTAGCGGAAGTCAACCAGCAGCAGCGCCTCTCGTTCGGTCACCACTGCCACGCCGGCTGACCCGGTGAACCCGGTCAGATACGTGCGGTTTTCAGTTTTCTGGATCAGCAGCGCGTCCAGATGATGCTGGGTCAGCAGCGCCCGCAGGCGGGCGATCCGGGACATCAGGCACGTCCTCTCTTCGGATGGGAGTGCGCCCTTCTCTGATTTGCCTGCTCCCCGCGCATCTCCTTTGACGGGTCGAAGGCGTCTGCGGCTCGACAATGAAGAAGGCCCCATCGACGGGGCCTTCCTCATTTCTGCTCAGTGTGGAGGCGGCTACCGAGTGATCTTCACGGTGTCGGAGCCTTCAAGGGATGTCACGACGTTGTTCTGATCTGGGTAGGTCTGACCCTGCAGTACGGCTTGCGTATCCGAGGCCGTAAGCTGCAGCTTCTCCCTTTCAATATGAACAACGAGATCGAGCCGCCCATCGCCATCGACATCCTCTAGGGCCGCCATTGGCGTCCCATTCGGCTTCATCTTCACCGGGGCGCCAGCCAAGGTAACTGTTTCAGGGTTCACTCGGGCCGCATCAAAGCCGTCGGTCGTGAGGATCGCCACAGGCAGAGTCCCCTTCGATCGCAGATTGACCGTGTTGGGGTTACCGCCCGGCATGATGTCGATGCTCACAGAAATGCTGCTCGAACCCGGCACGATGGCGATCGCCAGAGGGAACGTTCCGGTCAAGGGAATTCCAGTCGTAAGTGTATTGGTCGCGGCTATCAGCACGGACAGGCTGGCCGAAACCGAGTTGGCTACATACACCCGGCTTCCGTCCGCAGAGACCGCAACGCCGGCCGGGGCGAGGCCTACATCTACACTTGTCACGTTTCGGGTCGCGACGTCAACCACGGAGAGAGTGTTGCTGCCCTTGTTGGTCACGTACACGTGACGGCCGTCAGGGGCCACCGCCACGCCTGTCGGCGCCAACTCAAGCGCCATAGGATCGCCCATCAGGGCCGCGGATTCAGGATTCAGGATTGCTAGCTTGCCGTCGCCTTCGAGGGCCACGTACACGGCGGAGCCGTCCGGCGCAACGGCCACTCCAAAGGGATTGGGGCCTACAGGCGCGTTGAGCACGGGTGTGGACAGGTCCGTCGTACGCACGATGGTGACGCCGTCGCTCCCCATGTTGGTGACGTACAGATAGGGCAATGTGGGGTGAACCGCCACGCCGCGTGCGAACATGCCCACGCTCACGGATGGGGTCATGATAAGGGAGTTGGTGGCCGTGTCAATCACCGAGAGGGTAGAACTCAGGAAGTTGGTGACGAACACCCGGTGCCCATCGGGCGACACCGCTACACCCATTGGAAACTTGCCGACCGTGATGGTCCCCAGGAGACTGTTGTCTGCCGTATTAATTACAGAAACCGAACCGCTCCCGCTGTTGGCCACGTATACCCGCGAACCATCGGGCAAAATGGCCAAGCCGGACGGAGACGATCCAACACCAACGTGTATGGGGGCATCGGTTGTCTGCACATTGACGTGCAGGACGCTGCTGTTGCCGAAGTCAGCCACGTATGCGGACCCAGGGGTCCCCCCTGCTCCCGCGGTCGAGCTGGCAAGCAAAAGCGCCATACCCAGCCCGAAGACTAGATGGCGCATCGTGTTCACTCCTGACAGTTGTCCACAGATGGGCTGGCACGGGTATATGTCCGTACTGCCCTCATCCTCCCCCTACCCCCAAATCCCGCCGCCTAGTCCTGCTACGGCCCCTAAGAGGGCCGCTGGCTTTGACGTACGGCTCCAGCGGGGGCCGATTCGTGTCACCTCCGCGGGGTCTAGGGGCAGCCGGCGCCGGCTACGCGGATGCGGCCGGTCGCAGGGAGCAAACGCACACAGACACGGACGGCGCCGCTGGCGAGGGTCACTGTGCCCCCTCCGGAGGGAGCGCCGAACAGGCTGACGCCGTGGAACTGAGCGGCGGTGGGCACGCTGCCGCCGAAGCGGGCGTAGGTGACCCGGACCCCGCCCGGCAGGCGCCGCTCCTGGCGCAGGGACATCGCGGGCCCGTCACGGACCACGACCAGGTACCGGTCGCTACCGACCTGGAACTCGAGGCCGTGCACCCGAGCCGGCCGGCGCTCCGCCATAGCACGGGCCTGGGCGGCGCGCAGGTCGGAGACCAGGGTGACCGCCGCAGACTGGAGGCGCAGCCTCGCGGCCAGGGAGCCGGCCTGCCAGATGATCGAGGCCACCAGCGTCCCGAGGCCGAGGACGACAAGAATTTCAACGAGGGTGGCTCCGCGAATCCGGCTGTTGCGAACCAGCGCCGTCCTCCGCCGCTCCGGACCCTATCGGACCACAGGACGCGGGAACGCGCAATGACTCACGTGAGCTAAAACGCTGCGGCCGGGCGAACGGCCCGGCCGCGGTCTTCTGGAACGTGAAAGGCGGGTTACTTCGACTGAAGCGGCGGTGCGAGTTCGAACATCCGGTTCACCAGGGCGGCATGCTTACTGCGCTCGCCGATCGCGATGTACGCTTCCGAAAGAACCAGCATCGCCGAGACGCCCGCGTTCAGCTGGACCGCGCGCTCGAGGGACGCCACCGCCCTCCCCCCATGCCCGCGCGCGTATGGCGCGAAGCCGAACTTGAAGAGCTTGAACGCGTGCAGGTACGCCACACCCAACCAGTAATGGGCGTCGGCGTCGTTCGCGTTTCTGGCAATTGCCTCAGTGTACGGGCGCATCGCAGCCGCAAATTCCTGCTCGGAGTACAGCCGCGTCGTATCGAACGCTGGCAGGGCAGCGGCGGCCGCCGCCGCTACGCCCACGGCCAGCCCGACCATCATCGCAGTCGCCGCAAGCATGCGTCCCATCCCTCGCCTCCGCCGCATCAATCCTTGAAGATCTGCGGGGTAATGAGGAAGATCACCTCAGTCTCCCGCTGCTCGGTATTGGTTGACTTGAAGAGCTCACCCAGGATCGGGATATCGCCGAGGACCGGTACCTTGACCGTCGCCTCACGTTCCTCCCGGCTGATCAACCCGCCGAGCACGATCGTCTTCCCATCGAGCACCATCAACGTCGTCTCGGCGTTGCGCGTCGCGATGCGGAAGGCCTCGGTATTGTTGGGGCCGGTGACCAGCTCGCCCAAGGTGCTGACCTCAGGCTTCAACCCCATCGTGATTAGCCCATCGGCATTTACGCGGGGCGTGGTCTCAAGCCTCACGCCCACGTCGACGTAGCTCACCGTCACCGTCGGCGATCCAGCCACCACCGTGGAGGTGAAGATCGGCACCCGCTCGCCCAGCAGGATCGTCGCCTTGTTGCCGTCCAGCGTGGCGACCCGGGGCGCGGTCATGACCCTGGCCCGCCCGTCAGTCACCAACGCCTGCAGGCGGAAGAGCATCAGGTCG
The DNA here is from genome assembly GCA_044868695.1 of bacterium. Taxonomy (GTDB): domain Bacteria; phylum Sysuimicrobiota; class Sysuimicrobiia; order Sysuimicrobiales; family Kaftiobacteriaceae; genus JBIOWP01. Next base: position 20,789 of record JBIOWP010000141.1, read on the forward strand.
GTGTCCTGAAGAATGAAGCTGATCTGGTTCGCGACGCTGTCCAGGAAGACACTCCCAAACGCGTCTTCCCCGATGCCGCTGAACAAGCCCAGATCGCGCAGGACGCTGCTGCTGATCTCTACCACGTGTACCTGGATGACAATCTGCGGAATCTTGACGTCGAGTGACGCCAGGACTTTTGTCACTTCCTCATGCTGCGCAGACGTCCCCGTGATCAACAGCGCGTTGGTCCTTGGGTCTACGGCGACGCGGATTCCCGGAACAGCCGCGGCCACCGCCGCGCGGATCTGGTTGACGTCGCCGAACGCCAGCCGGTAGGAGATCGTCTCGGGGACCTCCGGCGGCGGCGCGAGCTTCTCGGCTGACCCCACGATGATGTTCTTGCCGAGCCGCCGGAACGCCAGCCCGTTGGCTTCCAATACGAACCGCAGCGACTCTTCGCAGGTGACGTCGAGCAGCCGCAGCGTGATCGTCCCCGTGACTGAGGAATCCGTGACCAGGTTGAACCCGCACAACTTCGCCAGCGCGCTGAGGACGTCGGCCAGTGAGACACCGCGAAACTCCAGCAGGCGGATCAGCCCGGGACCCTGCGGCCCCCCGGGCACGGGCTGCTGGGCGGTCTTGACCAGTCCCGTGCCAGGCGCCGCGGAGACGGCCGGCACCATCGGCCCCTGGCGCGCCGGCACCGGAGCGCCCGCAGCCGCCCGCGCCTCGCCTTCGGTCACGGGCAGCAGCGGCACGCTGACGGCGAGGACGTTCGGCGCCGCGCGCTGGATGTCCACGGGCACCGCGCGCACCAGATCCACCACGACCCGGGCGATGGCGGGCGAGTCCTGGAACTGGCCGACCCGAACGCGCAACACGTTCCCCTTCTTGACTTCCGTGGCCACGCGGATCCGGGTGTCGGCGACCGCGCCCAGGATGTCCACCGCGACCCGCGGGGGCAGCGGGGTGGCGATCTCAGTAATGTTGAACAGGATCTGGCCGGTCGCGACGATCCCAATCACCAGACGGCCACCGAATTCCTTAACGGTGACCTGCGTCACCCGGATGGGACTCGCGAGCGCCGGCGCCGTCCCGATGGACGGCAGGGCGAGCAGCGCGGCCAGGAGTGGAATCAGGATGAGACGAAGGCGAGAAGTCCGCGAGAACATGGTGTTCTATTCACCTCCCATGGCCACATCGAAGCGCCTGCCGGCCCGCAAGAATGTCACGACGCGCCGGGTGGAATCAATCCGCAGCACACGCAGATCGCCAATAGTTTCACCGACCATCACAATCTCCGTGCGACCCCCGAGGTTGATCACGGCCACGGACTTCGTATCGCCGACAATGCCGGTCACGGCAATCCCGGTTTCACCGCCGAACGGCACCTGCCCGGGCAGCGGCGGCGGCGGAAGCTGCCCCGGTCCCGGCGGGAATGGCGGAGGCGGCAGCGGCGCGCCCCCAGGCCCCGGCTGTGTCACCAGCGGGATGAACGGGTCCGGCCGGCCTGTCGGGCCCGGCGGCACGGCCGTCGACCGCGGCGCCTGAGGAGCCGCCGGAGCGGGGGTGGGTGCCGGAGCCGGCGCCGCAGCCCTGGGTGCCGGGGTCGCAGATGGCGGCGGGGCCGGCGCCCGCGTGGGTGCCGGGGGACCGCTGACGAGCCGGCTGACCACAAACCCGATCACGGCCACGGCCAGGATGATCACCCCATATCGGGCGACGGGGCTCTTCTGCATCACTTCGCGGACCCTGGCCAGCAGCGCGGGCATTACCGTGACCCCTTCGGCAGAACATACGTTTCCAAATCGACGACCACGGTCAGCTCCGGAAGCTTGCCGGGTGAGATGGCGAGGTTGCGAACCGCCACCATCCTCGGAAAGTCGTTCAGCGCGGACGTCAGCCGGACCAATGCCTCATAGGTCGCCTGGATGGTCAGAGAGATCGGAAACCGCAGATAGGTTGGGACTGCCCCCGGAGCGGGGGCCGGTGCGCCGGCCTGCGGCCGGGCGCCGGGCTGGGGCTGCGGTCGCGCCCCCCCTGGGGCCGGCGGCTGGCCGGGTCCCGCCTGCGGTACCTGCGGCTGCCCCGGGCGGATCGCCGCCATGCTGATCGCCAAAGACTTGGTGAGCCGCTCCAGCTGGACGAGCAGGGCCGGAGTCTCCTTCTCCGCCGGCAGCTTCGCTTCGATGTCGGCGATGAAGGCCGAGAGCCGGGCAAACTCCTCGCGCAGCCGCGTGATCTGCCGCGCCGTTGCCTCCATCCGGGCCAGGGTCTCCTGCTGCGTCTGCAACTGCGCCTGCAGGCGTTGGTATTCCGCCTGCCGCGGCCCATAGCCGTAGAAGTAGAAGAGCAGCAGCACGCCGATCGTCCCGACGACGATGAGGATCGTGCGCTCACGCCGCGTCATCGGACGCCGGCCTCTTTCTGCGTCGGTGTCAGGTGCGCGTTCACGGAGAAGTTGATCACTTCCCGGCCGACCTGGGTCTGCTTTTGGCCGATGCTCAGGTCGGAGTCCTGAAAGAGGGCTGAGTTGTCCAGGTTGACCATGAACCTGGCCACGGCCTCATAGCTCATCCCGAACCCGTTGAAGGTCAAGTTCCCTTCGCCTTTCGCCTCGATCCGGATCAGCCAGACGTCGCTCGGCATGATCTTCCGCAGCTCATTCATCACCGTCTCCCAGGGGATGCGCAGGCTCTCCAGCTGCCGCAGCAGCTGCTCCTTGCGGCGGGCTTCGGTGATCTGGCGCTGGAGCGCCTCGACCTCGGCCACCTGGGGCTTGAGTTCTTCGATCCGCGCGTTGACCTCTTCGATCTGCGCCCGCACCCGGGCGTTGCGGATGTTGAGATACACCGTGGTCAAACCAACTGCGGCCAGCACGACGACAAGGGCCAGCGCCGCCAGCAGGCGGGGGGCAACGGCGGGCCGGCGGACCCGCTCCCGGGGGAGCAGGTTGATCTTGATCATCGCTCGACGGTCCCCCGCAGCGCTAAGCCTACCGCGGTGGCCATGGCGGGTCCGACCTGCTTGCGCTGGTCGGTGGGCACCACGCGCTCGCCGACCTCGCACTGCACGAAGGGATCTCCAACCACCGTCTCCACGCCCAGCTCTAGGGAGAGGAAGCGATCGAGGTTCGAGAGGCGGGCCGTTCCGCCGCTGAGCACGACGCGGCCGACCTTGCTCTCACGCCACCGTGTCTGGAAGTAGTCCATCGAGCGGCGGATCTCAGTCGCCAGGTCCCCGAGGATCGGCAGCATGGCGTCGTGCAGGGCCAGCACGGTGCGGTCCTCCGGCAGCGTCTCGCCCTCCAGCAGCACGATCCCTTTCTCTTCTTTGACCTGCGCCGCCGACGGGAACTCCATGTCCAGCCGGGTCGCGACCGCCTTGGTGAGGCTGTCTCCGCCGATGTTGATGTTGCGGGTCAACCGCAGCTGACCGCCTTCCGTGATGACGATGTCCGTGGTTTCCCCGCCCAGGTCGACGAACACGGTCGCGGCGCCGTCTGCGCCCGCGCGGGCCTGCGCGTCGAGGGCCCGGATGACCGCAAACGACTCCACGTCGAGGACAAACGGCTCCACGCCGGCCGCCTCGAGCGCCTGGACATGCTTGTCGACAATCTCGCGGCGGGCGGCGACCAGCAGGACGACGATCTTGCGCTGGTTTTCCTCGGTGGTTTCCCCGATGACGTCGAAGTCCATATTGACTTCTCGCACGCCGTAGGGAATGTACCGCTCGGCCTCGAACCGCGCGGCCTGCTTGAGCTCGTCTTCTGACATCGGGGGGAGCTTGAGTTCCCGGACGATGACGGCCTGCCCGCCCACCGCGGAGACCACCCGCCCGGGTTTGATGCCGGCCTTCCCCAGGACCTGGCGGATAGCCAGCCCGAGCCCTTGAGGTTCCACGACGGCGCCCTCTTTCAGCGCGCCGGGCGGTGTCTCACCGGATGACGCGTGGATGACGCGGAACTTGCCGCCGGCGGGGGCGATCTCCACAGCCTTGATGGCGTGGCTGCCGATGTCCAGCCCGACGAAGCGTTTCGGCCCAAAGAGTGCCATGAAGCCTCCTTCACGAACCTGCGTTTGGGCTCGCGCGCTAGGCTACTCTTCCCACAGCAGCCTATAATTCCTGCAAGCTTCCATGAAAGCGCCTTGGATTATCCTGCCCCGGCTCGCGTCATATCAGTCCTGCCCGATTGGCCGCCGGTCCCGGACGAACCGGCGTGAAAATCTTGCAGTTTGCGGTAGTGAAACTCGCCGGTTCGTGCGGGACCGGCACGGGCCGCAGGAGAGGCAGGGTGATCA
>JBIOWP010000142.1:0-15656 GCA_044868695.1 bacterium
CACTGTCGACCGCGATCCCCATCAGCTCAGTGAGAGGCCTCTCGTAGCGGAACCGACCCCAGACGCTACCTAACACGTTGTCCAGGAGGACGGCGTGAAACCACCCGACCGCACCGACTACAATGAGAGAAATTCCAAGCACTCTTATTCCTCTGGCCATGCGAATCCCTAAGACGAGAGAGGAAAGTCAGCCACGGGACTACGGACCTACCTGCCCTATGACGGCGGCCAGGCGTGCCTTTCGTTCATTCTCGCCTGTCTCCTTGGCCCTACCCGGGATGCATCCGCACGCTCCGAGATCGCTTGCCATACAGGGAATTATGGCTATAATATAGCCATATGCGCTTTGAGATCCTCTTATCCCCCGAGGCTGTTGAGGACCTCAAAGCTCTCAAGGCATATCTCCGGGCCGAGGTGAAAGATGCGATCGAGCGACATCTCCGGTACCGGCCGAAAAGGACGAGTAAGACGCGTATCAAACGGCTAAGAGGGGTCTCCCGGCCACAATACCGGCTCCGAGTTGGAGATGTCCGGGTATTCTACGACGTAGTAGGAAATGAAGTTCAGGTGCTCGCGGTTGTCCTGAAGGACGACGCGGCTGAGTGGCTGAGAAAGGTAGGCCAGGATCGATGAGGAGAGTTCCTCTACACAAGGTAAAAGATGATCTGTCAAGATACCTCCGCGCGTCGGAGAAGGAGGAAGTCATCATTACCCGACACGGGAAGCCTGCCGGCGTATTGATCGGCTTCGAATCGGAAGATGACTGGCTTGAATACAGACTCGAGCACGACCCGCGATTCCTTCGTCGTGTTGCACAGGCACGCCGCAGCATCGCGGCAGGCAAGGGCATTCCACTAGAAGAAATCCCGATCTGACCACCGAATCTCGACGTCCTCTCGTCCCACTCGTCTGGTACTGGATCTGGAGAGGATCAGTGCAAGGGCCAGGGCAATAGTCCCGCGAAGAGGTGCGCCATGCTGGATCTTATGACCGGGGCGTCCGGCCCTGTAGTCGGCGTCACGCAAGGCAGGCCGGAGTTCTTGGCCAGGAAGTACGCGGTCAGTTCGAGCCACTATCTGGCCACGATGACCGGCCTGCGCATGTTCGCGCTTGGGGGAAACGCTGCGGATGCGGGTGTGGCCGCTGGGATCGCGCTCAACGTGCTCGAGCGCCACCTGACAGATTTTGGCGGTGTGGCGCCGATCATGTTCTTTCGGCCCGGGATGTCGCGCCCTGAAACGATCGCCGGGGTTGGATGCTGGCCGCGCCGGCTGACCCTCGAGCGGTATCTCGAGCGGTACGGGGGCGACATGCCGATCGGCGCGCCGCGGTACGTGACGCCGGCGGCGCCGGACGCGTGGTTGACGGCGTTGGCGCGATACGGCCGCCTGACGCTGGGCGAGATCCTGCAACCGGCATACGAATTGTGCGAAGGGTTCCCGGTCTACGGCCGCCTCGCGCGGGCGATTGCCAACCTGGCCTCCCGACTCCGTGAATGGCCTGCCAGCGCACGGGTCTTCCTGCCCAACGGCCGGCCGCCGCATGTGGGTGAAATCCTCGTGCAGCGCGAGCTGGGTAGCCTGTTTCGACGACTGATGGACGTGGAGCGCGGCGCCGCGCATCGCGGACGCGAGGCGGCTATCATGGCGGCCCGGGACGAGGTCTACCGCGGCGAGATTGCGCACCTCCTTGCTGTCCATGCCGAGCGGACCGGCAGCGAGTTGGACGCGGAGGACCTGGCTGCCTACCGTGTCGCCGTGGAACCGTCGATCTCGTCGCCGTACCGAGACGTGGAGGTACATGCCTGCGGTCCATGGTCACAGGGCCCGCTCCTGCCGATGGTCTTGAATCTGCTGCAGGGAACGAATCCGCGGCACCTGGGTCAGGGAATCGCAGCCTACTTGCACTATCTCATCGAGGCGATCAAGCTTGCGTGCGCGGACCGAGAAGCTTTCTTCGGCGACCCGAATTCCGTCGACGTGCCGATCGCGGGGCTGCTCGATCCTGACTATTCGGACGAGCGGCGGCGCCTCATCGATCCGGCTCGCGCGTGCCCGCGGCTCCCGTTGCCCGGGAATCCGTGGCGGTACGAGGGCCGCTCGGGCCCCGCGGGACACGTTCCGGTTGTCGCCGCCGGCGCGCCGCAGCCCGATACGTCCTTTGTGTGCGCGATGGACGCCGATGGCAACGCCTTTTGCGCCACGCCATCCGACCCCGGCATGAGCGCGCCCCTCGTCGATGACCTCGGCATTATCATCTCAACGCGCGGGGCCCAGCTGTGGACCACGCCGGGACACCCGTCGGCGATTGCGCCCGGGAAGCGTCCGCGGTTGACGCCAAACCCCGCCATGCTCGTGGCGTCTGGGCAGGCCGTGATGCCCCTGGGCTGTCCCGGCGGCGATGCGCAGGTTCAAGCGATGGTTCAGGTGGTAGTGAATGTGTTGGACTTTGGGATGAACGTCCAGGCCGCTATCGAGGAGCCTAGAGTCATCTCGGCGAGTTTCCCTTCGTCCTTTCATCCCCACCCGTACGAACCCGGAGTGGTACGCGTCGAGGGCCGCATCCCCCCGCAAGTGCGGAACCGACTCGCCACACTCGGTCATACCATCGAGGTGCTGCCCGACGTCGCGCCGGTGGTGGCCGCGGTCTGCGCGATTCGGCGCCGGGACGGCGGTGTGCTCGAGGCCGGGGCGGATCCTCGTCGCGAAAGTTATGCCGCCGGCTGGTGATTGTCGAACACGGTGCTTTGCGATCTCATCAGGTGCAGCGACATTAAGCGGGGGGTGATGCAATGATGCTCGGCAGGTGGTGGAAGATCGTTTCGCTCTTTGTCAGTGCGGCGCTCGTCCTCGCCGCGGGCTCGGCCGTGGCGACGCAGGCGCAGACGCCCCGCACCCTGGTCGTGGCCCAGGGCGCCGACATCGTCACCGGCGACCCGGCCAAGAGTACCGCGCTCGCGACCATTGCCGTCCTGGCAAACATCTACGACACGCTTATTCACCGGGATGTCAGCCTGAGTCTCAAGCCCGGACTGGCGCTCTCCTGGCAGGCCGTCGACCCCACTACCTGGGAGTTCAAGCTGCGCAAAGGCGTAAGATTTCACAACGGTGAGCCCTTCAATGCCGAGGCCGTCAAATTCTCGTTCAACCGAATGCTGGATCCCGCGACGAACTGGCCGGGCGCCGGGTCCCTGCGGCTGATCAAGTCGGTGACCGTGGTGGACGACTACACGGTACGATTCGCCACCTCGCAGCCCTGGCCGGTGTTGCCGCGGCTCCTTGGGTACTACGGGATGATTGTGCCGCCAGGTTACCTGACGCAAAGTGGTCCGGACGCGCTCATCCGTCGCCCCGTGGGTACCGGACCCTACCGCTTCGTGAACTGGGTCAAGGATGACCGCGTAGAACTCGAAGCCAATCCTGACTATTGGGGCGGCAGGCCGAAAATCGACCGCGTCGTCGTTCGCGTCATCCCCACGGATGCGGCGCGGGTTGCGGAACTGCTGGCTGGGTCGGTTCAAATGGCCCCCCTCTTGCCGCCCGAACTGTTCAGTGCCGTAAGGACCTCATCGAAGCTGAACCTGTCCGTCGGCAAGAGTCTGAGTGTGTTCTTCGTCATCCTCAACATGGTCAACGTCCCCAAGGACAAACCGCTGGCCGATCCACGGGTTCGGCAGGCCCTCAATTACGCGATCGACCGCCAAGCGATCTTAACCAGCGTCATGCGCAACGTGGGTACGCCGGTGTCGACCTTCTGTACCGAGGTGATGGCGGGCTGCGACCCGTCCATTCCGCCGTTCTCGTACGATCCGGACAAGGCCCGCGTGCTGCTGCGCGAGGCTGGCTATGCGAACGGGTTCGACTTCAGCATCAGCGGGACGAGCGGCTCCTACCCTGGCGACCGCGATATTGTCCTCGCTGTGGCCGATCAACTCACCCGCGTCGGGGTACGCACGAAAGTGGACATCACGGAGATCGGCGTTCAGCTGAAGGCCGTACTCGCTCGGGAGCTCCAGGAGGACGGCTGGTTCACGCGATTCACCGATTTCTTCGGGATCAGTACCATCATTCCGCTCCGAGCATTCTATTCGCCCGGCGAATGGTCTCAGTGGCGACCGGGGCACGCCCCGTTCAACCAACTGGTCGAGGCGGCGCAGGCGGCCCCCGACGAGGCAAAACTGGCCGACATCTCCAGGCGCCTCCAGTTAATGTACAAAGATCAGGCGCCGGCCATCACGCTGTTTGGCGCGCCTAACGCCTACGGCATGAGCCGCGATCTGGAGTACACGCCCCGGCCGGACCTGGAATTGTACCTGTTCGACGCGTCTTGGAAGAGTCGTTGATCCGGCAATCCGCACCGAACGTCCAGCGGGTGCCGAACCAGCAGTGAGCGGCTATCTGGTCCACCGGCTGGCTCTTTCGTTGATCGCCATGCTGGGCGTGATCACGATCGTGTTCATCCTGCTGCACGTCAGCGGCGATCCCGCCTTGCTGCTCGTGACGCAGGATGCGACGCGGCAGGACATCGAGCGGATCCGGCAGACCTACGGCCTGGATCGCCCGCTCTCCGTGCAATACGTGCGATTCATCGAGCGCGTCGCCCGCGGCGATCTCGGATATTCGTACCGGCAGGGCCTGCCGGTTACCGAACTGATCGCCGGCCGGATCAGCGCGACATTCAAGCTGGCCCTTGCTTCCCTTGCCGTGGCGATCGTGCTCGGGGTGACGCTCGGCATGGCGGCAGCCGTGCGGCGGGGGTCGGGAGTTGATACGACGGCCATGACGGTTGCGCTCCTCGGGACGAGCATGCCGAGCTTTTGGCTGGGGCTGCTGCTGATCATCGTCCTCGGCGTCAAACTGGGCTGGCTTCCGGTCTCCGGTTACGGCGGTCTCGACCATCTCGTCATGCCTGCGTTCGTACTCGGCGGTTTCTATGCGGCACAGGTCAGCCGGCTCACGCGAACGAGCCTGCTCGAGGTCCTCGCTCAAGACTACATCCGCACGGGGCGGGCCAAGGGCCTGAGGCCTCGTACGGTGCTGTTCAGACACGCCCTGCGCAACGCGGCGCTTCCGGTGCTCACGGTGCTTGGACTCAGCTTCGGGCAGATGCTTGGCGGAGCGATCGTCGTGGAGTCCATCTTCGCCTGGCCGGGCATGGGACGCCTCGCCGTACAGGCGGTGCTGGGCCGCGATTTCCCGGTCGTACAGGGCGTCACGATCGTCGGCGCGGCTGTGTTTCTCGCCGTCAATCTTACCGTGGATCTGATCTATGGCTGGGTCGACCCTCGCCTTCGAAGCGCCGCGCAGCGGGCGTAGCGCCGCGCGCGCGTCGCCGCTCCGCCGCCTCTTGCGTAGTCCCTCGGGGGCCGTTGGTTCTGCGCTCCTGGCCGTGATCCTTGCGGCCGGGTTTGGCGGTTCCTTCGTGACACCCTACGACCCGACCGCGCAGAATCTGAGCATGACGGTGCATCCGCCGTCATTGACGCCAGTGCGGGGTAGCGTCCACCTGCTCGGCACAGATCAATTGGGACGCGACATCTTCAGCCGGCTGTTGGTCGGCCTTCGGATCTCCCTGCTAATGGCGCTCACGGTCGTTCCGGTCTCGCTGATGCTCGGCCTCGCGGTCGGGATGGTGACTGGCTACCGCAGCGGCTGGCTCGACGTTGCGCTCATGCGCCTCGTCGATGCTCAACTATCCATCCCAACGCTGCTTCTCGCGGTGGCCGTGGTCGCGGTGCTCGGGACGGGGCTGTTCCAAATTGTGGCGGTGCTGGTGATCGCGGGGTGGCCGGGTTACGCGCGCGTCGTGCGCGCCGAGGTCCTGGCCCTGCGCCAACGCGAGTTCGTGGCGGCGGCCCGTGCGGTGGGCGCCTCCGACCTCCGTATCCTCGCTCGCCACGTCCTGCCGAACCTGCTCCCCACCATGCTGGTGCTGGGCACCCTGCATCTGCCGGTGGTGATCATCTTCGAGGCCGCGCTGAGCTTCCTCGGCCTCGGCATCCAACCGCCGATGCCCAGCCTGGGCCAGATGATCGCCGGGGCGCAAAGCCTGTTGTGGCAGGCCTGGTGGATGCCGGTGATACCCGGGGTCGCCATCACGCTGGTGGTGCTCGCGTTCAATCTGTTGGGCGACCGCATGCGGGACGTGCTTGATCCACGGCTGCGGGGACTCGGACCTGCGTGACGATGGAGGGCAGAGCTTCCATTAGCGCTGGGGTCCCGCCAGGGCTCGAACAAGGAAGCAAGGATCTCCTAAGCATGAAGCATGAACTGCGGCGCTCTGGAAATGCCCGGAGATGAACGTCACAGCACCCTGTACGCTTCGGCTAGCGCCGCCTCTGTGCCCGCCGCCACGTCACCGGCAGTCGCATCATCTGATTCGGCTCACGGGCATCGTACAGCCAGCGGAGTGCGGATTCCAGGATGTCCCGCTGCGTCTGATTGTCCTGCGGCTCGCCGTAGGGATCGCCGTACGGGAATCGCACATATAGCGCACGCGGAACCCCCACCCCGAAGGTCACAACCGGGGCCATCGTGACGCTCACCGTCGCGATGCCGGCATGCTCGAGAACATTCTGGGCAAGTCCCACGGACCGGTGGCACATGGGTCAGCCGGGGGAGAACACCGCCGCATCCACCCGATCCGATTCAAGCCGGGCGGCCAGCGCCGGCGTGGTGACCCAACGGAACCTGCTCGGATCGGGGATGAATCCCATGCACCCCCCATGCCACGCGGCGACGCTCCCTACCACCCCTTCGGCCGCGAGCTCGCGGAGGCGGTCGATCGGGAACATGCAGTTCGGATCTTTGTCGGGATCCGTGTGATCGTAGTGATCGTGCGCGAACCGCAGCCGGCCGGCATCCACGTCGCCGGAGATCCAGCGGATCGAGTCGTCCCCGCTGTGGGACTCAAGATCGAACGGCGGGTCGCCCACCACGTAGACACCGCCTGTGGACACGAGGGCGACGCGGGCTGCCGGTAGCGGCTTGGTGAGACGGTGGAAGGCGATCGCGCTGTTGCGGACGGGCACGAAGTGTCCGGTATGCGACACGAGGGACCGCTCGTTGTAATCCGCCCACTGAGCCTCGAGGTCAGGGATCTCGAACGGAATAGGATCCATTAGCGTGGAGCCCGCCTCATCGCTCGCGGCCCTCAGTCATACCGGTACGGGAACAGGGGAACACCCGGATGATTGGCGGGGTGGCCGATCGGAAACGGCGTGTCGTAGCTGTCGATCTGATACCAGGTGTTCTCCGGCCCGTGGATCATCGCGTCCTGCCAGAGATCCACTGGAACGCCCCGCGTCTCGACCTCCTTGATCGCCCCGTCGGCGTCGGCCACGTCGAACGCGATGTGGTTGAGCCGCGTGGCTTCGATGTCATGACGGAGGAAGAGAGGGAGAAGGCTCACCTGCCTCCCGACGGCATCCACCGGCGCATCGCCGTACTTGATCGTCTGGATGAACTCCCCGCGGCGGTCGAAGGTCTGGACACGATCCATCCCAAACACCTCGGCGAGCCAGGCCAGCGTGGGCGCATGGGATACGACGTCGAGGGCGACGTGATGGACTCCCCGCACGAGACTGCGGACGGCCGGATCCCACGCCACGTCCGCCATCCGGGTCGACGGGTCGCCGGCCGGCGCCAGGCGCGGACCCAGCACGCTCGTGATGCTCACCGCGAGCCCGCCGGGGGCCCGGATGATGTCCTCACCGTCGACTTCGTAGCCGCGCCGGCGCAGTCCGGCAACCGCCTCATTCACCGGTACGTCGACGGCGATGGCGATGTAGCGCAGGCGGCAGCGGGGGATGAACGGCCGGTTGTAGAGCACGAGCAGCGGGTCGCCCCCGCCGGGGACACCGACCGTCCTCACGTACTCTCCACGCCAGTACCCGTGGGCGAGCAACTGCAGGCCAAAGACGTCGCGCAGATATCGCTCCATACGCGTAGGGCTGGACAGCTCCAGTGCCACATGCGCGACCCGCTGCGCCCGCACCGCTAGCCCCCGACCTTGGCGGGCGTCTTCGGCTCGTAGCGGGTGAAGGCGTCGCGCCCCTCGGGCGGGTACGGGATGAAGGTCACCCCCGTCGGGTTCGCCGGGTGATCCACGGGGAACGGGGTGTCAAAGCTATCGATCTGGTACCAGACCTCCTCAGGCCCGTGGATCATCGCGTCCTGCCACAGATCGACCTTGGGGCCTCTCGCCTCCACCTCCCGGATCGCCCCCTCCGAGTCGGCCACGTCGAAGGCGACATGATTGAGCTCCACACGGGTCGTCCCACGCCGCAGGAACTGCGGAAAGATGCCGCGCCTCCGGCCGATCGGGTCTCTCGGAGCGTCGCTATATCTAACGCTGGAGATGATCTCGCCGCGGCGATCGTGGGTGGAGCGGTGGTCGAGCCCGAAGGCCGCTTCCAGCCAAGCGAGCACGGGCTCGTGCTCGGGCACATCGGGAGCCACGTGATGGATCCCCCGCCAGAGGCAGGGAAGATCCGGATCGACGGGCTCGGCGGCCATCTTCGTCGCCGGATCGTGCAGCGGCGTCGGGCGCGGGGCCGTGTAACTGTCGATCTTGAGGTGGAAGTCGAAGGGTGCGATTACGATGTCTTCGCCGTCCACCTCGTAGCCGCGGCGGCGCAGGTCCGCAACCGCGTCGTCGATCGATCCGCCCACGGCCAGCCCGACGTGGCGCAGGCGCCCCCGAGGGATGAAGGGGCGGTTGTAGAGGATGAGAAACCCGGGGTTCTCGCGCTGATGGTGCGGGGAGCCGACCACCCGGACGTACTCGCCCTTCCAATACCCGTGCCGAAGTAGCTGCAAACCGAAGGCATCCCGAAGCCATCGCTCCATCCGCGTGGGTGACGACAGCTCAAGCGCTACGTGCGTTATTCCCACCACCCTCATCGCTGCTGCCCTCCTCTTATTACCTCCGGTCCGCCCAATCTCGCCTGCCACTGGAGGTATGATATGATACCAATTCACCCGGCGCGTCCGGACCCCTTCCCCGCGCGTGCTCAGTCCTGCCGGCTCTGCGCGATGATGTCCACCCCCGCATAGCGGCTGAACGCTGCCGTCAACGCGGCAGTGACCGGCCCCGGGATGGGCAACAGCACCTGGCCGTTGAGTCGTCTGACCGGCAGCACGGCATAGCTCGTGGCCGTGACGATGGCCTCCTCGGCTTCGACGAGCTGGCTGAGATGCACCGGGCGGCGATCGACGGGGATGCCCGTCTTCGGAGCCAGCTGCAGGAGGACGCGGCGGGTCACACCCTCGAGCGCCACCGCGTCCGGCGGGGTGACAAGGCGGCCGCCCATGACGTACATGATGTTTGCGCCGTCGCTCTCCGTCACGTAGCCCCGTGCATCGACGAGCAGCGGAAGCGCCTCGGGCCGGAGATGCCCGATCTCCACGTGCGCCAGCGTCATCGCCAGGCGGCTGTGGGTTTTGGCCCGGGGATCGACGCCGCCCTCGGCGGGAATGCGAAGCGTGGGCACCTCGATGATCAGGCCTTCCGCGTAATATCGGGCAAAGCGCTCGAACGCGATCGGGCGGCACCCGATGAGCACGGTGGGCGGACCTTCCGGCGGTGCCGCAAACGGCCCCGGCGTGAGCCCCCGTGTGATGCGGTGCGTGAGGATCACATCGTCGTGCGGACGCAGGAGGTGGCGGTTCCGGTCGAGGACGCCCAGCGTTAGCTCTTCGAGCTGGCGGCGGGAAAGCCCGGGATCGAGCCGCAGGTACTCGAGCGTGGCGAAGAGCCTGTCGACATGCCAGTCGAGATGGAAAGGCGCATGCCGGTAGGTGCGCGTGGCCTCGAAGGCGGCATCTCCCAGGATGAACCCCCGGTCCTGCGGCGAGATCCAGACCTCCGATTCCGGGACGAACCGTCCGTTCCAGTACACTATCCACGGCGCGGCGTGCGCCGGGGCGCCGGACTGCGGCGCTTCACGTGACGTCACTCGATCCGTGGCCATCAATCGCTCCCCTCCCGCGTGTTGTCAGTGGCCGCGAAGCCGTACGTCCAGCGCATCGCGCAGGCCGTCTCCCACGAGATTGAAGCTCAACACTGTCAGCATGATCACGAATCCGGGGATGAGGGCGATCCACGGGGCCAGCTCGAGGTACCCGCGGCCCTCCGCCACCATGACCCCCCATGACGGCGTCGGGGGCCGGATGCCAATGCCCAGGAACGAGAGGCTGGCTTCGGAGAGCATGGCCGTGGCGATCCGCGTCGTCACGAGAACGATGAGCGACGACGCGAGATTCGGCACGATGTATCGTAGCAGGATCCGGGCCTGGGAGGCGCCGACTGCTTCCGCGGCCAGGACGTAGTCGCGCTCCCGGATGCCCCGCGTCTCCGCGCGCAGCACCCGCGCGAACATCGGCACGCTCCCCACACCGATCGCGACCATCACGTTCGTCAGCCCCGGTCCGAGCACGGCGATGAACGCCAGCGCCAGGAGCAGCAGCGGGACCGCCATGAGCATCTCGATGACGAAGTTCAGCAGGCGGTCCAGCGCGCCACCGGCGTACCCGGCGACGATCCCCATGGTGCCGCCGACCGCCGTAGCGATAATGACAACAACCACGCCGACGAGCAGGGAAATCCGCCCGCCCCAGATGACCCGGGAGAGGATGTCCCGTCCGAAGGGATCGGTCCCGAACAGATGGGTCCGAGACGGGGGCGACTCGAAATGCTCGATGTCCTGCGCCGCCGGATCATAGGGGGCGACGACCGGCGCGGCCAGGGCGACGGCGATGAACATGGCCACGAAGAGTGCGCCCGCGCCGGAGCTCATCCGCGTCCACAGGACCGTCCGCCATAGGGCGAAGCGGCGGCGGGGCGCCGCTGCGGTAGCCTCCGCTCGGGGCAGACGGCCGACGCCCGCGTCGCTCACTGGTAGGAGGTCCGTGGGTCCAGGACAGTCAGTAGGAGATCGGTCAGCAGGTTCACCAGCACGATGGCCGTGCCGAAGACCAGGACCAGGACCTGGGTCAGCTGGAAGTCGCGGCTGTTGATGGCCGTGATCATCAACCAGCCCAGCCCCCGGCGCGCGAAGACGATCTCGACCACGACGGCCCCGGTCAGGAGATTGGCGAACATCGTCCCGGCGGCCGCCGTCACGGGGATGGCCGCGTTTCGCAGGACGTGCTTCACTACGACGATCCGCTCCCTGAGCCCTTTCGCCCGCGCCGTCCGCACGTAGTCCTGACCCAGCGTCTCGAGCGTGGCGGAACGTGTAAGCCGGGCGATGAGGGCCGCGAGGCCCAGCCCGACGACGGTGGCGGGCAGGACCAGCTGCACCAGCCCCGCGCCGGGCTGGGTGCCCCCGAAGATGGGGAACCAGTGCAAGCGGAAGGCGAAGACGTAAAGCAGGATGATGCCGATCCAGAAGGCCGGCGCGCTCAGCCCCAGCATGGCGCCGGTGAGCGACAGATAGTCCACGATCGTGTTCCGCTTCACCGCCGAGATCAACCCGGCCGGCACGCCGATGAGGACGGCGATGAACATCCCCGCCAGCCCCAGGTAGACCGTCGGCATGAAGTTCCGGTTGATATCCTCGATCACGGGCTGCTTGGTGCGGTAGGAGGTGCCGAAGTCCCCCCGCACCGCCTGCCCGACGAACCGCAGGAACTGCTCATAGATCGGACGGTCGAGCCCGAGGTCCTTTCGGATCTGCTCCAGCCGCTCTGGGGGGACATACGCGGCCTGCGTGTCGATGATGGCGTCCACTGGATCGCCCGGCGCGAGGTGCAGCATCAGGAAGACGCCGAGAAGAATCCCCAGCAGCGTCGGGACGAGCAGGAGCAGGCGATGACCGACGTTGCGCATGCGCTGCCCTCAGCCCGGAAAGCCGTCGGCCCTGACCGGCGGCGTCGGGGCCGACGGATCAGGCGTTAGCGCTCGATGTCCATCCGGTAGAATTGCTGCTGCCACCACCCGAGGTTCGGCACCATCCCCTTCACGTAGCTGCGGGCGGCCGTGGCCTGGACGGTCGGGAACAGCGGCAGCGTGGGGAGGTCCGTGGCCAGCTGCTGCTGGATGCGCTTGAGGATGGCCACCCGCTGCTGCGGATTCGTCTCGCGCGCCTGGGTGTCGATGAGCGTGTCAATCCCCCGGTCCCGGTACTGGCTCTGGTTGAGGACGGGGATCTCCCGGCCGTCCAACCGCGCCAGGTGCTGGCCGATCTCGGACTCGGTGGGATCGCCGGAGGTCAGGTCGAAGTCGCCGGCGCGCTGCCGGGGCCGCAGTGCGGCGCCGTCGAGCAGCTGGAGCTGCAGGTCCACCCCGACCTGCTTCCACATCGCCTGCACGAACGTCAGGATCGGGGGATGGTAGGCGGTATTGGGCGCGATCGCCGTCACGCGGAACCCATCGGGATATCCGGCCTCCCGCAGCAGCTGGCGCGCCTTGGCCGGATTGTACTCGTATCTGGGCACATCGCTCGTGAACCCATAGATCGCCGGAGGGATATGGGAGTGCGCGATCTGGCCTAGGATGCCGGCCCCAACGCGCAGCATGATCGTCCGTCGGTCGAGGGCGTGTAGCATCGCCCGCCGCACGCGCACGTCGTTGAACGGCTTCCGCGAGTTGTTCAGCGTGAGTTGGTACACGCTGGCCGCGAACTGATCGTCGGCGTTCACGACAACATTGGGCGTGCGGCGGAGCAGCGCGATGTTCGGGAACTCACGCACGACCATCATGTCGAGCTCTCCGGCGCGGAACGCCAGCACGGAGACGCTCTCTTCCAGGATGACCCGCATCTCGACCTCATCGATCTTGGGCCGGCCGCCAAAATACTGGTCGTTGGCGACGAGCAGCGCCCCGCCCCGCACCTCGGCCCGGGCCACCCGGTAAGGGCCGGTGCCGATCGGACGGATGCAGTGCGAGCTCCCCCGCTCCTGGATCGCGCGGCGGTTGACGATGGCCGTGAACGCGGAGTTCGCGATAGTCACCAGGAAGGCCGGGAACGGCTGATCGAGCGTCACCCGGACCGTGCGCGGGTCGAGGATCTCAATCGACTTCACGCGGCGAAGGTCAGCGGAGCTATTCGCCCGCGTCTCCGGATTCAGCTGGCGTTCCCACGAGTATTTCACGTCTTCGGCCGTGAACTCCCCGTAGTTCTCGTGCCAGCGCACGCCGGAGCGGAGGTGGAACGTGAATACGGTGTTGTCGGGGCTCACGGTCCAGCGTTCCGCCAGGTCCGGCTCCACTTCCGAGAGGGACCCGGGCTTCTGCCGTACCAGCCCGTTGTACACGTTCATCGTAAGCTGCCAGTCCGGCAGACGGTTCGAGTAGGCCGGGTCGATGCAGGACGTCGGGAACGAGACGACCCACACCAGCCGCTTCCGTTCCTGAGCCTGCGCCAGCGGGAGCATTCCGGCCGCGAGCATCACAACAAAGAGCCCGACCAGCATCCAGCGCGTCAGCCTACACATGTGACCATCTCCTCCACGAGACATTCGTGCCGGTGTCGCTTCAGATTCTGTTGTGATATCATACCTTCCTCCCCGACAACCCAACCACCTCGAGAAGGTGGGAAAGCAAACCTGTCGCCCCTGCCCCCTAGGTTGGTGCAGAGTCAGCGGTTGTGATACGGCACCAGAGTCTGACCCGCTCGGTTTGCAGGATGATCCACGGGGAACGGTGCAGTGCGGCTGTCGATTTGATACCAGACCTCCTCGGGCCCGTGGATGATGGCATCCTGCCACAAGTCCACCGCGGCCCCTCGGGCCTCTACAACGCCGATCGCCCGCTCCGCGTCGTCCACCTCGAAGGCGATGTGGTTCAATCCGGTGTGGAACCGTCCGGGCCGGAGGAAGATCGGCAGAATGCTCATGCGCCGGCCAATGGCGTCCGTCGGCGAGCCGGGATAGTAGATCTGCGAGATGATCTCTCCGCGCCGGTCGTGATGCCGCTCGTAGGTCATCCCGAAGAGGTCCCGCTGCCAGTCCAGTAGCGCCCGGGGGTCGGCCGCATCGACAGCCACATGATGGATGGACCGCCACAGGCAGGGCAAATCGTCGTCAACCGGCTCGTCGGCCAGCACCGTCGCCGGATCGCCGACCGGCAGGAGGCGCGGGACCGTGTGGTGATCGATCTTCACACGGAGGTCCCCGGGACCCGTGAGCAGGTCCTCCCCGTCCACCTCGTATCCCCGGGAGCGCAGGCCAGCCACGGCCTCCTCGACGGGCTCGTCCACGCCGACGGCGATGTGGCGGAGCCGGCCCTGGGGAATGAAGGGGTGGTTGTAGAGGTGGAGAAAGCCGCGACGGTCCCGATCGCCAGGCACTCCGACAACCCGGACGTACTCGCCCTTCCAGTATCCGTGCCGCAGGAGCTGCAGCCCGAAGACGTCCCGGAGCCAGCGCTCCATCCGGGTCGGCGAGGAGAGCTCGAGCGCCACGTGCGTGATCCCCTCCACTCGCATGTTGCGGCCTCCTAGTGAAACCCTCCGTCGGCGACGACGAGCCGGCCGTCGCGGAGGACTGCTCGGACGTCCCTCACCCGGCCGATATCCTCGAACGGATCTCCGGCGACGATCGTGATGTCGGCGGCTTTGGCCGGTTCCAGCGTCCCGATCTCGTCCTTAAGCCCCACCGCCTCGGCTGCTAGGCGCGTCGCGCCGGTGAGCGCTTCGCGCGCCGTCGCTCCGGCGCGGACGAGCAGTTCCAGCGTCAGTGCGTACTCCCCGAAGGGTACAAGACTCCACCCCGCGTCCGTGGAGGCGACGAGTCGGACGCCGGCCCGGAGCATTCGACCGTAGTTGTTCAATCGCGCCTCCCAGGTCCGCTGCCTCGTCTCCCAATAGACCCGCTCCGTGGGACCCAACGCGGCCCACCCTGCGCGCGCACGCTCCAGGCTGCGGTAGGGCCCGGTGAGAGTGTGCCCGATGAAGATACCCTGCTCGGCGATCCGGTCCACCAGCGCCGCATCGTACCCTACTTCGTCCCGGGACCGGTACAGGGAGGCGTGCTCGATGCCGTCCACGCCGGCCAGCGTTGCCCGGCGAACCGCCTCGATTGTATTCGCGTGCACGGTCACCTGCGTCTCATGGGAGCGCGCTTCGCTCACGGCTTCCGTGAGCTCCGCGACGCTGTACGTCGGGATCCAACTGTGGGTCCGCGGCGTGCCGCCCCCTTCCCCCACGACCTTGAACATGTCGACGCCGACCCTCCACAGGCGGCGGGCGACGCGGCGGATGTCCGAGACGGTATCGGCCTCGCCCCCCAGGTAGTACATGTGGCCGCCGGTAACAGTGATCGGGGAGCCGGCGGCGACGATCCGGGGCCCGGAGAGCCCACCCCGGGCGATGTGGTCGCGCAGATCCAGGACGACGCGACCCCGGCTGCCCAGGTCACGCACCGTGGTCACGCCGGAGGCGAGCGCGCGCTGAGCGTTGCGCACGGCCGTCAGCAAGAGCTCCGTGTCCGTGGCGCCCACGGTAAAGGTGTCGTTGGGCGTCCCATCTCCGGGCCAGGACAGGTGCACGTGGGTATCGATCAGCCCCGGCAGGACCGTCGCCTCGCCGAAGTCCAGCACGTTTGCATCGCTCGGCGGCAGGGCGGCCCGAGCTACGCACTCCACCACCCGGCCCTCGTGTGGGATGGGACGGACGGCCCCGTCCTGGAGGACGGGGCCGTTCTCATCCGAGA
>JBIOWP010000143.1:0-7310 GCA_044868695.1 bacterium
AAGGACCGCACCAGCCCGAAGATCGTCACCAGCGCGCCGAAGACCAGCGCGCCCGCACCGAGCAGCGTGCCCTTCCCTCCGGCGTCCGAGAGGCGGCCCACCAGCAGCACCGAGAGAATCACACCCACGCCCGGCGCGGACTGCAGGAACCCCAGGGACGTCGCGCCCATATGCAGCACCTCGCGTGCGAACGACGGCATCATCCGGACATACGGCCGGCCGAAGAAGCTCAGGACCAGCACCGTACCCAGAAACAGGAGCAGGCGCGGCTGCTCGCGCAGCAGGGTCACGCCTTCCCGCAGATCGTCTGACAGCCGGGCGGGCGCCGATGCGGCCTGCGCAGGGGTCGCCATGAGGCCCAGTGCAGCCAGCACTGCCAGATACGACGCCGCGTTGACGAAGAAGCAGCCGGCCTCGCCGATACCGGCGATCACGAGGCCGCCGATGGAGGGACCAAAGATTCCGGCGCCGTTGAACGCGGCGGAGTTCAGGCTGATCGCAGTCAGGACCTCGTGCTCGCCCACCATCTGCGGCACCATCGAGTGCCGCGCCGGCATGTCAAAGGACTGCACAAGGGAGTTGAGCGCGGCCAGCACCAGGATCTGCCAGATCTGAATGCGGCCGGTGGCGGTCAACACGGCGAGCGTCAGCGCGCTGCTCATCAGGACAACGTTGGTCGCCACCAGCAGCCAGCGGCGGTTGAGCCGGTCGGCCGCGGTGCCGCCGAGCAGCGCAAACAGGAGCCGCGGTGCCGCCTGTGTGGCAGCCAGCAGTCCGAGGTAGAGCGGCGACTGGGTGAGCCGGTCGACAAGATACCCCAGCGCGACAAACTGCATCCACGACCCGGTATTTGAGATCAGCAGCCCCGTCCAAAGCAGCCGGAAGTTGCGGTGCCGGAGGGGAGCAAAGGCCGTGACTCGGGCCGGGGCGAGCGAGGCGGAGACGGTTCGGTCTTCGGGCACGCACAAATTCTAACAGGGAACGCGGGAACGAGGGAACAGGAGACCTAGGACAGCAGTGACTGGACGATGAGGATGAAGACCAGCGCGGCGAGCAGTCCGACCACGACGATCCCAAGAACCGTCTGCACGGCGGCGGGCCAACCCTGAGCCAGGGCGAGGACGAACATCACCCCCGCGACCGCCAGCAGCCCGGTGACCACCGCCAGGGGACGGGCCATCGGCGCGCGCGCCCGCGGGACCTCCTCGACGGGAGCGGCCGGCGGCATGAAATAGTACGGGACGTCGGTCACAACAGTCACCCGGTGGCCCTGCCGGCGCCGGAAGTACAGCGCCAGCTTCAGGATCAGCGCGGCCTGTCCGTGCAGAAAGAAGTGCCACCACCGGGCCGGCACGAACTCGGGCAGCACGACGGTGATCTGCTGGTCAAATCCGATCTCCCACTCCAGGTCGTTGAGAAACCGCAGCAGCGGGTCGATGACCGACCGGTAGGGTGACGGCAGGATGCGCAGCGGGACCCCCATGCCCCATCGCGCCCACTTCTCCTGGAGGGCCCGCGTCCGGCCCGCGTCGATCTCCACCGAGACCGCGACCACGTCGGTGCTGAGCGATTTCCCGTAGCGCAGCGCCGGCAGCACTCCGCGGTGCAGGTCTGCGACCGGAATGACCACCTTGTGCCGGCGGATCGGCTCGGGCAGGGCCGCGCCCTCCAGCGTGAGCTGCTCGCGGACCTCCTGGTAATGGCGGTGGATCGTGTACATGATCACGACGTTGGCCGGAACCAAGACCAGCACAATCCAGGCTCCCAGGAGAAACTTCGTGGCCACGACCACCGAGAGCACCACGGCCGTGACCATCGCGCCGATTCCGTTGATGACCATGTTGCGTTTCCACCCCGGCTCGTGGCGGGTCCACCACCGTTTCACCATTCCTGCCTGTGACAGGGTAAACGAGAGAAAGACGCCGACGGCATAGAGAGGGATGAGGGCGTGCGTGCTGGCGTGAAAGGCGTAGACCAGCGCGCCGCTGAGCACCGCCAGGACAATGATCCCGTTGGCAAACACCAGCCGGTCCCCCAGGTGAGCCAGCTGGCGCGGCAGGAACCCGTCTCGGGCCAGGATCGAGGAGAGGCGTGGAAAGTCGGCAAAACTGGTGTTCGCCGCCAGGATCAGGATCATCGCCGTGGCAGCCTGCACCAGAAAGTAGATCGGGCCCGCCCCGAAGATCGTCCTGGCGATCTGCGATACCACCGTCTCCTGTTCGCGGGATGTGATGCCGAGCTGGCGCGCGAGCACTGTGAGCCCGAGGAAGAGGGTGATTAGGATCGCCGCCATCCAGAGCAGCGTCATCCCCGCGTTGCGGGCCTCCGGTGACCTGAACGCCGGAATGCCGTTGCTGATCGCCTCCACGCCGGTCATCGCCGCCGACCCGGACGCGTACGCCCGCAGGATCAGCCAGAGTGACACCGGGGCGAGGCCGGCCCCGGCATCCACGCGCGGCGGCACGGCCGGCTGGCCGAGCGTCTTCCATATGCCGGCGATCACGGTGATCCCGAGCGCGGCAATGAAGAGATACGTGGGGACGGCGAAGATCGTCGCCGACTCCCTGACGCCGCGCAGGTTGATCACCGCCACCAGCGCGATGGCCAGCAGCGCAAGCGCAATGCGGAGGTGGAACAGCTCCGGCACAGCGGAGGTCACTGCCGCGATACCGGCCGCGATGCTGACGGACACCGTCAGCACGTAGTCGATCAGCAGGGCCGCGGCCGCCACCAATCCGGGCCACACCCCTAGATTGTCGTGGGCGACGATGTAGGCGCCGCCGCCCGATGGATACGCGTGAATCGTCTGATAATACGAGAAGGCGACGATGGCCAGCACGGCGGCGATGGCGAGCGCGACCGGCAGCGCGAGACCCAGCGCCACGGCTCCGCCGGCGGCCAGGACGATCAGGATTTCCTCGGTGGCGTAGGCGGTGCTGCTGAGGGCGTCGGAGGAAAAGACCGCGAGCCCCTTCAGTTTGGAGATCCGCTCGTGGATGAGTTGAGAGGTCGCTAGCGGCGGCCCGATGAAGACGCGCTTGAGGACAGTCGCGATCATGACCGGCGTGGGGCCGCCGTCTTACGAGGTCCCGGCCTCCGCGGTGATGGTGGTCCGGCGGCTGATCGTGACGGCGATCACCACGAGGAGCAGCGCCACAGC
The DNA here is from genome assembly GCA_044868695.1 of bacterium. GTDB lineage: Bacteria > Sysuimicrobiota > Sysuimicrobiia > Sysuimicrobiales > Kaftiobacteriaceae > JBIOWP01. Next base: position 3,161 of record JBIOWP010000143.1, read on the forward strand.
CACGACCCCCAGCCGCACGGCCGCCGGCAGCGACTGGATAACCACCGGCGCGATGAGGATCGCCACCAGGTTCATCACTTTGATGAGGGGGTTGAGCGCAGGTCCGGCGGTATCTTTCAACGGGTCGCCGACGGTGTCGCCGATGACGCCCGCCTTGTGGGCATCGGTGCCTTTGCCGCCGAGATAGCCGTCCTCAATCTTCTTCTTCGCATTGTCCCATGCCCCCCCGGTGTTCGCCATGAACACCGCGAGCAGCTGCGCGGTGAGGATGGCCCCGGCAAGGTAGGCTCCCAGCGCGCCTGCGCCCAGGGCGAATCCCACGAGGACCGGGACGCTGATGGCAATAATCCCGGGCCCCAGCAGCTCGCGCTGGGACGCCTTCGTGACGATGTCGACGCAGCGCGAGTAGTCCGGCCGGCTGCGTCCCTGCAGGAGCCCCGGGATGTCTCGAAACTGCCGCCGGACCTCTTCCACGACCAGGAAGGCTGAGCGGCCGACCGCGCGGATCAAAAACGCTGACACGAGGAATGGAACGGCGCCGCCGATCAACAGCCCGATGAAAATCAGCGGCAGATTGACCTGGATGCCGACATTGAAGAGCATCGCCCCGGCCTGTTCCGCTCCGGCGGCGATCAAGTCGTCGACGCGGACGAACAGCCGCGCCTCATCGATGAACGAACGGAACAGGGCGATCGCGGCCACCACCGCGGTGGCGATGGCAAACCCTTTCGTCAGGGCCTTGGTCGTGTTGCCGACCTGGTCCAGCCGCGCGACGATGCGCCCGGCGAGAGATTCTCCCCGTTCCACGCCGGACATCTCAAAGATGCCGTTGGCGTTGTCCACGATCGGGCCGAACGTATCCATCGCGAGAATGAACCCGGTCGTGGTGAGCAACCCGAGCCCGGCCAGCGCGATACCGTAGGCGGCCAGCGCCACCGACCCACCGAAGATGGCAAACGACGCCACCAGGGTGACCGCGATGGCGAGGATCGCCCACACCGTGCTCTCCAGTCCCGTCCCCAGCCCGGTCAGCAGCATGGTGGCGGGGCCGGTCTTGGTGGCGTAGGCGATCTCGGTGACTGGCCCGCGGTCGGGATGCGTGAACAGTTCCGTCAGCCACGCGATGACCAGGGCCAGCAGAATCCCGGTCAGCGTGGCGTAGAAAAAGCGAAAGTCCGGAGCGCCGGTGGCGGGGTCGCGCAGGTAGACGGCGTTGACCAGGCCGAAGCCGATGACCGAGACCACCGCCGCCGTCCAGAATCCGATGTTGATCGGCCGCATCGGGTCCCCGATCTCCTCGTCCCTGCCCCGCACCACCCAGGTGCCGATCAGGGAGGCAAACACGCCGATCGCGCGCACCAGGAGGGGATAGATCACCAGCCGCAGCGCGAAGGCGCCGGCGCCGGCCGGGCCTCCGTAGCGGTCCACGAAGACCGGGTCCAGCAGCGTGGCCGCGCCGAGAATCAGAGCGGCCACCAGCGTGACTTCGTAGCTCTCGAAGACGTCCGCCGCCATGCCGGCGCAGTCGCCCACGTTGTCGCCCACGTTGTCCGCGATCACCGCCGCATTGCGAGGGTCGTCTTCGGGAATCCCGACCTCCACCTTGCCGACCAGGTCGGCCCCGACGTCGGCCGCCTTGGTGTAGATGCCGCCGCCCACGCGCATGAATGCGGCAACCAGCGAGCCGCCGAAGCCGAAGCCGACGAGCACGCGCATCGCGTTCTCGCGAAACACCATAAACAGGATGGTGGCGCCCAGCAGCCCCAGCCCCACGGTGAACATCCCCGAGATGGTCCCCGCTTGGAACGCGATGTGCAGCGCTTCTCGGTAGCTGCGCCGCGCGGCGTTGGCCACGCGGACGTTCCCGTGCACCGCGGAGGTCATGCCGACAAATCCAGCGCCGTAGGACGCGAAGCAGCCTAGCAGAAACGCGACCGCCACTCCGATCGCCAGCACCGGATGCTCGGCGTAGATGGGCCGGTAGAGCAGGTACAGTCCGATCGTGACCGCGACGATGAAGGCCAGCATCGTGCGCAGCTGCCGCCGCAGATACGCCATCGCCCCTTCTTGAATGGCCGTGGCAACGGTCACCATCGACGGCGGGCCTGGGTCGCGGCTCATCACGCGGGCCCGCAGGTAGAGACCGTAGATGAGTGCGATCATGCTGCTGGCGAGCACCACCCACAGCAACGTGGTCTCCAGCGGACCGAACTCCGGCAGCGTGATGGATGCTTCGCTCATTGCGCCCCCCTCAGACTCCCCGCCACAACCCCTCCCATTATACGGATCGCCCCGCGCGCGTCACTAGGAACGTTCCACCTGCCGCATCGGTCCGGCGTTGAAGCGGTTCATGGCCGCGTGCAGCCCTTCGCGGACTACGGTCTCGACGGCGTCCGCCGCCCGCTCGAGCGCGGCGTCGATGGCCGCCCGTTCCTGGGGGGTGAAATGCGTCAGCACGTGGTCGGCCGGATCGACGCCGTCAGGCGGCCGGCCGATGCCGACCCGCAGCCGCGGGAACGCATCGCCGCCGACTGCGTCGATGATAGAGCGCAGGCCGTTGTGCCCGCCGTGGCTGCCCCCGGGGCGCAGGCGCAGGCGGCCCAGGGGAAGGTCGAGATCATCCACGATGACCACGAGATCGTCGAGGCGCCCACGGTGCCGCCGTCGGAGATGCGCCACGGCGGTGCCGCTCAGATTCACGTAGGTCTGGGGCTTGGCCAGAAGGATCCGGTGCCGACCGATCTTCGCGCTGCCGACGAGCGCCCAGCCGTCCTCCTGATCGACGTCCACGCCGAAACGGCGCGCCAGACGGTCGATAACCTCCCAGCCCACGTTATGGCGGGTGTGCTGGTAGCGCCGATCAGGGTTGCCGAGGCCGATGATGAGTTTCAGAGGAGCTACCGGCTACTGAGTAGGAACCTAGTCTCCCTTCGAGGCTTCCGGCTTCGGCTTTCCAGCCTTCTCGGCTCCCGCTGGTTTCGAGTCACCGGGCTTCGTCCCGGGCGCAGCCGCTTTCGCCTCACCGGGCTTCGCCGCAGGCGCAGCGGGTTTCGCCTCGCCGGGCTTCGCTTCGGCCGCCGCCTCCGGGACACCCACCGGCGCCTCCCCCGCAGCCGCCGCCTCAGGCGTGGCCGCCGCCGGCGTGACCTCTTCGACCACCTTCGGAAGGACGACGGTCGCGACGACCTCTTCCGGCGGGGTCACCACGGACACGTCGGAGGGCACGACCAGCGCACGGACGTGGATGGCATCACCGATGGCAAGCTCGCTAACGTTCACCTCGATGTGCTCGGGGATCTGCGTCGGCAGACACTCGACGACGATCTCGCGGAGGTGGACCTCGAAGACGCCGCCCTCCGCGATACCGGCGGCCTGCCCAATGAACGTGATCGGGACGCGGGCTTCCAGCTTCTGCGCCAGGTCGACCGTGTAGAAATCCACGTGGATGATGTTGCGGACGAAAATATCCCGCTGCAGCTCTTTGACCATGACGGTCTGCGAACCGCGGTCGCCGTTGGCGATGGCCAGATCGATCAACACGTTCTGGCCGGCCTGCGTGTGCAGCGCGGCCCGCAGCGCCTTGGCCTCGACCGCCACCGGCACAGGATCGCGCCCGCGCCCGTAGACGATCCCGGGAATCTGCCCGTCGCGCCGGAGCCTCGCCACCCGGCCCGTACCCAGGTCGCTCCGCCGTTTCGCTGCTAGTGCCACCCGTTCCATCCGTGTCCTCCAAACGAAAAAGCCGGCATCCCCGGCCGCAAGCCGTGGGGAATTATAACACTAACTCCCGGAAACGGGAAGCGGGAAGCGGGAAAGGTAGTGGGTCAGTTTGAAATACCCACTACCCTATTCTGGGTAGTGGGTCGTCTGAATGGACGGGCCGCTGGCGGCTCGGGGGCGGTCCCTCGCGTCGAGTCGGGCGGCTTCAGATTGGATGTGCAGGCCTCACGCTCCCTGGCATGCTCGCCTGCCAATATGCGACGGAACACGACGGCCTCTCCTGCTTTCCCGCGACATGGCTGGGCGATCCCGACCTCACGGCCTGCCAGGTGGTTGCCGCCCTCCAATCTCCGCTCGGGGCCGCCCCACTCGCCGCCGCCAGGTTCATCTGGTCCAGTCTACTAACCCAAGGTACTCTCCTTGGCGTGGG
>JBIOWP010000144.1:0-11522 GCA_044868695.1 bacterium
GCTGCACCGGCTCCCATGTCCACTTCGAAGTGCGCGTCCAGGGCCGGGCGGTGGACCCGCTCGCCTTCCTCATGCCGTCGGCTCGCGCCGCCGCTCAGACCCTCCCGGCCGCGGGGCCAAGCGCGCGCCCAGTCCCGGCGCCGCAGCCGTTGCTCGCCCCGGATCAGATGGAGGTCGAGCGCGCCACCCGCGGCGGCGTCACGATCGTCCGGTACGTCAAGCTGGCGGACGACATGATCGTCATGACCGAGGATACGTTCCTGCGCGGGGAGCTCGTGACGCGCGAAGAAGACATCATCGCGGTCCGCGACGGCCGCCGCTTCCGGACCAAGAAAATCTACACCATGCAGAACGGCCGGCTGACACTGGTGGCGGAAGACACCGTCGCGCTCGACGACCCCACCGAAGACAGCGACTAGCCGACCGGCTGCTCCGCCGGTAGCATCCGCTCCCCCTGCCACAACCGCTGCATCTCAGGAGACGTCCGCAGCAACTCATCCAGGGAGCCCACCGCTTCAATTCGCCCGTCTTTGAGCACGATGATCCGGTCGGCGCGGCGGAAGGCAATCTTGCGGTGCGACACGACCAGGCACGTCACGTCCTCCAACGCGAACAGCCGCTCCCACAACGTGCGCTCCGTCTCCACGTCCAGGGCGCTGCTGAGATCGTCGATCACCAGCAGTTCCGGTTTGCGGACGAACATGCGCGCCGCCGCGGTACGCTGAACCTGCCCCCCGGACAGCTTGACCCCCCGCGGGCCGACGACCGTCTCGAGACCTCGCTCTAGCACTTCCACGTCGCGCTCCATCACGGCGGACCACACCGCCCCCGGCAGGTCTGCCCGCGTCACGGGGAGCCCGAACAGCACGTTGTCCTTCAGCGCCTCGCTGAACAAGCGCGGCACCTGAGGGATGTACGAGGCTCGCGGGGCTACGAAGAACTCCGCGGGGCGTTCGACGCGTTCCCCGTTCCAGTAGATCTCGCCCGCGTCCGTGGGGAGCAGTCCGATGAGCGCGCGCACCAGCGTGCTCTTGCCCGACCCGATGCGACCGGTCACGACGGTAAACGATCCGCGCGGCAGCGTGAAGCTGATGTTCTCGATCCCGCGGCCGGTCACCGGATCGCGGAATGTGAGACCGCGCACGTCCAGGGTTTCAAGGCGGTCACTCTCGGTCTTCTCGGCAAACGGCACGTCCGGCAGCGGTCCGGTCAGGAACACCGGATGGTGCTCCACCAGGCGCTCCGGCGGCTCGTCCTGCAGGAGTTCCACCAGGCGCTGGATCGACACGCCGGTCTGGCGGAAGCGCGCCGAGAAGTTCCCGACGAGCGTCATCGCCTCGGTCACCAGACCGAGGTAGAACACGAACAGCGCGAAGTCGCCCACCGTGAACGACCCCGTGCGGATCGTCTGACCGGCCAGCAGGAGGATGAGCCCGGTGCCCAGGTTGATCGAACTCCAGAACACCGCGCCGAGCAGCTCGGTCAGGAGGCTGTCCTTCAGCGATGCACGCCGGCGGTCTTCATTTAGGGTGCGGAAGTGTGCGATGACGTGTTCCTCTGCGCCGGCGACCTTGACGGCCTGCACTGCGCCGAACATCTCGCCGATGAGGTCGGTGACCCGGCCCGCCGCCTCCCGCGCCGCGCGCCGGTAGCGCAGGAGACGCCCGCGCAATGCCGCGACGACTCCCACGATGACCAGCAGGGGGACGATGACGACCGTGGTGATGAAGGGGTTGACCGCGAACATGATCGCCGCCCCGACGATGCCCGCGAGGAAGATGCCGACCCCGTCGACAACCGTCTCGACCAGCTTGAGCAGCTCTTCCACGTCGTCCCGGAACCGGCTCATCGCCTCCCCGGGGGAGTCAGGCAGGGCCTTTGCGCCGGGCCGGCTGAGGATGCGCTCCAGCAGGTTCCGCCGCAGCAGCCCGGCGCGCCCGAAGAAGTACGTGGCCCAGGCGCTGACGCCCCAGATGTTGATGCCGATTCGCACCGCCGCAACGCCCACCAGCAGCGCCAGCAGCCCGCCGAGATCGGCGCCCGCCGTCGCGCCGCCGGTGATCGCGTTGAAGATCGCCCGCATGACGAGCCCGACCAGCAGCGGCGTGAGCCAGAATGCCGTCCACAGCGCCATGTTGAGGGCAAACAGAGGAGGCTCGTAAATCAGCAGCCGCCAGAGCACCCGCCACGTGCTCACGCCAGCACCTCCTCCAGCCCCGTGCGCAGCAGCGAGGCGAAGCGGGAAGCCGGGTCGGCGGCCAGCGCTGCCCGCGAACCCTGTTCGATGGTCCGGCCGGCATCCAGAATCATGATCTCGTCGGCCCGGTGGACCGTGGCCAGCCGGTGGGCGATGATGATGGCGGTGCGGCCGCGCAGCACCGCCGCTACCGCCCGCTCGACCAGCTTTTCGGTGGCGGGATCAAGCCGCGAGGAAGCCTCGTCAAGGATGACTAGCCCTGGATCTTTGAAGAACACCCGCGCGAACGCCAGCAGCTGCGCCTCGCCGGCCGACAGCGCGCGTGGACCGATCTGCGTGTCCAGCCCCTGCGGCAGCGATCCGATCCACTCCACCAAACTCAGAGCCCGCAGCACTTCCATGATCCGGGCGTCGTCGATGCTGCCGTCAAAGAAGGTCAGGTTGTCCCGCACCGACGCGTGGAACAGCTGCACGTCCTGCGTGACGAGGCCTACGCGGCCGCGCAGATCGGCCAGCGGCACATCACGAATGTCCGTCCCGCCCAGCCGGATGACGCCCGCGGTCGGGTCATAGAAGCGCACGAACAGCCGGCCGATCGTCGTCTTCCCGCTGCCGGTCCTGCCCAGCAGTCCGAGCACGCGGCCGGGCGCGAGGCGGAGGGTGATATCCTGGAGGACCGGGTCGTCCTCGACGTAGCCGAAGGAGACACCATCGACGTCCACCGCGAGGGCTCCCACGGGGAGCCGGCCCGGACCGTCCTTCGTCGCAGTCTCCAGGGTCAGGAGATCGCCCACTCGGCCGATGCTCGCGCTCGCGCGCTGCAGCTCCTGCATCTGGCGGGTGATCTGCTCCAACGGCCGGCGGAGCATCTCTGTATAGTGGAAGAACAGGTACACCGTGCCGATGGTGATCACGCCTGCGCGCAGCAGGTACGCGCCCATCGCGAACGCGATGGCGTTCCCGACGGCTAGCAGCCCGGCGGTGGTCGCCCACATCATCGTCCCGCGCAGCCACGCCCTCCGGGATTTCTGCAGCTGGTTGCGCAGCGCGTCGACCAGCCGCCGCATGACATACGGCACGGCGCCGGTGGCGCGGATGTCCTCGGGGCCCGACAGCCGCTCCTCCAGGAACCCCAGCAGGATGGCACTGGTCTGCCGGGCTTCCTTCCAGTAGGGCACGGCGCTTTCGATGAGCCGGCGGAGGATGATTAGCGCACCGATCGTGAACACCGTATACACGAGCCCCACGCGCCAGTCCGATCGGTAGAGCAGCACCAGGATGCCTCCGAGCAGCACCGTATTGCCGAGCACTCTGATTACGAACTGCGAGAAGAACGAGGACAGCTGCGCGACGTCGCCGTCCACCCGTTCGATCATTTCGCCCGGCGTCTTGGCATTGTGGAACGGCAGGTCGAGGCGCAGGCAGTGCAGGGCCAGATCCTCGCGTACTTTGTTGGTGGCCGTCCACCCCACGTTCTCGCTCGCGTAGACCGAGAGCACGGAGACCACCTGACCGGTCACCGCCACCATCAAGAACAGCATCGCCAGGCGCACCAACTCCTCGGGGGCCGCTCCCCCTCGCGCACTGTCAATAAACCGGCTGACGATCTGAGGGGTGAGCAGCTGAAGCCCGATGCCGACGAGCAGCAGGAGGGCCATCACCGACACCGCCAGCCACTGGGGCCGGAGATAGTCGGCGAGCATCGTGCGATGTTGCCGGAATGACACTGCCATGCGAGCTCCTCACGGGTCCGCTAGAAATGAAACCGACCACGGCGACCCGTGGCCGGGTTGACGCGCAACGGCCACGGGATCAGAGTCCGCCCGTGGCCGCAAGCCGGTGGAGACCGGAACTACTGCTTACAGATCACGGGGCGCACTCAGACGGACGGCAGAACCGAGCGGTACAATCGTGAACACCGGTGCGCCCCCTTTCCATTAACCTGCGACCCCGACAGTAGCAGAAACCCCCACCCCGGTCAAGCCTGCCTGGGGCCCCGCGAGCCCGCACACAGCCGCTTCAGAACAAAAATCTGCGCGGCGTGGTAGCTGTCGTGCGTTGCGATGTCGACGGCCAGGTCAATGCCCCGATCGGTCTCACCCTCCGACCACACCTTGCCGACTGGCTCTCCCAACCGCGCGGCCGGCAACGCGCGGAGATCCGCCATCAGCCGTTCATGCGCCGCCTGGAGCTCCCGTCGCGCATCAACCCAGCCCTGGGCCGTCGCCGGGACGGCGCGCCAGTCGGATGCCTCGTCATGCGTCCAGGGCCGGCCCGCGAGTTGTGAAGCCGCGGCATCCTTCCAGTAGGCCATGTGCAGCACGATTTCGGCGATCGTGTGCTGCTCCGGGTGCGGCCGCCAGTGGGCCGCCTCGACGGTCACGTCCGCGAGGCCGGGCAGGACACCCTTGCCTGCCCAGTTGCGCTTGCGGTAGGTCTGGTCGCAGTGCTCGATGACCCACGGCAGGACGTCCGTCATGGCCCCACCCCCTCGAGAATCTCCCGGCCGGCGCCAGTATCGAGCGCGCGCGGTCCACCGTCTGTGACGTCCGTCACATCACGGCGGCTGCCTTCGGGCGGTTACTCTCGGATAGTTTCGGGGTCGGGAGCCCCTCCACCGCTGGATCCCGGTGGAGGAAGGGCCTCGCGCGTCACAAGGGGGGTATCAGGGTAGAGCAGGTACCGCTGCCGCAGCGCGAGGAACTGCTGCAGTCCCGGTTGCCACCGCGCGACGATGGCGGCTGCGCTGTCTCCCCGAAGGATCCCGAGGCGCACCTGCTGCGTGCCCCACACGCGGTCGAACAGGTACTGGCCGCGCCGCGGACGCCAGAAGGTGAGCCTGCGTCCGTACATCTTGCGGATTTCAACCAGCACGTACACCGCCGTGGTGGAGGGCCGGTAGACGGCCGGATCGGTCACGTGCAGCCGCACCCCTGACCAGATCCGGCCGGTCGTGGGATGGGGGATGGATGACGCACTGAAGATGACGCCGGGCAGGCGGTACTGGTTCAGCCGTTCGGCCAGCGCCGCGCCGTCGATCCAGGGCGCCAGGATGACGCGGAAGCGGGAGTCGGTGCTCACGCCGTTCCAGAGCCCCGTCCCGTCGACCGCGCCCGTCGTCGCGTAGTAGTAGGGGCTGTCGTCGGTCAGCAGCCCGGGGGAGGGATTGGCCCACTGGAGGCCGGTGTCCGCCCACTGCATGCGGCGCGACCAGCCCTGCATCGGAACGACCTGCAGGTCCGCCCCGATCCGGAACGCCTGATTGTACAACTGCGCCAGTTCCCCGATCGTCATGCCGTGCACGTACGGGATCGGGTACATCCCGATGAACGACCGGTACCGCGATTCGAGCACCGGGCCATCCACGATCATGCCGCCCATCGGATTGGGCCGGTCCAGGATCACGACCGGCTTGTTGGATCGGCGGGCTGCGTCCATCGTCAGCGCCATCGTCGACGCGTAGGTGAACGGGCGTACGCCGACGTCCTGCAGGTCGATGACCAGCACGTCCACCAGCGACAGCATCCGCTTCGTCGGCTGCGTCACCCGGCCAAAGAGACTGTAGACGGGGGTCTGCGACGGCAGCAGATCAGGATCGGACAACTCCATTCCCGAGCCGTTGAACCCGTGCTCCGGTGAAAACACGGCGGTCAGCCGTGCGTCAAGGAGCCCCGCCACGACGACGGCGGTGTGCCGGCCGTCGCGGGTAATCGCGGCGTGGTTGCTGACGACGCCGATCCGCCGGCCGACCAGCTCGGTCGCCGCGGTCTTGACGACATCGACACCGGGGGAGACATCGGAGTTCTGCGCCGGCACCGGCACGGCGAGCAGGCAAACCACAAGTGCGCCCGCACAGGGCGCAAGAAGCCGTCGGATGGTCCGGCGCGGTCCCCTCATAATCTCGCCTGCAAGGCGATTTTGCCCGCGGTCAGCGCCCGCTAGTCGCGGCGCCCGATATACAACCCGCGACCAATCAACCCTTCGCTGTCAAACGACACGTCTAGCCCCGCGGCGCGGAACGCCCCGAGATATTCCTCGTGCGTAAACAGGCCAAGAGTGTGGTCTTCCGTAAACTCCGAAATTCCTTCTGGAGTCGCGACCAGGTAGTGAAAATGCAGCACGCTGAGACTGTCCTTGCGCGCGCTCGTGTTCATGCGGGCGATTTTCAGATCGGGCTGATCCACGAAAACCGCCCCCAGGTGACCGGCCTCGAATCGCTCCGGCGTGATCCACGGCTCGACGAGCACCACGCCGCCCGGCGCGGTGTGCCGCGCAAACGTCCGGAGCGTCTGCGCCAAGCGCACCACGGTGTGGACGTACCCGATCGAACTGAAGAGACACAGGACCGCATTGAAGGTCCGCCGGAGATCGAAGTCCACCATGTCCGCCTGGTGGAAGCGAACTCCCGGACAGCGCCTCCGCGCGACCGCCAGCATCTGCGGGTCGACGTCCAGACCCGCGACCTGGTACCACTCGCGCAGTACGGCGAGGTGGCCGCCGGTTCCACACGCGACGTCCAGGAGGGACGTCCCCGGCGACCGCCTGCGCTGCTGAATCAGCGCGTGAATGCGCTGCGCTTCGTTGACGTAATCCTTGCCGGCCGCGGCGTAGATGGCGTCGTAGAACGCGACCGACTTGGTGAACATGCGCTCGTTTGTCACTACTCCCTGGCCAGCTGAGTCAGCAGCGGCATGACGTCGACGCCAATCAACTGCCCGATCGCGCCGCGGGCTGCCTCCCGTTCGCCGAATGCCTTGGTGCCGTCGGGCGGAACACCCCCGCCGGAGATCAGCAGCGGAACGGGATCGGCGGAATGCCCCGCCACCGCGCAGGGGGTCGCGTGGTCGGCGGTCACGGCCACGATGGTGTCGTTAAGACGAATCTTGGGCAGTAGTTCGCCGAAGAAGGCCCGGTCGATGACCTCGATGACGTCTCGTTTGGCCTGCCAGTCCCCATCGTGCCCCGGCTCATCAGGACCCTTGAGGTGCAGGTACAGCCCGCCGTGGCGCGGGAGCTCGACGACCGCGCGTTCCGCCCACTGCCGGTACGCGCCCTCCCGGTCGCCGGCGCTGGGGGGCACCTCGATGATGGTCATCCCGAGCAGTTGTGAAATCCCTCGCTCCACCGGCATCTCGACAAAACAGCCGAACTCTACCCCGAACCGTTCCCGGATCGACGGCGCCTGCGGGAGATGATCGCCGGCATCGCGCAGCAGAATGAGGTTGGCGGGCAGGTCGCCGCGCTCGCGCCTACGCCGGTTGGCCGGTTGCCCATCCAGCACCTCGCGGCTCTTGCGCATGAACTCGTTCACCAGCTCCGCGGCCGTCCACGCCTCCGGGGTGTCGTCGAGCGGCTTGCATTCTTCCACCTCGGTGCCGGCATCGGCCTTCGCCACCCCGAGTCCTTCGATGCGCGCGTACGCCGGATCGGTGTTGGAAATCTTTGCGGACAGGCGGCCTTCTTTGGGATACAGCACCACCGCACAGCGGTGGCCGATGGACGCGCGTACCGCGACGCCCGCGGGCGCGGCGGTCAGGTGAACCTCGCGGTTCACCGCCTCGGCGAGCTCCTTCGCTTCGTCGGGACGGAGGTTGCGTCCCACCCGGCGGTCCACAATGGTCCAGCCGGTGCCGACGGTCGCGAAGTTCCCGCGCAGGGCGACGTCCCCTTCGTGAAACGGCAGCCCCGCCCCCAGCGCCTCCAGCGGCCCGCGGCCGGCGTGATAGCGCAGAGGGTCGTAGCCCAGAATGGCCATGACCGCCACGTCGGACTCCGGCGCGATGCCTTTGCCGACCGTGATCACCGTTCCCTGGCGGCCCGCGGCTGCCAGGCGGTCGAGATGCGGCGTGTCGGCGGCCTCCAGCGGCGTGCGGTCGCCGAGTTCGCGCAGCGGGCGGTCGCCCAATCCGTCCAGGACCACGTATAGGATCCGCTTCACTCGCCGGCCTCTAGCAGCCCGACAAACCGTTTGCTCAGCCTGCCGGCATACACTTCGGTGGCAGGACCGGTCATGCGGATCTCCCAATCGGCCGATACGGCGATCTCCAGGTCGCCGCCGTCCATCGCAACCGTGAGCGACCGGTCCACCAGCGCCTTGCGCACCGCCGCCGCCGCCACCGCGCACGCGCTGCTGCCGGAGGCAAGCGTCTCGCCGGCGCCGCGCTCCCAGATGCGCGCGGCGACCCGGGTGCGGGAGTGCACCTGGGCAAACTGTACGTTGGTCCGGTTGGGGAAGAGCGTGTGGCGTTCCAGCTGCGGGCCGAGCCGGTGCAGATCTACGCGGGCGAGATCGGGCACGAACACCACGCAGTGCGGGTTCCCCACCGACACGGCGGTAATGGCCAGGCGCTGCCCGTTTACATCGATCGTCTCATCCACGACGTCCCGCGGCGGTCCCGCCACCGGAATCCGTTCGCTGCGAAACGTGGCCGGCCCCATTTCGACGGTGATGCGGTCCACCGACCGCCCGCGCAGGTGCAGCACGACTTCCACAACTCCGCCGGGTGTGTCCACGGTGAACCGGGTCTTGGTCGTCACACCGTGATCGTAGAGGTAGCGGGCAAAGATGCGCAGACCGTTGCCGCTCTTCTCCGCCTCGCTGCCGTCGGGGTTGTAGATGCGCAGGCCGAAGTCCGCCTTCTTGGACGGCGCCGCCGCCAGGATCCCGTCGGAGCCGACCCCCAGGTGCCGATCGCAGATCAGCCGGATCGAGCGCGCGGTGAGTGGAAACGACAGCGTCTTCGGATCAATGACGATGTAATCGTTCCCCAGCGCGTGCGACTTCACGAAACCATTGCGGTCCATACGCTGAGGTCATTTCGGTAGGTCGACAGTGCCTCCCTGTGGTCGACACTGCTGCCGCGACCGGCGGAGGGCACTCCGAACAATCCGCTCTAACAACTCGGGGAACTCAATACCTGCAGCTTTGGCTGCATCGGGCAGCAGGCTGGTGGGCGTCATGCCGGGGATGGTGTTGACCTCGAGCACCACGAGGTCCTTACCGCGGGCGATCATGTCCACACGCGACATGCCCTCGCACCCCAGCGCCTGGTGGGCCCGGAGCGCCAGCGCCTGCGCACGGGCGGCGACCTCCGGTGTCACGCGCGCGGGGATGATGTGATCGCTGCCGCCGGCGCCGTACTTCGCGCGGTAATCATAGAACTCAGCATGCGGGACGATCTCGATCAACGGCAGGGTGACCGGTTCGCCGGTGTCCGGGTCGTCGACCAGACCGCAAGTGATCTCGGTGCCGCGGACGTACTCTTCGATGAGCACGACCGGACCGTAGGCCGAGGCCGCCTCGATCGCCGGATCCAGCCCGGCGCCGTCGTGAACCAACGACACGCCGATGCTGCTGCCGCCTGCATTGGGCTTCACGACGCAGGGAAACCCCAGGTGCTGCGCGACCTGCTGGTGGAGATGCGTCCGATCGCCCTCGCGGTCGGTGCGAACGCTGAGGTAGGCCGGGACCGGAATGCGATGCCACTCGAACAGCTGCCGGCTGCGCAGCTTGTCCATGCCCAGTGCGCTGGCCAGCACCCCGGAGCCGGTGTAGGCCACTCCCAGCAGTTCCAGCAGTCCCTGCACGGTCCCGTCTTCCCCAAACGGCCCGTGCATCGCGATAAACGCCACATCGACCTCGTCGCGCGCGACCGCTTGGTCGAAACTAACGAGAGCCGGGCTCCGGGCCCCGGGCTCCGGCGAACTGCCGGACTCCGGGCTCCGGGCTTCGAGCGTGCGATGTGAACGGGGCCCGGTGCCCGACGCCCGGTGCCCGTCCGGCAGCGGCCTCAGATCCGGGCGCGGCAGCCAGCGGCCCTCCGTCGTGATCTCGACGGGAAGCACGTCGTAGCGCTGCGGATCCAGCGCGGTAACGATCTGGCTGCCCGTCGCCAGCGAGACGTCGCGCTCCGGCGACGGTCCGCCCATGAGCACCGCCACGCGCACGCGCCTCACGCGGTTTTTTCCACCCGGCGGCGCGGGGTCGCCTCCCGGCGGGCCGGCCGCCAGGCCCTGATGCGGGCTTCCAGCAGCGATACGGCTCCTTCGCTCAACACGCTGGCAAACGGAATGACCCTCGCCTGCGCCGGGATCTTCCCGGCGAGCCGCTCGAGCACTTTCGGCGATGCCAGCACGACATCGGCGCGGCGCAGCATCTCTTGGAGGCGTCCTTCCTGGTGCAGCGTCGCGGTCATCAAGTTGGGCCGCTGGATCCCGACCGCGCGGATGGATCGCTCCTTGCTGCGGACGCCCTCCTTCGTTGCACACACCAGCGCGACCTTCGCCCGCTTCGGGAGCTGCGCGACCGCTTCGAGCGTGGCGAGTTCCGGCATCGCCATCAGCCCGACGACCTCATGCCGGGGCAGCCGGCGGCGCACCTCCTCTACATGAAACATCGTCGTCGCGACGAGATCGAGCGACGGTGCGATGCGGGGGAGGTCGGTCAGGAGCACCGGCACGAGCGGGACCCGGAGCTGGTTCGCCAGCTGCCGGGCGAAATAGGAGAGATCAGATGGATTGCATTCCACGAACCCGACCCGGGGGGTCTTCCCTCTCCCGAGGGCGGCGGAGCGCCCGACAATCAGCGCGTGCAGTTCGGCTTCTCCGACCCCGTGCGCGGCGGAGAGATCCAGCAGCCGGTCAATCGTCTCCGCGAGAGCTTCGCCGCCGCCGGATACGGGGAGGTCAGCGACGAACGTCCCCCGTCCCCGGGTGGTCACCAGCGAGCCGCCGCGTTCCAGCGCGGCATAGACCTTAGCCACGGTGTTGCGGTTGACCCGCAGGAAGCCGGCCAGCACCCGCACGGGCGGCAGCCGCTCGCCGGCGCGCAGCCGGCCCCCGCGGATGAGGGCCAGCAGCTGCTCCGCGATCTGGTCGGCGATCGGCAGCGGCCCGTCGCGGCGGACCCGCAGCGGGAAGGGGTCAATTGTCCTAGCGCGAATAGGACACATTAGGACAATCCTACCAGCCCCGCCCGCCGCCGTCAAGGCGCCCAGAAGCGCGGCGGGGGCCGGCGCCGGTGGAGAATACCTCTGTGGGAGGGACGCCCATGCCCCAGAAGCAGGTGGAAATCATTCTCATGCGGCAGCTCGCCAGTTACCTCGCGCTGCCCGTCTTTGTCGTGGATCCCGGAGGAAGTCTTCTCTATTACAATGCGCCCGCGGAGGCGCTGCTGGGCCGCCAGTTTGACGAGGCCGGTGAAATGCCCCTGGAAGAGTGGTCGACAATCTTTGCCCCGACAGATGAGCACGGCGCTCCACTGTCCCCCGAATCACTGCCGCTGGTGGTTGCCCTGCGGCAACGCCGGCCGGCCCACCGCCGGGTC
>JBIOWP010000145.1:0-6673 GCA_044868695.1 bacterium
CGACCATGCCGGCCGCCAGCGCCCACTGGCGGCGCCAGACGTCGCGACCGGCGGCGAAACCGAACACGGCCAGGCCCGCCACGGCGGCCAGCCAGGCCCCCCGGGTCAGGGTCAAGGCCGCGTCGACGACCGCCAGACACGACATGAGCAGCCACCAAAATCGGCGGACGCCCTGACTCCCCGCGGCGAGGACCAGCAGCAGCGGGATCATGAACGCCAGGTACCCGCCGAACACGATGGGGCTTCCCAGCGTCGAGAAAATCCGGGGAACACCCAGCGTCCCGTACCACTCGCTGATCACGGCCTCGCCGGGAAATATCGGCGGCAGGTAGACCTGTGTCACCCCGTATAGGATGGCCGGGGCGGCGCCCGCGCCGGCCCACATGGCCAGCGTGCGCAACCCCGACGCCGACCCGAAGAAGTGCGCGCCGGCGAAAAACAGCGCCACATAGGACAGCAGCGCTGGCAGCCCCTCGTACCGCCCAGGCGCACCAAAGAACGTCAGCCTCGGATTGACCGAGAACCATGATGAGACCAGCAGCGCTAGGACAAAGGTCCAGACGGACACCTCAGGCCGCGTCACCGTCCACTGGGGCCGGCCCGACAGCACTCGAGCCCCGAGCCAGCTGGCGACGATCGTTCCCGCCAGTCCATAGAGGACCAGCACCTTCGGACGGCTGTAGGCGTCTGTGCCCCATGGCATCACCACAAGGGGAATGGCGACGACGAGCGCGATCGCGGCGACCCGCACCAGTAGGGTGAGCACCCGGACCGCTGATGAGCGCGCCGTCGCCTCAGGGAGCATCGGGCGCTCGCAGCTGGTCGCGCGCAGGTTGGTAGTCGGCCTGCAGGTAGAGGACCCGCCGCCACGCCCGGCGGGCGGCGGCCGGGTCTCCGAGCCGCCGGTACACGTGACCCAGCAGGTAGAAGGCGTGCCAGTCCCTGGGGTCGAGTGTAACCGCCTGCTCGAAATGCCGCCGTGCATCGGCGAGACGGCCTGCGCGGAATTCGAGGACGGCGAGTTCGCGGTACACCTCGCCGACGTATGTATAAGGATAGATCCGCAGCAGGGCCTCGTACGTGTCCACTGCGGCGTCCACGTCTCCCCGGCGGAATTCCGCCTCGGCCAGGCTCCCATAGGCCTCGACCGCGAGCGGCGCCAGCGTGATGACCTGCCGGAACCGCGCGGCCGCTTCAGCGTAGTTCCCCCGGAGGTACAGGGCGAGTCCCTCGCCGTACAGGACCGCGCCGCGCCGTTCACGCCCGAGCTCCGCGGCCACGTCGGCGGCGCGCCATCCGAGGGGCACCAGCGCTGCCAGGCACGCGGCGACGAGCACACGACGCAGGTCGAAGCGGACGAGGCGGCCCGCGGTGGTCACAGGCATCCAGAAGAAAGAAAGATGCGGCTGGGTGGACATCCACGCCAGCCGCACCGGGCAAACAGTTGCGTAGTCAAACTGCTACGGAGTCTCCTGCAGACCGCCGCCGGGCGTGTAGTTCAGGCCGGGGACGATCTGTTCGCACGCACTACCCACTGGGAACGTAATGGACAACCGGTAGTCCGTAGGCTGAGCCGGTGTCGCCAGCGGTGAGTAGCCGTACGCCAGCTGTGAGCACGGGTCCGGTGGAAGAACCCGGAGATAGTTCGGCGCCAGCGAGCCGATGGCCGTCGGGTAGTTGCCGCGATCGACGAAGTACGACTCTAGGGCTGTGGCAATGTTCTTCAGGTTACCCTTAGAGGCCGCCAGCTGTGACTGGGCGCGCGCCCGCAGGAAGTTCGGGATCAGGATCGCCGCCAGGATCGCAATGATCGCAACGACGATCAACAGCTCGATGAGCGTGAAGCCACGCTCATTGTGAAGCCTGCGCGTAAAGAACTGAAGCATGTCGGATATCCTCCTTCTTGCGTTGTATGGTGAAACCCCTGCCCCCGAGGATCAGGAGCCCGGGCTTCTCTGCACTTCGAATCTTACCCGGTGCCGGCGCTCCTTAGACCACCCCACCGCGCCTAAGGCGTCGGAACCGCAGGAATGCCGATTTGCAGGCCGCCGGTAGCCGTGTAGACCACGTACCCGGCAATGCCGGCCTGAGTATACTTGTTCGGTCCATCCCACAAGACAAACGTGCTCCGGG
This sequence comes from bacterium, assembly GCA_044868695.1. Lineage (GTDB taxonomy): Bacteria > Sysuimicrobiota > Sysuimicrobiia > Sysuimicrobiales > Kaftiobacteriaceae > JBIOWP01. The sequence continues at coordinate 2,134 of JBIOWP010000145.1, forward strand.
CGGCGTCGGTCGTGTATCCATAGCTTGCCTTGTCGATCGGCGATTTGGGCACGGCCCGGATGAACCCCGCGGACTCCAGGTCGCTTTCCCAGGACGCCAGCGCCGGATAGACCCGGTTCTCCCCGTAATAGAGTTCGACGGCGGCGGCGATGTTGCGCAGGTCCAGCTGGCAGGCGGCCAGGTGGCTGGCGGCGCGCGAGCGCACGAAATTGGGGATCAGGAGGGCGGCCAGAATGGCGAGGATGGAGATGACGATGAGCAATTCGATCAGCGTGAATCCGGCCTGCCCGTTTCGGTTTCGCACTGACTGACACCCTGGTCAGCATCAATGTCCAGAGCCGTCCCTTCCGGCCCTGCCAAACTGCTGTCAGTTCGCCCTATACCCGTCCCTAAACTGCTTTAGGCTCTTCATGAAGGTCTGTTGGACACCTGTTCGGGGGTAAGAACCCTGGGGGCAGGAAACCACCGCCCAAGCGGGAAACCCCTTTGCCAAAGGAGTTGACTGATGCGACGATTCGCACCTGTGGCTGCCTCCATCCTTCTTGCCATCATCGCACCTGCGTTCGCCCAACAGCCTCAGCCGCAGCCGCAGCCGGCTCCCCAGCCGCCCGCCCAGCCGCAGCCGATCCAGCCGCAGCCCATCCAGCCGGTCCCGCAGTTGCCCCCCAGTTCGCGCAGGATCGTGCCCGGAGAATCACTGGCGGGCATCACGGTCGGTTCGGGGGTCCGCTTGATCCTGGCCCGGTTCGGGCGGCCCGCGGACGTGCGCGAAACGTCCCTCGACACGGTCTACACCTTCAGCCGCTGGGGGATCATCGTGTACATCAAGAGCGGCGTCGTGTCGGCGGCGTCCACTTCCAACAGCCTGCTGAAGATCAGCGACGACATGGGCGTTGGATACCGGGTCGACGACGTCGTCAAGATGTTCGGCCGCGGGTTCCGTGAAGGGTCGGTCGAAGGATTCCCCGGCATGATCTTCGATGACCGGGGCATCGCGTTTGCGTTAGACCGGCAGGGCGTGGCCGTCGTCGTGGTCTTCAGGCCGCGCACGGCGGCCCAGGTCTCGGGCCTGCTGCCGGGGGGTGCCGCGCCGCCCGCCATCGCGGGCTTCCCGCAGGTCGCCGGGCTGCGGCCCTACAGCGCGGAGACGAATTACTTCTCCCTGCCGGGCTACCTCCGCTGGATCGTGTTCCACGCCTCGGGGATCTGGATCACCTACGGCGAGGCCGCGCGCGTCGTCGAGGAACAGCAGGCCGCTTCACGCTGACTCACTCTACCAGGTTCACACGTCGGTTCACATAGCCCAACTGGGCCAAAAATAACCAGGGGACCAGGTCAGTTGACCTCATCCCCCGGAAGGTTCTGTGCGTCTTGTTAATTTGTGTCTCTTGTAGCCGTTCCGCTTCCCGTTTCCCCGTTACTTGATTCCAGTAATGAGCTGGTACAGCGGCATGTAGAACGACAGCACGATAAAGCCGACCACGAAGCCCAGGAACATGATCAGCAGCGGCTCCAAGATGGAGGTCAGCTGGGCGAGGGTGGTCTCGACTTCGGCATCGTAGAAGTCGGCGACTTTCGCCAGCATCGTATCCAGGGTACCGGTCTCCTCACCGACGGAGGTCATCTGCACGACCATCGGGGGAAAGAGGCCGCTCGCCTGCAGCGGGATGGCGACGCTTTCGCCCTCCCGGATGCTGGACCGGACGTTGTCGATCGCCTGGGCCACCACCTTGTTTTCGACGGCCTTCGCCACCACTTCCAGCGCCTGCATGATCGGCACGCCGCTGGTGATGAGCGTGCCCAGCGTCCGGGTAAACCGGGAGACGGTGACTTTCCGTACCAAAGAACCGAACACCGGGACTCTGAGCTTGAACCGGTCAAAGTTCATGCTGCCGGTCGGCGTGTGGATGTACATCCGGAAGCCGTACATGCCGAGCAAGAGGAAACCTAGGAACACATACCAGAATCCCGTCAGCGTCTTGGTGAACCAGATCAGGACGCGGGTCGGAAGCGGCAGCGCCAGGTCCATCCCTTCGAAGAATCCGATGAACTGCGGGAGAATGAAGAACACCAGGAAGAAAATCACGCCGAGCGCAAAGATGAAGATCGCCGCGGGATAGGTGATCGCCGCCCGGACCTTCTGGCGCAGCGCCAGGTCCTTCTCGAAGAAGAAGGCCAGCCGGTTCAAGACGTCGTCCAGGACGCCGCCGACCTCGCCCGCGCGCACCATGTTGACCACCAGCCCGCTGAACGTCTCCGGGTGCTTGCCGAGTGAATCGGAGAGTGTCATGCCCTCCTCGACGTCCTTGCGGACCTCGCCGATGATCCCGCGCAGCTTCTGGCTCTCGGTCTGCTGCTCGAGAATGGAGAGGGTCCGCACCATCGACAAGCCGGCGTTGACCATCGTCGCGAACTGGCGCGCGAACACCGTCAGTTCGCGCATCCCGACTCTCCGCAGCCGGCGGAGCCCGGCGCGGAGGTCGGCGCGCGCGGCTTGACGCTCCAGGCTGGTGACGAAGAACCCCATCTCCTGGAGCTTGCCGACGACCATGACCTCGGTTTCGGCCTCGATCGCGCCGGCCACGACCCGGCCTGACGCGTCACGGGCGCTGTATCGAAACGTTGCCATTTATGCTCCTCCCCGCTCGATGATCTTCCGCAGCTCGTCGGGGAAAATCGCGCGCGCCAGGGCGTTCTCCAGCGTAATCAATCGGCGCGTGTACAGCGCAAAGAGCGACTGGTCCATCGTCTGCATGCCGAACTGCGCGCCCGTTTGAATGGACGTGTGAATCTGATGTGTCTTCGCCTCACGGATCAAGTTGCGGATGGCCGGCGTGGCAATCATGAGTTCCACCGCAGGCACCCGCCCCACTTCTTCCAACGTCGGCCAGCGTTCCCGCTTGCCGTCCCCGCCGCCCCCGCTGCCCGTCCCGGCCCGCGCGGCTGCCGCGCCGACAGCCGCCGTCACCTGACGCCGCTCGCCGCGGCCTCCTCCCACAAACTGCATGTTCGGCAGCAGCTGCTGGGAGACGACGGCCTCCAGCACCGTGGACAGCTGCACGCGAATCTGCTGCTGCTGGTGCGGCGGGAAGACGTCGACGATACGGTCAATGCTCTGCGCCGCGTTGGCTGTGTGCAACGTCGCAAACACCAGGTGTCCGGTTTCGGCGATCGTCAGCGCCGCCCCGATCGTCTCCAGGTCGCGCATCTCACCGACCATGATAACGTTGGGGTCTTCGCGCAGCACGGCGCGCAGCGCGTTGGGGAAGGTCTGGGTGTCGAATCCCAGCTCCCGCTGGTTCACCATGCTCTTCTTGTGGCGATACACGTACTCGATCGGGTCCTCGATGGTGATGATATGGGCGGACCGCTCGATGTTGATGAAGTCGAGCATGGCCGCCAGCGTGGTGGATTTGCCGTGCCCGGTGGGGCCGGTGACGAGGATTAGGCCCCGCGGGAGCCGGCAGAGGTCTTTCATGACCAGCGGGATATTCAGTTCTTCGATGCTTGGGATGTTCTCGGTGATTACGCGGCAGGCCACGCCGACGGAACCGCGCTGCCGGTAGACGTTGACGCGGAACCGTCCGAGACCGGCGACGGCGTAGGAGAGGTCGAGTTCCCAGTTCTTCTCAAACTTCTGCTTCTGGAAGGTGTTGAGCATCCCGTAGGCCTGTTGGAACGTGTCCTCTGGGGTCAACGGAGGATGGTTCAGCGCCTGCAGCTTGCCCCAGATCCTTACCGTCGGCGGAATCCCTACGGTGAGGTGCAGGTCGGATGCTTTGGCCTCCACGGTCTGGCGGAGGAGCTCATCGATGTGCATGCCACACCCCTTCGTACCGGGTCGTGCGGAGCAATCGTCCCGGGCACACGGCTTGCATGCCCACGAACCGTGCCCGCTAGGCGCGCCCCCTCGCGGGAACGCGGGAGCGCGGGAACTGGGGAACGCGATACGGCCTCAGACTCCGGGGGCGGGGGTCCCGCGTTCCCCCGTTCCCTCGTTCCCGTCGGTTGGTACTTCATCGGGGCCGTTCGCCCGGTCCACGTGCACCACCCGCCACACCTCGGCCAGCGAGGTCACCCCCGCCGCCGCCTTCTCCAGCCCGTCGCTGAGCAGCGTCCGCATCCCCGCGCTCTCCGCCTGCTCCTTCAGCGTGTGGTGCGGCGCCCGGTTGATCACCAGGTGCCGCAGCTCGTCCTCCATCTCCGCGATCTCGAAGATCGCCACCCGCCCCCGATACCCCGTGTAGTTGCAGAACTCACACCCCCGCCCCAGATAGTACGTCCCCTCCGCCGCCCCCGCCCCGAACCGCGCCCGCAGCTCCTCCATCCCATGCGCGTCCGGTTCCTTGCACTTCGGGCACAGGACCCGGATCAACCGCTGCGCGGCCGCTCCTTCCAGGGCGGAGGCCACCAGGTACGGCTCGATCCCCATATCCAGCAGCCGCGTGATCGCGCCCGGCGCGTCGTTGGTGTGCAGCGTGCTCAGCACCAGGTGCCCCGTCAGCGCCGCCTGGATCGCGATCCGCGCCGTCTCCTGGTC
>JBIOWP010000146.1:0-10747 GCA_044868695.1 bacterium
ATCGGCCGCCCACAATGTGGACACATCCAGGCATCCGGGTCTTTTACGAACCGCATCAGATGGGTGTAGCCGTCAGATTGCGTCGTCCTAGCCGGCTCAAGGAGCTGGATAACCATAGGCACGTAACGAGCCCCTGGTTGCACCTTCCGAACAAACTTCTTCTGAACCAGTTGAAACAATGAGTCATGGACTTTAGTCTTCGGGAGCCCTGTTTCCCTGCTCAACTCCTCCCCGGTAACTTTAACCTTGTAGCCTGGCGGGACGGCCCTTCGGCGCAAGGCTGTCAAAACTCGGTCTATATTTGTCGGCATGATATGCTCTCCTGGCAAATCCGCCTACTTCCTGCGAAGAGAAAGCACGACCCCGTCGTTGTTACGGGTTACGCTAACATCAAACCCCCGATTCTCGTCGAGAAAGCTCTCCACGATCGCCGCATCCTCCTCCCGGAGGGGAATGAGGATCTCTGCCGGTTCGATCAGCTTGTTCGTGTCGAAACCTCTACTGATTGTAATCAGCACAAGCCACCTCGTTGCGTGTAGGCTCGCTTCTAAAAGTATCCCTCTCATTGTTAGTGCGTCAAGGACTACCGTCTGCTTGCTAGGATCGATTCTAGCGACCGGTACTTAACGCTGTGGGGAATCGCCCAGTAGGTGCTGATCTACTGGCCGCCCACACGGACGAAGTTGCTGGTGCCGAAGAACTGAAACGGTACCTGCCTCGACTACCGCTTTCGGACATCTCGGTAGTGATAGTCCTTCGACTCGCTTCGCTCGCTCAGGACATTCGACTCGATGCGCTGGTCGAAGACCATGAGCGAGGCTGCGGCAGCAGGCGAGTCGAATGGCCGTGCACCCACCTTCGACACGCACCGCCCAGGCGGACCCGGCGCCGCCGGCTCCAGCCAGGTGTCCCTGCGGCACACGAGACGACTGACGTACCGTTGCTTCCTTCCGGATCTGGCGGGGTTGGCCAGATCTCGTTGCGCAGGACCCGGCCTTCGTCACCGCGTACCCCGGCCGGACCCTGAGCGACGGCGCCTCAGATGGGAATTCAGCCCCGCTATAGCGGATTGCGGGTACAGGGAACCGCTAGCTCCCCACCTAGCACGGCCACACTGATTCTACTACGGGAGCAGGGAGCAGGGATTAGGGATTAGGAACGGCATCGTACAGGGCTCATCCTCTCATCTCGCCCAATCCCTACTCCCTAATCCCTACTCCCGCAGTTCGGGTCATATGTTCCAGCCGTAGAGCACCGCGAGCACGGCGACCAAGTTGTTGACCCCATGGACGACGATTCCGGGCACCAGGGACCCTGTCCGTTCCAACAGAAGCGCGAGCACCGCCCCCAGAAGCATGATCGGCAGAAAGTGCACGATCTGCTGGTGCACGGCGCCGAAGTACAGGGCGGACACCAGCGTTGCCGCCGGAAGCCCCCACCGGCGCAGCGTACGGAAGACAAAACCTCGGAAAAACACTTCCTCTCCCACCGGGACGAGCACACACACAAGGATGACGATCCACGCGAGCTCCGCCGGCGCGAGCCGGCCCTGCAGGATGGCGGTCAGCACGTCACTCGCGTGCTCCGCGGCGGCCATTGCCTGAGCCCGCTGCGCCCCGAGAACCAGACCGATGATCCACACCGCCAGCCCTTCCGCCGCCGTACTCAGCGGGATGGTGGCGGCTCCGATAAGCGCGCCCACGACGCTCAGCATGAGCCACCGGTCCGTCCGGACCCCGACGCTGGTCAGCGGCCGCCGGTATCGCACGCGCACGACGTACCAGACCAATCCGACAAACACCGCATTCTGCACGAGCGCGAAGAGGGACACGTCGGCGAGCGTCGGGATCTCGTGCACGCCCACCGCCTGCGCAATTACCGGCAGCGAGATCATGAACACCGCGCTGATGCCGATGACTTCGCCCAATCCCCAGGTCACCGGGAACGATTCGAACGCGATGGCGCGGCCGCAGTGCAGGCAGGAGGCGCGGTGACTGAGCGTTCCGCGGCCGCACGACGGGCAGGGCGCGACGTCACCGATGGGCCGAGCCGCGATCAGGTAGAGCGGCAGGAAGATCGGGCCTGCCCCTACCAGCGTGCCGAGAGCCCACACCCAACCTTCCCCAGGTCCGCGGGGGAATCTGGCACGAGCGTCATTCAGCACCCACGCCGCGGCCGCGGCGGATACCAGGAAGAAAATGAGCACCTCTGAGGGGATCACCTGAAGCGGTTGGATGTACGCGGGCATCGGCGCATGACATTCGTCGCGGATCGGGTAGGGTCCTAGTCCGAACACGCCATCGACCGGTGCACGGACGTTCCAGAGGAGATGCATCCGGCCCGGCGAAGAGCAGCCTGGAACCGTTCATTCTGAGGTCGGTCATGTCCCACGTTTCCTTCTACCGCAAGTGGCGCCCCAAGTCGTTTGAAGAGATCATCGGTCAGGAGCGGGTCACGCGAACGCTGCAAAACGCGATCCGCACCAACCGGGTCGTCCACGCATACCTGTTCGCGGGGCACCGGGGGACCGGCAAGACGACCACCGCGCGGATCCTCGCGAAAGCGCTCAACTGCGTTCAGGGCCCGACTGCGACGCCCTGCAACGCCTGCGCGAACTGCGAGGCGATCGGCGGCGGCTACTCGGTGGATGTCATCGAGATCGACGCCGCCAGCAACCGCGGCATTGAGGAGATCAGAGAATTGCGCGACCGCATCCGGCTTGCGCCGACCGAGGGCCGGTACAAAGTCTACATCATCGACGAAGCGCACATGCTGACGACCGAAGCGGCCAACGCCCTCCTGAAGACGCTGGAGGAACCTCCGGCCCACGCCATCCTTGTCCTGGTGACCACGGAGCCGCACCGGCTCCCTCCGACGATCCTCTCACGCTGCCAGCGGTTCGACTTCCGGCGCGTGTCGCAGAAGGAAATCGCCACCCGGCTCAGGCAGATTGCCGCCGCGGAAGGGTTTGCCATCGACGACCAGGCGCTCGCGCTGATCGCCGGCAGCGCCGACGGCTCCGTCCGCGACGCGGAATCGGTGCTCGACCAGCTGGCGTCGTTCAGTCAGGATTCCATCACTTCGCGTGACGTCGTCGCCGTGCTGGGGATCGTGGAAGAACAGACGGCGCTGGCCTTCGCGGACGCCGTCATCGCCCGTGACGTGACCGCCTGCCTCGCCCTGATCGGTCACGTCGTCGAGGAAGGCAAGGACGTCCGTCAGGTCACCCGGACGCTGATTGACCATTTCCGGGACCTGCTGGTCGTCAAGACGGGGCAGCGCGATGCCGACACCCTTGATACGACGGAGGGGCGGTTGGCCTCGCTGGGAGCGCAGGCCGACAAGACAACCGCCGAAGAGATCCTCCGCGCTCTCAATATCCTCTCCGCGGTGGAGGGCGAGGCGCGCTGGAGCCCGGCGCCCAGGCTCCTGCTGGAGATCGCGCTGATCCGACTGTGCCGCCCGGAGATGGATCCCACGGTCGAAGGGCTGCGCGCACGGGTACATGCGATCGAGCAGCGGCTGGGCGGTTCACCGGCGCCGGCGCCGCCAGGTGAGCGGACGCCCACAGCGCCTCCGCGTCCCCCCGAGGGTCCCCGCCGGAAGACGCCGCAGCCGCGTCAGGACGACATCAAAGCCGAAGTCCCGGTCACCGGCGCGGTCGCGACGGTGGTCTCCGCGCAGGAGGTCCCAGTCCTGGTCATCGAGGACGTCCGACGGCAGTGGGGCCGCATTCTGGAAGAGGTCAAGCACACCAAGATGTTCTGCCACGCGCTGCTCATCGAGGGCAGCCCGCTGCGCATCGAGGGGTCCACCCTCGTGATCGGGCTGCGGACCGGCTACAACTTCCATGTGGAAAACCTGCACCGGCCCGAGAACCGCACCGTCGTGGAGACCGCCGTCGAGCGTGTGCTGCAGCGCCGGCTCCGGCTGCAGTGCACGGTTGACGACAGCACGCCCGTGGCACCTGCGCCCGCCCACGTTGATGGCGACCCCCTGGTGACAAAGGCTGCCGAACTCTTCGGGGCGCAGATCCTTGAAGTGAAGACGCTCGAATAGGCCCAGGGCTCACTGTTCCATATCGCATGTCATCGCGAGCGCAGCGAAGCGATCACCTCCGAACAGGAGATTGCTTCGGGGCTTCGCCCCTCGCAATGACCGACGTAGACCCACTCCTGTCATCGAGGGTTGCTAGGTGCGCGATCTCGGCAAAATGATGAAACAGGTGCAAAAGCTGCAGCAGGACGTGGCGCGGCTGCAGGAAGAACTGAAGGCGGAGCGCGTGGAGGCCACCGCCGGCGGCGGGGTGGTCCGCGCGGTCGCGAACGGCCACGGAGAGCTGCAGGAGATCGTGATTGATCCGTCCATCGTCGACCGCTCCGACGTGGCCATGCTGCAGGATCTCGTCGTCGTCGCGGTTGCCCAGGCCCAGCGCCTCGCCAAGCAGAAAGCCGACGAACGGATGCGCAGCCTCACCGGCGGGCTGCCGCTCCCGCCCGGCCTGACCTAACTGACCATGTACGCCGAACCACTTGCCCGCCTCATCGAAGAACTCTCGAGGATGCCCACCGTTGGCCCCAAGACAGCCCAGCGCCTGGCCTTCTATATCCTCCGCATGCCGAAAGAGGACGCCGAACGCCTCAGCCAGGCGATCCTCGACGCAAAAGCCAGGATCCACTACTGCAGCGTGTGTTTCCACATCACCGATGTGGACCCGTGCGCCATTTGCAGCGGCGCGTCGCGGGTCCGCGGCATGATCTGCGTCGTCGAGGATCCGCGCGATGTCCTGGCGATGGAGCGAACCCGTGAATACCGGGGTCTGTATCACGTGCTCCACGGCGCGATCTCGCCGCTGGACGGCGTGGGCCCTGATGATCTGAAAATCGCGGAACTGCTGGCGCGCGTGAAGACGGGCGAGGTGACCGAGGTGATCGTCGCCACGAATCCGCGCGTGGAGGGCGAGGCCACCGCCATCTACCTCGCCAAGCTCCTCAAACCCCTGGGCGTGAAGGTCACCCGCATCGCCCACGGCCTGCCCGTCGGCGGCGACCTCGAGTACGTGGACGAGGTCACGCTGGCCAAGGCCATGGAGGGCCGCCGGGAAATGTAACGGACCGGACCCTGGAGAGTTCACCTCTGGCCGGTGTATACTGACGGGAGGCGTGCCAGGTACCTCCGGAGCCATGGACTTTCATAGCCCCACGTACGGCAAACTCAACTTTCACCAGATGTTCATGCGTCTGGTGGACTACATGAGCGAGGATCCCGACCAGCGGTACCACCTGATCATCGGGACCGACTCGCTCCTCAGCGAACGCACGTGCTTCGTTACCGCCATCATCGTCCACCGGGTCGGCCACGGGGGCCGCTATTTCTACCGCAAGATGATCAACCGGAAGATGGAGAGCCTGCGCCAGCGCATCCTCTTCGAGACTTCCCTGAGTCTTGAGACCGCCGGAATGCTCAGCGCCGAGCTGTCCCGCAACGGCCATTCCGAGCTGCCGGTCGAGATCCACCTCGACGTGGGGCCCAACGGGGACACCAAGCGGATCATCCGCGAGGTCGTCGGAATGGTGACCGGGTCAGGCTACCTCGCTGTGACCAAGCCCGATGCCTACGGCGCGAGCAAAGTCGCGGACAAGCACTCCAAGTAACAAACGAGCAGGGAACAAGGGAACGAGGGATCAAGGGAACAAGGACTACGGCACGCTTCTCGTTTCCTTGTTCCCTGGTTCCCTGCGGCGCGTCAGCGCCGCTCGGGTTCCCATCCATACACCGGCAGGATATCCACCGGCGCGTAGTCATCGGTGAGCAGCGGCACATCGGCCGTGGCGACCGGGCGGTCGTAGAAGTCACGCATGAACGACCGCGTGACCAACTCCGAGAGCTTGTTCTCTTTCAAGAGCGCGTCGAGCCTGGCGGCGAAGGTGTCCCGCGCTATTCCGCGCGTGTCCGTGGCGAACAGGAGAATCGTGCGGGTCGTCTCCTCCTCTTTGCCCGTTGCGAAACCGACGGGAAAGAGGTACAGCCCGGGGAACTCCGACGCGTAGGTCTTGTAAATTGCCCGGAACAACTTGCTGTTGGATCCGCCGAGCGCGCCGACGATGTTGACCACTACCACGCCGCCGGGGGACAGTTTCATGCGAACCTGCCGGAAGAACTCTCGCGTGACCAGGTGGAAGGGAATTCCCTCTGCAAAGTAAGCGTCCATCACGACGACATCGTATCCGCCGTCCGCGCGGCGGACGTACTGGCGGCCGTCTTGGACGATGATCCGGTGCCGGGGGCCGTCCGCCACTGCGAAATATTGCCTGGCCACGTCGGCGACGATAGGGTCGAGCTCGACGGAGTCGACCGTCACCTGCGGGTAGTCGTGGAGGAACCGCTTGGGAATCGAGCCGGCGCCGAGCCCGACTACCAGCATCCTCTTGATAGCCGGCGTAAAGAGCCAGGCCAGGTGGACGTAGTCCGCGTACCGCAGCGGGCTGACAGTCGGATCCTTCAACAGCATCCCGCCCTGAAGCGACCGGTCGAACCGCAGGTAACGCCAGGATGCATCCTCGTGCACCCGGATGCGGTGGTAGACGGTATCTTTCTCCAGAAGGATGGTCGCGATCCCGGTCGTCTGGGCGGAACCACCTGACGCGAGCACAAACACGAGCAGCCCCGCGGCCGCGGGTCTGACCACACGCACGGCACGGCGCGTCAGCAGCGCCGAAAACAGCAGCAACGTAATGCCGAGCGTATAGAGGATCGCACGGACACCCATCGCCGGAATCAGCGCAAAGGCAGTGACCAGCGTCCCCACGATGCTGCCGGCGGTGGAGATCGCGTACAGCTGCCCCGCGGTGTTCCCCACGGTGGCCAGGTCCGTCGCAGCCAGCTTGATGGCCACGGGCGACGTCGTCCCCAGCAGCAGGCTCGGGAGCACGAAGAGCACGACCGACGCAAGCAGCGGGCTGGCCCGCGGGCCCAGGTCCCAGGCGGAGATCCCTTCCAAAATGCTCCGGGCGACAAGGGGCAGGAGGAGGATGACCACCCCGGCGACCGCCAGGGCCAGCGTCAGGGTGCCCGGGCGCGGCCAGCGGTCCGCGGCGAGGCCACCCAGATAATATCCTGCGCTCAACGCGGCGAGGAAGATACTGATGAGGCTGCCCCACACGTAGACTGAGCTTCCGAAATAGGGGGCCAGAATCCGGCTGCCGACGATCTCGAGCGCCATGAGCACGGCCCCGGCACCGAAGACGACGATGCGCAGTGTCACGGCGGCGTGATGACCTTCATGCCGTTCATGTACGGAACCAGCGCCTCCGGCATCCGGACTGTGCCATCCTTCTGTTGATAATGCTCCAGCACCGAGACCAGCGCCCGGCTGGTCGCCACGGCGGTGCCGTTGAGGGTGTGCGCGTACACCGCGCCGCCCCCACGCCGGACGCGGATTCCAAGCCGTCTGGCCTGGAAGTCGGTGCAGTTGCTGACCGAGGAGGTTTCCCCATACTCCCGTCGCCCCGGCATCCACGTTTCGACGTCATAGGTCTTGGCCGAGGGCGTGCTGCTGTCCCCCCCGCACACCGCCACGACCCGGTAGTGCAGGCCGAGCCGCTGCAACACCCGCTCATGAAGCGAGACAAGGTATTCGTGCTCATCCCACGAGGCGTCGGGCTGCGTGAATGAGAACATTTCAACCTTATCGAACTGGTGCACGCGGTAGATGCCCTTGACGTCCCGGCCGTAGCTGCCGGCTTCTCGACGGAAACACCACGAGATCCCGGCCAGGCGAAGGGGCAGCTGCGACTCGTCCAGCGTCTCCTCCTTATACAAACCTGCCAGCGGCTGCTCGGAGGTTCCGATGAGCGCGAGTTCCTCGTCGGCGATCCGGTAGACCTGCTGGTCGTCCAACGCCGCACCTCCCCAGGCTCCGGTGATGATGTCAGGGCGCACGAGGACCGGCGGGATGATCGGAGTGAACCTTTCCGTCAGCAGGACATCCATCCCCAGCCTCATCAGCGCCAGCTCCAGCAGCGCTCCCGCGCCGCGCAGGAAGTAGAAGCGGGAGCCGGAGACTTTGGCGCCGCGCTCCATGTCCAAGAGCCCTAGCCGCGTCCCAAGCTCGAGGTGGTCCAGCGGTTGGAAGTCGAACCGCGGCTTCTCCCCCCAGTGGCGGACCGGGACGTTCTCCGTCGCGTCCTTGCCGGGCGGCACGCTCTCGTGCGGCAGATTCGGAAGCTCCAGGGTCATCCGTGTCAGCGCCGCTTCCGCTTCTCGCAGCTCGGGCTCAAGGGTCTTCAAGCGCGAAGAGACGTCCCGCATCGCCGCAATGCGAGGCTCGCGATCGGTGCCCCGGAGCTTGGCGATCTCGCCCGACGCCCGATTCTGCTCGGCGCGCAGGCGTTCGACCTCCTGAACCAGCTCGCGCCGCCGGCGGTCAATCTCCAGGACGCGATCGACCAGCGCCGGGTCGCGATGCTTCTTGCGGATGCCCGCCTTCACGAGCTCAGGATTCTCGCGGACCAGTTTCAGATCAAGCATGTCCGATGCTCTTTCCGCTTCTGGTCCCAGGTCCCTGGTCCCTGGTCCCCAGTTCAGACGTCGAAAATCACCCGGGCGCTCCACTCGTCATTCTTCCGCACGTCAAGCTGGTGGTAGGTCGCCGCCTTGACGTCCCGCCGAAACCGGTGGCGTGAGGGGTCGACCGGTTCGCCCAAGACCACCGCGGCCAGCCGGCGCTCGGTGACCTCCTGCACGTCAAACGCAGCGGGGATGAAGCCGTCCGCGTTGAGCAGAACCAGCAGCTCGTTCAGCCAGGCCACGAGGAGGCCTGAGAGGTCGTCGGCGTCGACCGCGATGCGCCGTGCGGTGCGGGGTTTCACCGCCTCGGGGAGAATCATGAAGTGCATCATCCCGGCCGCGGCGTTGGTGAAGAGTTCAGGCAGCGTCTCTCCGTGGGCCACGATGCCGACGTCGGCGGTGTGATCGATGACGTCGAAGGGTTCGCTACGAGGCAACCGGCGTCACGGACGAGCGCAGCATTTCGCGGAACGCCTTCAGGGCCTGACCGGGCCGCTTCTCGCGATGCGTGACGATGGAGAATCGCCGCCGGATGACGAGGTCAGGCATGGGAACGATCACCAGCCGTCCAGCGCCGGCTTCGCCTGCGACGGCGAAGCGGGAGGTGATGGTGACGCCCAGCCCCGCGGCCACGGCTTCCTTGACGGCCTCGGTCGTGCCCAGCTCCATCGAGGGCGTGATCGCCACCCCCTCCTCCCGCAGCGCCCCATCCAGGGCCTCGCGGGTGCCCGACCCCCGCTCGCGCAGGATCAGCCGGTGGTCCCGCAGCCCCTTGGCGTGGGCGATCCCCGCCGACGCCAGCGGATGCGCTGGGGACGCGACCAGGACCAGCTCGTCGTCGAGAAATGGCTCGACGAGAAGGTCCTGTGCGGAGATGTCCCACCCGACCACCCCGAGATCGAGCTCGTTGCGGAGGAGCCGTTCCTGGATCCGCTTCGTGGTGCTGATCTCCAGCTCCACCGCGACCTGAGGATATCGCTCCTGAAAGAGGGCGATCGCCCTTGGCACCAGGTAGGTGCCGGGGGTGGCCGTTGCACCGACCATCAGCCGGCCGCGATGCAGCCCCTTGATGTCTTCGAGCGCGGTCTGGGCGTCCTCGGCCAAGTCGAGAATCCTGCGCGCGTACTCGTCCAGCACGCGCCCCGCCTCGGTGAGGTAGATACGTTTGCCCAGTCGCTCAAAGAGCTCCACGCCGAGCGCGCGCTCGAGGTCGGCCACTTGAATGCTTACCGAGGGCTGGCTGATGCGCAGTTCCCCAGCAGCCCGCGAGTAGCTCCCGAGCCGGGCGACGGCCGTAAAGATGCGGAGCTGGTGAAGATTCACGTGTCGGCGTTTATTGTACACTAAGCACGAATCACGAGTCACGAAGCACGCGAAGGGAGGTGAGGACCGTGACCGAGCGGGATCGCATCCGCCTCACCACGATGGTCGCCTGTGCGGGGTGAGCATCCAAACTGAGTCCTGAGGACCTGGCGCAGGTCCTGCGCCAGCTGCCCAAGGCCACCGACCCCAACCTCCTGGTCGGCGCCAGCACGGCCGACGACGCGGCGGTGTACCGCCTCGCGGACGACCTGGCTGTGGTCCAGACCGTGGACGTGTTCACGCCTGTCGTCGACGATCCGTATCATTACGGGGCGATCTCCGCCGCGAATGCGCTGTCGGACGTCTATGCAATGGGCGGCCGGCCGGTCCTCGCCCTCAACATCGTCGGATTTCCGCGCGCCAAGCTGCCGATGTGGGTGCTGCATGAGATCCTGCGGGGCGGGGGGGACAAGGCCGGCGAGGCCGGCGTGGTCATCGCCGGCGGGCACTCGATCGACGACCCGGAACCGAAATACGGCCTGGCCGTCACGGGCCTCGTGCGCCCGGACGCCGTGATCCGAAACGTCGGCGCCCGGCAGGGTGACCAGCTGGTGCTCACCAAACCGCTGGGCATCGGCGTCATCACCACCGGCATCAAGCAGGGAAAGACATCCGACAGAACCGCGGCGGAGGCGATCCGGATCATGGAAGTCCTCAACCGCGCCGCCGCGGAGGCGATGGTGGAAACCGGCGTGCACGCCGCCACAGACGTGACCGGCTTTGGGCTCCTGGGACACCTCTACGAGATGACATCCGGCAGCCGTGTCCGCGCGCAGATCCGCCTCTCCAGCGTTCCGATCCTGGCAGAGGCGACACG
>JBIOWP010000147.1:0-10761 GCA_044868695.1 bacterium
TGGACAACCAGGCCTTGGGCGAGTCGATGTTCACACTCTCGCCCTGTGCCCGATGGAAGCGCAGGAACGCTTCCTGCACGATGTCCTCAGCATCGCTCACGCTGCCCACCATCTGGTAGGCGATGGAAAACAGCAGCGGCCGGAGTCCTTCGTATACCTCTTCTCGTGGCTTGTCGGGCTTGCTCCTCACGTCCATCTTCAACGATCAAGACAATCCAGCTCTTCCGTTTGTGACATCGATCGGGAACCCCAACGCCCCGTCCGCCCCTGCCTCCGTGGCGCAAGTGACCTGCCATGAGGGAAGGAACCGAACGGGAGCCGAACCGTTGCTCTCGACCTGGTGCATCGGCGATCGGCGCCTCACTACCCGGGTCGCTCGGCGGCTGCCGCCTCGCGCCACCCGGATCCAACCCACTCGACGCCGTTGCCGCCATCGAGCCTCAGGCGCAGGCTCAGCTGGGCGGCGTGGTGGTGGATGTGCCGGATGTTGTACCGTGAACTGGAGTCTGCCGAATCGGAGGTGGCTGCCGCCGAGGCAGCCTTCGGACGCCTGCGGCAGAGGCAGGACAAGGTGAGACTTGTTGAGGTCACTCATCCGGCGTACTGGCGACACTTCACGACATCAAGCACCCGCCGCAATCCATGACGGCGGGTAACAGCTCACTGCGCCAAAAACGGTGATGAACTCGTTTGGCCCGACACCGGCGGGAAGGTGTGAGATGCCTAGAGTAACTCCGCCAGGCGGTCGGCGAGATGGTCCAGGCCGCCCTCCTTGATGGGCTGGTAGTGCACTTCGTTGTTGAGCCGGCTGGCGACAGCGGAGGCCAATGCCTCGACCGAAAGCTGGCCGTATTCCGTCGGCGCAGGCCCGCCGCCCCGCTGAATCCGATACGCGACGTGTTGGCTCTGGATAACGTGGCGGCGCAGTGGGACCCACACAAACGGCCGCCCCGCTTCCAGCAGCTCGAGGGCGGTTGTGCCGCCACCCCCGATCACGGCCACATCGGCCGCCGCCAGACGGAGGTGCAGGTCGGGCATGTAGCCGTGTACCTCAACGTGGGCAGGTGCTGGCAGTCCGATAGTGCCGATCCGTGGACCCGCGGCCACGACCATCCGCAGCCCCGGCACGTGGGCCTCCAGCGCCGGCACGGCCTCGAGGCACCGCTCGATCAATCCGCGACCGAGCGCCGTCCCGCCCACCGTCACGACGCAGACGCGCTCACCGGGCGCGTAGCCCAGTCGTTGGCGCAGGGTCGTGCGATCGTCGAGCTCGTCCGGCTCGAAGCCAGAAATCGATCCCGTCCAGGTGAACCGCTCGCGCACCCACTCCCGGATGTCGGGAAGTCCGTCACCGAAGGATCGGGCCGGAAGATCCTCGATGTCGCCCAGGAACAAGGCCCGGTCGCGAACACGCGGGTAGCGTTCCACCTGCTCGAGCATTTCCGCGTTGGCATCCCTCAGCAGGTAGCGTCGGCGATCGCTCGCATCGGCATCCGGAAGCCAGCCGACGACGTCGGTGATCCAAGCGTAGGCGAATCGCTTCAGTTCCGGATTCTCATGCAGATGGTGGTCGATCCCCCAGGCGCCGTCCGCCACGACGAGGTCGAAGGGGTCATCGCCCACGACGTCGTTGAGAATCATGAAGTCGAGGAAATGGACCTCGTCGCTGTCACGCCATGCCGCGAAGTCGTCCAGCTCATGGTCGCCGGCGGCCTGCTCGAGGTGAACGGCGAGTGCGGGCAGCTCGGCGCTGGCAGGATGGATCATCTCGCCGTGGGAGGTCAGCACGGTGCGAGCGGGCTCGGCTGCCAGCCAGCGGACCTGCAGGTCCGGTCTCCGCCTCCGCAGGGCTTCCGCGATTTTGAGGTCTCGCCGCACAGTGCCCAGCCCGGCGCCTCCCGGGACGATCAGGATCCGGCGAGGACGCGCCTGTGCGCGCCTCCAGGTCCGGCGCCTGGGGCGCCGGGGCGCGATCTCCTCGATGAACTCGCGGATCAGCAGGTTGAAGCGGACCGGGTCGCGATTGCCCGAGCAGTGGCCGGCGCCCGCCAGAGTCACGAGGCTGCCCTTGGTCTCCTCGGCCAGCCGCTCCGCGCGGGCGTGGGGCTGGACCGCGTCACCGTCCCCGTGGACGACGAGCCAGGGGCACCTCGAACGACGGATCAGTTCGATCGCCTGCTCGGCGGTCATCGGATTAGCCCCGACCGTTTCGATCAGCGTCTCCGGCGTCGTCTCAAGACCCCAAGCGGCACAAGTGTCGATCAGATAATCCGAATGCGGTTCCGTCCACACCTGCGAGAAGAAGAACCGCAGGAAATCTGCGTAGTCCGTGCGCCAGTAGTCGGCGTTAAACTTCGCCCACCCCTGCGTGGACATGTACGGCGCGTGGAACGGTCCGATTTCGGGGTATGCGTGGGCCGGCGCGAGTGGGAGGTTTGTGCCGCTGGCGACCGCCCCGAGGACGCGCTCGGGGTGCTCGGCGGCCAACCTCAGCAACCAGAAGGTGGCGGTCGAGCATGCGACGATGACAGCGCGCTCGGTACCGGTTGCATCCAGTACGGCCAGGGCATCCCGCACGAACTCCTCCCCGGCATAGGCCGCGCGTCCCTTCGGACGATCGGAGCGTCCGTTGCCCCGTCCGTCGAACGTCACCACTCTGTAATGCCGGGATAAGTCCACCAGCTGGAAACGACCGTGCGCGGAGTGAAGAACGGACCAGGTCGGCAGCATGAGGATGGTGACGGGCCCGCTGCCGTAGACTTCGTAGAACACACGCACGCCGTTGCGCTGCACGTAGTCCTGTACGTCGGCCTTCCGTGCTCGCATATTTCCTCCCGACGGCGGAGCAGGCCCGTGCTTAGCGCGGAGATCGTCTCAGTGGGTTTCTCGGCATCTCCCCGGTGGCACCTGCCGGTCCACCGCCGCCGCCCGCGGCAATTGAGTCGGCACAAGGTTACCGCTCGACGACATCGACTGCCTCTCTTCGAGGAGATGCAGCCGATTAAATGCCCCAGAGTCTTCCCTCACCTGATCGGCCAGCTGCGGTTGACACAATTGATGGTGAGGAGGCTTCCTGCGGAGAGATGCCGAGCGAGTCCGTGAGGCGCTCGGCAATCTTGGCCCGGTCGGATGACGAGGTATCGAATCGACGGCCTGCCCGAAACGACCGACGCCCAGAACGCAGACGTGATCTGCGTCTGGGCGTCAACATTGGTAGCGGGGGCAGGATTTGAACCTGCGACCTTCGGGTTATGAGCCCGACGAGCTACCTGGCTGCTCCACCCCGCGTCGCTATCCTCTATTATACGCCCTCCGGGTCGCCGGTCAACCGCTGGCCCACGCTGCCCGCGCCGCCAGGTGCAGGTTCTTACCGCGCTCGTGCAGAATCGCGTTCCGGTCTTCCACGTCTTGTCTGGAGCGCCTTGTGTCAGAGGCCCACGCATCCGCCGCCCGCCGGATCACCCACACGCTCTTCGCCGCCCAGAGCCTGGGGTCGGCCGCCTCAGTCGCCATCTTCCCGATCATCGCGATTGCCGGCGCGAAGCTGAGCGGGCACCCGAGCTGGGCCGGCGTCCCCGCAGCGGTGTATCTGCTGGGGCAGGCCCTGGCCGCCTTCGGGTGGGGGAAGGCGATGGACCGTCTGGGACGCCGCGCGGCGCTGGGCCTGGGAATGCTGGTGGGGGCCGTAGGTTCCGTGCTGACGGCTTCGGGCATCGTGGTCCAATCCTTCGGACTGTTCCTCGCCGGCTCCGCGACGATCGGCGCGGCGATCTCGGCGGTCGCGCTGTCGCGCTTTGTCGCCGCCGAAGTGTATGCGCCGGCGCAGCGGGCGCGGGCGATCTCCAACGTGGTGCTCGGAGGGACGGTCGGCGCAATCTTCGGCCCGCTGATGGCCGGGCCGATGAGCCGTCTCGCCGGAGGGGCGGGCATCGACGAACTCGCGGGACCCTACGGGGCGTCGGCGGCGCTGTTCGCCGTCGGCGCGGTCGCGATCTTTCTTTTCCTCCGTCCCGACCCGAAAGACCTGAGCCGCCTCATCGCACCTCATGCCGTGTATCCAGCGGCGCCGGGGGAAGACGGCCGCACCATCGCGCAGATTCTCCGCGAGCGGCCGGCGCGGGTCGCCGTCACGGCGATGGTGTTCGGGCAGCTGGTCATGTCGATGCTGATGGTGATCACGCCCCTGCACATGCGCGGGCACGAGCATCCCATCAGCAGCATCTCGTTCGTCATCTCCGCGCATGTCGTGGGAATGTATGCGTTCTCGGTCATCTCCGGCCGCCTGGCGGACCGCTGGGGCCGCAACCCGGTGATCATCTCCGGCGGCGGCGTGCTCATCCTGGCGTGCCTGGCTGCGACGCTGTCGCCCCGGGTGCTGCCGCTGTCGGTCGCGCTGTTTCTGCTCGGGCTGGGCTGGAACTTCTGCTACGTCGGGGGATCGTCGCTGCTGGCCGACCAGCTCTCGAGCCAGGAGCGGGCAAGTACGCAGGGGTTTAACGATCTGCTGATCGGACTGGCGTCGGCTGCAGGCGGGCTCGGCAGTGGGATCGTGTTTGCCGGCGTCGGGTTCGCGGTCATGGGCCTGGTAGGCGCGGCGACCGCGCTGGTTCCCCTCTCCCTGGCGGCGCTCTGGCGGCCGCAACGCGCTCTTAGAGCAGCGTAATCAACCCGGCGAGGCGTTCGAGCAAGACGTCCGGCTGTTCCGCGGCCAGGACGTCGCGCGACGAAAACCCGCCCGTGACGGCCGCGGTCGCGGTTCCGGCCGCCTTCCCCATGCGGACATCTTCAATGGTGTCACCGACGTACACGGCGCTGTCCGGCCGCACTACCAGTTGTTCCAGCGCATGCCGCAGGGGACCGGGGTGCGGTTTGAGGTACGGGGTGTCGCCGCCGCACACGACGGCATCGAAAACTCCACCCCACCCCATCCGGTCCAGATCCCGAATCACGCGTGACCGGTCGCCCGAGGTCACCAGCCCCAGCGCATGGCCGGACTGTTTCACGAAGGCCAGGACGCCCCCGGCACCGTCGCGCGCGGCGGGCGCCTCCTGGGCGTAGTACTGGAGCCACAGCCGGTCGGCCTCGGGCCAGCGGGTCTTCGGCAGTCCCATCCGCTCGTAGAAGAGGTACCAGTTCGGAGAGTAATACCGCACGTACACGTCCTCATCGAACGCCAGCCGCAGCTCACGAAACACCCGCTCATACACGCGGAAATGCGACCGGAACGAGTCGAGCAGCGTCCCGTCGAGGTCGAACAGGACCGCGCGCGCGTGGGCCAGCGCCGAGGTCATCGCCGCGCCTCAGTCTATCTTCTTTTGGAAGCGCACGATCGCAATAGTGAAGACGACAGTTCCGAGCACGACGAGCGGGATGATCTGGCGCCAGAGGAAGGCGAACCCCACGCCCTTGATCACAATGCCGCGCAGCACGGTCACGTAGTGCGTCAGTGGCAGGGCCAGGCCGACCCACTGCAGGGCCACGGGCAGCGATTCACGCGGGAAGAGGAACCCCGAGATGAGGATGCTGGGCAGCAGGGTGATCTGCGACAACTGGAGCGCCTGCTGGAAATTCTTCGACACTGTGGAAATGAGCGTGCCGATGCCCAGAGAAGAGAAGAAGAACGCCAGGGTCAGCGTGTACAGGAGCAGCAGGCTCCCTTTGACCGCCACCCCGAACCACAGCCAGGACAGCAGGAGGATAAACGTCATGTTGATATAGCCCAGGCCGATCAGCGGGATGACCTTGCCCAGCATGAGCTCCGCGGGCTGGATCGGCGTCACGACGAGCTGCTCCAGCGTGCCCAGTTCCCGTTCGCGCACGATCACGCTGATGCTGAGGAACGTGGTGACGAACTGCATGATTACGGCCAGGACGCCGGGGACGATGAAGACCTGAGACCTTAGGTCCGGATTGTACCAGGCCCGCGTGCGCACCTCCACCGGCGGCGGGGGTATCGAAAACCCTCGGCGCTGGACCGTTTCGACGAGCAGATCCTGCGAGAGCCGTGCGCCGACTCCGGCCGCCACGGAGAGCACGACGCGCGCGCTGGTGGCGTCGGAGGCGTCGACGACGACCATGATCTGGGCCGGCCGCCCGGCCCGGACCTCCCGGCCGTAGTCGGGCGGGATGACCAGGCCGATCTTCGCCTGCCCTCCGTCCATCCGGGACTCAATCTCCCGCAGGCCTCCAGCATACCCGCGGACGGCAAAGTACCGGGTGTTCTCAAACGCCTGGACCAGGGTCCGGCTTTCCGCGGACTGCGACTGATCCCAGACGACCGTCGGCTGGTGCAGGACCTCGTTGGACAGGTACCCATATAGGATGAGCTGCGTGACCGGCATCATGATGATCGACGCCAGCGTGCGGCGGTCGCGCACGATCTGCACGACCTCCTTGCGGATGATGCTGCGGATCCGCTGCCAGTTCACCGGCGGTCCTCCCGCGACGCATCCTCCACCGCCGCGACGAACACGTCCTCCAGCGACGGCAGGATCGGCTCGATCCCGGCCACCGGGATAGCGTGCTCTGCCAGCAGGTCCGCCAGGGCCCGGCCCGCGTTCCCGCGCTCGACGACGGCGTGGACCGCCGAGCCGTAGAGGGCGGCCTCCCGCACCTGTGGGTGAGTCTCCACATGCGCCAGCGCCTCGACCGGACGGTCGGTGCGAATTTCGAGCACGGCGCCGGGCATGCGGTCGCGCTTCAGCTCCGCCGGCGCCCCTTCGGCGATAATCCGCCCGTCAGAGATGAACGCCAGACGGTCGCAGTGCTCGGCCTCGTCCATGTAGTGGGTGGTCACCATGATCGTGATGCCGTCTTGGGCAAAACGGTCGATGAGGTCCCAGAACTGGCGCCGTGAGACCGGATCGACGCCGGCGGTGGGTTCATCCAGAAAGACCATCTGCGGCCGGTGCAGGACCGCGCAGGCCAGCGCAAGGCGCTGGCGGAATCCGACGGAGAGCACGGCGGCGGGGTCGCGCGCGCGTTCGCTCAGGCGCGTGCGGGTCAACCACTCGTCGATGCGTATCCGCGCGGTCGGGCGGTCGAGGCCATAGATGCCGGCGTAGAGTTCCAGGTTCTCCCGCACGGTGAGGTCGCCCCAGAGACTAAACCGCTGCGACATGTAGCCGATGCGGGCCTTCACGGCTTCGGCCTGTTCGGGGATGCGGCATCCGAGCACCTCCGCGCTGCCCTCGGAGGGATCCAGGATGCCGCACAGCATGCGGATGGTCGTGGATTTGCCGGCGCCGTTGGGACCCAGAAACCCCCAGATCTCTCCCGGGCGGATCGCAAACGACACGTGATCCACAGCCACAAACGATCCGAAGCGCCGCGTGAGGTTGTCGGCTCGGACCGAGTACTCCATTAGCTCGTCTCTTGTGAGGTGATGCGGGAGACAAATACATCTTCCAGCGACGGGGGAATGCGCCGCAGCATGGTCAGCCGGACACCCGAGCGCGCGAGAGCCTCCCGGACCTCTGGCTCGGCGACGCGCGCGGACGTCACGAGCACGTGCAGGCGGTCGCCGAACACCTCCAGGCTGCGCACGCTCGCGTGGTCCTGCAACACCCGTTTGGCCACGGCCTTGGGATCCGCGGTGACCTCCAGAATGTCGCCTGCCATGGCGGCCTTCAGGGCGGCGGGATCGTCGCATGCAATCAGGCGCCCGCGGTCCATCAACCCGACGCGGGAGGCGCGTTCGGCCTCATCCATGTAGGGAGTGCTCACGACGATGGTCATACCCCGGCGGTTCAGGGCATACAGGCTGCGCCAGAACTGCCGCCTCGACACCGGATCAACTCCCGTCGTGGGCTCGTCCAGGAACAGCACCGCGGGTTCGTGGACCAGCGTGCATGCGAGCGCGAGCTTTTGCTTCATCCCCCCGGACAGATACTGGGCCAGCCGGTCGGGGAATGCCGCCAGGCGATAGTCTGCGAGCAGTTGCCGTGCGCGCGGTCCGAACTCATCCGGGTGGACGCCGTAGATCTCCGCATACAGCCGCAGGTTCTCGGTGACGGTGAGGTCCCCATAGAGGCTGAACCGTTGAGGCATGTACCCGATGCGCGCCTTGACGTCCTCGGGATCGCGGACGACGTCATGTCCCACGACCTCCGCCGTCCCGGCGTCAGGGGTCAACGCGCCGCAGAGCAATCGCATCAACGTGGTCTTGCCGGCGCCGTCGGGCCCGACGAGCGCAAAGATCTCGCCCGGCCGCACCGCGAGGTCGAGGTGGTCGACGGCGGTGATCGTGCCGAACCGGCGCACCAGGCCGGCGCACCGGACCGCGACCTCCCCTGCACGGGCGTGCGTCATGAACCCGCCGCGCCTACGGCGATGCCGTCGCGTCCGTCAGGATGGCCGCGTCCGCGGGCAACCCGGGCTTAAGCACGCCGTCGGGGTTCGGCAGTGCCACGCGCACCGCGAACACGAGCTTCACCCGTTCTTCCTTCGTCTGCACGTTCCCAGGGGTGAACTCCGCGCGGGAACTGATTTCGACCACGGTGCCGCGGAAGACCCGTCCGCGGAACGCATCCACCCGCACGTCCACCGGTTGGCCGAGGGTCACCCGTCCCAGGTCGCCTTCGGAGATGAACACGCGCAGGTAGACCCGAGTGAGATCGGCCACGGTCAGCACGGGCGCGCCGGCCGCCACCAGCTCGCCGGCTTCCACCAGGCGTTCGACGACCACACCTGCCAGCGGCGCCCTCAGGATGGCATCGCCCCGCATGAGCTCGACCTGCCGCAGTGCGGCTCGGGCCTGCGCCAGCTGCGCGCGCGCTGCGGCGGCATCCTGCTCCCGAATGGCGATGGAGCGCCGGTTGGCTTCCGCGACGGCGAGCGAGGCGCGCGCCTGCTCCTGGGCCGCCGCGGCCGCACTGAGCTGCGTGCGCGCGGCATCGAGCTGCGCCAGGGCGGCGTCACGCTGGGCGCGCGCGGCCGCAACCGCAGACTGCATGGTCTCGAGCTGCTGCGCTGAGACGGCCCCGTCACGGTACAGGGTCTCCAGCCGCTGCAGATCCGACTCCGCCCGTGCGCGGGCTGTCTCAGCGGACCGCAGGGCAGACTCCGCGGCACGCACCCCGGCATTGCCCGCCTCCACCGCGGCCTTCGCCGATTCCACCTGGGCGCGCGCCTGCGCCAGCTGCGCCTCGACCTGGGCCCGCTGGAGCGCCAGCGCGGCGTCGGCCTGAGCCGGGCGCGTCTCAGCCGCCGCCACGACGGCCCGCGCCTGCGCCAGCTGCGCCTCGATCTCCGCCGCGTCCAGCTCGGCCACGACCTGGCCCGAGTGGACCTGCTCGCCTTCCCGCACCGGGATCGCGATGACCCGGCCGGGGATCTTCGCAGCGACATCGACCTGGGTGACTTCGATGGTCCCCGAGGCTTCGATGCGGCCGTCCGGCGCGCTCCCGCGCGGCCACAGCACCCAGGCGGCGATCGCACTCACCAGGATCGCGATCGGGGCGAGCACACGGCGGCGGGACGGGATCATCACTGCACCTCGGCGCCGACGGCGCGCTCCAGCGCCGCACGGGCCACGCTGTAACTGTACTGCGATTGCGCGCGGGCGGCCTCGGCTTGAGAGATCGAGGCCTGCGCGCTGAGCACCTCCAGACTCGTGCCCACGCCCGCGGCAAACCGCACGTTGGCCAGCCGCAGCGCCTCCGCGGCCTGCGCCAGCAGCGCGTCGGCAACCGCCAGTTCCTCCCGCGCCGACTGCAAGTTGAGAAACGCCGATCGGACGTCCAGCTCGATCGCCTGCCGCTGCTGGGCCTCCGCGGCGTTTACCTGTTCCAGGCGCAGCTTCGCCTCATTGATGCGCTCCTTTGTCAGACCGCCGTCGGCGACGTTCCATGTCGCCGCCAGCGTGACGCTCCAGAGGCTCGAGAGGTCGGTGCCCGGGATGAATCCACTCGTGTTTGAGTAGCTCACAACACCTGAGAGCCCGAGCGCCAGACGCCCCCCGCTCTCGGCCAGCTGGATGCCTGCCTGGGCCGCGGCCTGACGGGCCTGCAGTTCTCGAAGTTCCGGCCGGGTCAGGAGCGCCTGGGCAATCAGGCGATCCAGTGGGGTCTGAATGGGCGCGCTCGCGAACGAGTCTTTCGGCGCGAGCGGCGTATCGATCGGCAGGTTCAGCAGCGCCGCCAGCGCCTGGCTCGCCTGGGCAACCCCGTTGCGCGCCCGGACCTGGGCCTGGCGGGCGGTGGCCAGCGCGACGTCGGCCTGCACCTCATCGAACCGGGGTGAGACGCCGGCGGCCACGCGAGCCCGGGCCACCCGCAGGCTCTCGGCCGCCTGTGCGACGCTGCGGCCCGCGGAGTCCACCATGCCCTGGGCGAGCAGCAGCGAGAAGTACGCCTGCCGCACCCCGAAGGTAATCTCTTGTTTGATGCGTTCGAAGGTGGCCTCGGCGCCCTTCAGGTTGGCCTCGGCCATCGCGAGCTGGGCTTCAATGCGGCCGCCGGAAGAGAGCGGGTATTGGAGGACCACCCGCGAGTCGTAGATGTTGGGCGACGGCGGCGGCAGCGTGACGACCGTTCCGCCGCCGAGATCGATGGTGGTCGGTCCCTGTTCCTGCGTGCGAGTGTAGCCTGCCGAGATGATGCCTGCGACCGCGGCACCCGCCCTGGCCTGCGCGAGCTGCGCCCGCGCGACCGCGACGTCGAATGCGGCGACCCGCAGCGACTGGTTCTGCTGCAGCGCCAGCGTGAGCGCGTCTCCCTGGGTGAGCGGCCGTGGCTGAGCCTGCGCGGTGGGCGCAGATTG
>JBIOWP010000148.1:0-6924 GCA_044868695.1 bacterium
TGAAGAAGATGGAGGCGCTCTTCGACTAGAGCGGGACCAGGGACCCGGGACCAGACACTGCTGTGCCTCCGGTCCCCGTCCCGTTGAGAAACGGCCGGTAACGACTGGAGGAGGATATGGCTGTCAAGGTGGGCCTCTTGGGGTGCGGGTTCATCGGCCGCATCCACGCGCTGGACCTCAAAGCCGATCCGCGGGTTGAGCTCGTCGCGGTGGCCGACGCGGTACCGCAGGCTGCGCAGCGGCTGGCGGATGAGGTGAAGGCGAAACCGTTGCCGTCCCTGGACACGCTCCTGGACGCGGGGGTGAACGCGGTGTACGTGTGCACACCCAACACCCACCACGTCGAACCGGTCCTGCGGGCGCTTGGAGCGGGCGTGCACGTCTTCTCAGAAAAACCGATGGCCACGTCGCTGCAGGGAGCGTGGAGGATCCGCGAGGCGGCGAAACGCGCGCGCGGCCTCTACCAGTTGGGGTTCAACCGCCGCTTCGCGAACGTGTATCGCTTCGCCAAGTCGCTGATCGAAGAGGGCCGCATTACCCCGCTGCTGGCTCAAATGAAGCATAACCGCGGAGAGCTCCGGCAGCCGCCGTGGACCTCCGACCCGTCGGTCACCGGCGGGTACCTGTACGAGACGCCGGTCCACCTGTTTGACATGGGCCGCTTCCTGTTCGGGGAGGTCAAGGAGCTTCAAGGGTGGGCGCGGCGCAGCGTCTACAAGGAACTTGACGGCTTTGTGGTGATGCTGCGCTTCGCCGGCGGGGTGGTCACGTCGCTGACCAGCGTGGCCCACACCAGCTGGCTCTATCCATACGAGCGCGTGGAAGTCTACGGTGAGCATCGGACGGTGGTGACCGAGGAACTCGAGCGCGCCTGGTTCTCGCCCGGGATGCGCGACCAGGTCGAAGCGGTAGACTGCCACCAGATGCCGTTCGAGCAGAAGTGGGGGTATGCGACCGAGGACCGGCTGTTCATCGACGCCTGCCAGGGTGACCGGCCGCCGGCTGTGACCGCCGAGGACGGGTATCGGGCGACCGAGCTCGTCGAGGCATGCTATCAGGCGGTGAAATCCGAAAAGAACGTGACGCTACCCCTGGCGGAGCCAACAGCGTGAATCGTGAATGGTGAACCGGATGCGCTATCGGCTGCTGGTTGCTGACATCGACGGCACGCTGGTGACGTCCACCCGTGAGATTACGCCGCGCGTGCTGGCCGCGGTACGGGAGGCCCGGGGCGCAGGCGTGCGGGTGTGCCTGGCGACCGGGCGCATCTGGCCGTCGGCCGAACAGTACTTCCGGGCCCTGGGGGCCGACCCGCCGGCCATCCTGTACAACGGCGGACTGGTGTATGATTTTCAGACCGGGACGGTCCTGCGCCGTGTGCCGCTGGCCTACGATCATGCCCGCGCGGTTCTGGAGCTGCTGCGCAAGTTTCCTGAAGTGCAGCCGCACCTGTACGCCGGTGACCGCGTGTACACGGACCGCGCGAGCGCGTACACTCGCCAGTACCAGCGCAAAGACAGCCTGACGGTGGAGGAAGTCGGGGACCTGGTGGCATTTCTCCCGAGCGAACCGATGAAGATCCTCATTATCGGCGCGCGCGAGGACCTCGTGCGCCTGCAAGAACAGGTCCGCGCGCTGCCCATGCCGATCAACACGGTGTTCTCGGAGGACACGTATCTGGAGATTCTCCCGCAAGGGAACTCCAAGGGCGCCGCCCTCGAATTTGTGGCGAGGCAGCTGCGGATTCCCCTCGCGGAGGTGATCGCCGTCGGCGACAACCTCAACGATCTGGAGATGATTCGCGCTGCGGGACTGGGCGTCGCCATGGGCAACGCGCCGCCCGAGCTCAAAGCCCAGGCGGCCTATGTGACGGCGACCAACGACGAAGAGGGGCTTGCGGAGGTGATCGACCGCTTTGTGCTCAATCGGACCGTGCAGATGTAGGTAACTCAAGGGGAGGGGACAGCATGCGGAGGATAGCAACGCTGTTGATGCTGATCCTGGCGGCGACGCTGGGTGTGGGTCCCGGCGCCGGCGCGCAGGGCGGCAAGGTTGTGGTTTACTCTGCGCTCGACGCCACGGTCACGAGCGAGGTGTTGAAGGCGTTTGAGCGGGCGTCGGGTCTGCGCACCGAGGCGCTGACCCTGGCGGCGGCGGGCACGCTGGCCACGCGCATCCGCGCAGAGAAGGCGCGGCCGCAGGCCGACATCTTCATGGGCGGGTCCGCGGATTTCCACGCGCCGCTGGCGCGCGAAGGGCTCCTCCAGGCGTACCAATCGCCCCGGCTGGCGGAGGCCAAGCTGGCGCGCGAGTTCTACGACGCGGGCGGCCACTGGTACGGCTGGTACATCGGCGCGCTGGCCATCATGTACAACCGCGACCGGTTTGAACACGAGATGACCTCGCGCGGCGTAAAGTCGCCGGCCAGCTGGGATGATCTGCTCAACCCCGCCTTCCGCGGACAGGTCGTGCTACCCAGCCCCATCACCACCGGCGGTGGGTTCATCTTCATGGCGACGCAGATCTTCCGTCTCGGGAATGAGGACCGCGCATTCGAGTGGCTGAAGCAACTGGCGGCGAACGCCACCTTTACACCGACCGCCCCGGCCGGCATTACCCTGGTGTCGCGCGGCGAGGCGCTGGTGGGGATGAACTGGGGTCACGACATCCGCGCGATGGCCGTCAACCAGGGATTCCCGGTAGAGATCGTCTTCCCGTCGGACACGGCGACCGAGATCGGCGCGGTGTCCATTATCGCGGGTGGGCCCAATCCCGACGGCGCCAAACGGTTCGTCGACTTCATGCTCGGCCGCGTCCCGCAGGACATCAACGGCAAGTTCGGGCTCCGGTATCCGACCCGGACTGACGCTCCGTCGCCCCTGGGGATGCCGGCGCTCACGACGCTGAAGTTCGTCAACTACAACCGGCAGTGGGCGATCGACAACATGGCCCGCCTGCGCGAGCGGTGGCAGCGCGAAATCGGAAAGTAACGGGCTCCATGACACCGTGAGGCGAACCACGAATCACGATTCACGATTCACGCTCCGGGTCGGCGACCCCGGCCTGCTGGCCGCCTTTGTGGAGGTGGGCGCGGTGTTGCTGGGCTTCGTGCTGTACCCGACCCTGCGCGTCATCAGCTACCCGGCGGTGGCGGACTACCTGGCGGCGCCGCACAATAGCCGGTGGATCACGGCGACGCGCAACAGCCTCCTGATGATGGTCCTCTCCACCACATCAGCCACGGTCGTCGGGTTCCTGTACGCCTACGCCACCAGCCGCGCGGATCTGCCGGGGAGGAGGGGGTTCCAGCTCCTCTCCCTCCTCCCCCTCTTTGCGCCGCCGTTCATGGTGGCGTTTGCCTACATCTTGATGTTCGGCCGGCAGGGGTTGATTACCAGGGCCCTGCTGGGTCTGGACGTCAACATCTTCGGCTGGCAGGGGTTGTGGCTCGTTCAGACCGTGGCGTTCTTCCCGTATGCCGCGCTGATCATCGGCCAGGTGCTGGAAGCCATCAACCCCACGCTCGAGCACGCGGCGCGCGACCTGGGCGCCAGCGAGTGGCGCCTGTTTCGCACCGTCACGTTCCCGCTTGCGCGGCCCGGCGTGGCGGCGGCGATGCTGCTGGTCGCCATTTCCGTGTTGGCCGACTTCGGGAACGCGGTCGTCATCGCCGGCGGGTTCCCGCTGCTGGCGACGGAGGCCTGGTTTCGCATCGAGGGGCTCGCCGACCTCAGCGGCGCGGCCGTGGTGGTCAGCCTGCTGCTGGTGCCGACGGCCGGCCTGTTCGTCCTCGAGCGGGTGTGGGTGAGCCGGCGGCTGTACACGGCGATCACCGGTCGCGGCTCCCGCCTCGCCCGGCCGGCCACGCCGTGGTACTTCACCTGGCCGCTGCTCGCGTTCTCCGCCGGCGTCGCCGTGATGATACTGCTGGTCTACGTGGCCGTGCTGGCCGGCGCCTTCGCCCGCACGTGGGGCTATGATTGGACGTTCACGCTGGATCACTGGCGGCTCGGACTGGCGCAGGGCGGCAGCCATCTCGTCAACAGCGTGAAGGTCGGCGCGGTCAGCGCGCTGCTGACCAGCGTAATCGCGCTCGTCGCCGCGTTCCTGGCGTCGCGCAGACGGTACCGTGTCGAGCGTGTCCTGGATTTTCTCGCGGTCCTGCCCGGCGCGCTGCCGGGCGTCTTCATCGGCATCGGGTTTCTGCTGGCATTCAACGAGCCGCCCCTCCTGCTCGGCGGGACGCCGTGGATCCTGATTCTCGCGCTGGCGTTCTGGCACATTCCCTTCGGGTACCAGGCCGCGGCGGCGGGGCTGCGGCAGATCGACCGCTCCATCGAAGAAGCCGCCGCCGACCTGGGCGCCAGCGGGCTGCGCGTGCTCATCGACGTGTACCTCCCGCTGCTGCGCGGGGCATTCGCGGCATCCTTCGTGACGTCATTTATCCGCGCGGTCACCAATCTCAGCATCGTCGTGTTCCTGGTCACTCCGCGCAACCTGGTCGCCACGTACTCGATCCTCTCCATGATCGGGGGCGGCTTCTGGGGAGCGGCGGCGGCGCTGACCACGGCGCTGCTGGGGGTCACCTTCGTGGCGGTCGGCGCCGCACGCCTGACCATCGGCCGCACCCTGCGCGGTCTGCCGGCCGGGTGAGTCATGGCTGAGGTGCGTCTGCTCGAGGTCTCCAAGCGCTTCGGGGCCATGCCCGCCGTCGACCGCGTCTCGCTTGACGTGCCCGACGGATCCTTCTTCACGCTGCTGGGACCCAGCGGGTGCGGAAAGACCACGACGCTGCGCATCGTGGCCGGGTTCTACCCGCCGGATCGCGGCGATGTCTTGATCGGGGGAACGCGCGTCAACGACCTGCCTCCGCACCGGCGGCAGACGGCGATGGTGTTTCAAGAGTACGCGCTGTTCCCGCACATGACCGCGTTCGACAACGTCGCGTACGGCCTGCGGATGCGCCGGGTGAGAGAACCGGAAATGCGCCGGCGCGTCGCTGCCGCGCTCGGTCTGGTCGGGCTGGCCGGCGTCGAGCAGGCATTTCCCGCGCGGCTGTCCGGGGGCCAGCAGCAGCGCGTCGCCCTGGCGCGCGCGCTGGTGGTGGAGCCGGAAGTGCTGCTGATGGACGAGCCGCTGTCGAACCTCGACGCCAAACTGCGCGTGCGAGTCCGGACCGAGATCCGCCAGCTGCAGCGGCAGCTCGGGAAGACGGCGTTGTATGTGACACACGATCAAGAAGAAGCGCTGGCGGTATCCGACCGCATCGCCGTGATGGACCGGGGCCGTGTGCAGCAGATCGGCACCCCCACGGAGATCTATCACCGCCCGGCCAACCATTTCGTGGCGGATTTTGTGGGGCTGGCGAACTTCCTGGATGCGCAGGCCGCCGGTCCCGGCGCGCTCCGCGTCGGCGGGGCCACGCTCCGCGTCGCCGCCGACGGTCCGCGTGAACGGGCGGGCGATGGGCGCGTCACGGCAGTCCTGCGGCCGGAAACGATCCGGCTGCACCGCACCGCGCCCGCGGGAAGAGACAATGTGCTACCGGGACGGGTCTCGGCCAGCAGCTTCTTGGGGACGCTGGCGCGGTATTGGGTCCAAGCCGCGGGAATGACGTGGATCGTCGACGTGCCGGCGCCTGGCGAGACCACGCTCGCGACGGGGGACGTCTTTTTGGAGATCCCCGCAGAACACATTCATGTGCTTCGACCGGAGGAGAGTCCTGCGTCGGACAGGCGGGAACTGGGATCCGGGATCCGGGATTCGAATCCCCCGGTTACTGATCCCTAATCCCGGCTCCCTAATCCCGCACCTGCAAGGGGTCGGTTGGGGACGGCGAAGTACATCCGAGGGGGGATGAGCGTGAGAAGAGTTGTGGTTCTGATACTGGCGCTGCTGATGGTCTCGCTGAGCGCGGCCTACGCGGCGCCGTCAGGCAAAGTGACCGTGCTGTGCAGTCCGAACCCCGCCTGGTGTGACGCGGTCAAGGCGGAATTCCCGAAGGCCACCGGCATCCAGGTGGATTTTGTGCGGCTGAGTTCCGGGGAGGCCCTGGCCCGGCTGCGGGCAGAGCGCCAGAACCCATCCTTTGATGTCTGGTTCGGTGGAACAGGGGACCCGCACATCGTGGCCAATGAAGACGGCTTGACCGAGTTCTACCGGCCCAAGGCGTGGTCCGATCTCAGGGCGGAATTTCGCGAGGCCGTGGCCGGCAAGTACATCCCCCTCTATGCGGGGATCCTCGGCTGGGCGCTGAACGACCGGCTGTTGCAAGAGAAGAACCTGCCGGTCCCGCGGACCTGGAAAGAACTGGCCGACCCACGGTACCGGGGTCTCGTCGCGTACCCGAACCCGAATACCTCGGGCACCGGCTACACGTTAATCGCAACGCTGGTTCAGGTCTACGGGGAAAGCGGGGCATTCGATCTCCTCCGGGCCATCCACAAGAACGTGGCGGAGTACTCGCGGAGCGGGGCGGCGCCGGGACAGCTCGCCGGCCGCGGCGAGGTCGCCGTCGGCATCACCTTTATTCACGATGCGGTGGATCAGGTGCTGAAGGGGTTTCCGATCACCTACGGGGCGCCCCGCGACGGCACCGGCTATGAGATCGGCGGGCTCAGTCTGGTGAAGGCCACGCAAAATCGCGCCAATGCCGTTGCATTCATCGAGTGGGCCCTGACGCCCGAGGCGCAGGCGCTCGCGGCCCGCGACGGGCAGTCGTATCAGATCCCGTCCAACAGCAAGACCACTGTCCCGCGGATCGCGCCGCGGTTCCAGGATTTTAACGTCATCAAGTACGATTTCCTGAAGTATGGGACCGCTTCGGTGCGGGACGGCCTCGTGAAGAAGTGGACGTGGTAAGTGTTCCCCCTCCCGAAGTAAATCTCCCCGGGAGGCCGCAGTCACGCTGCGGCCTCCCACCGT
>JBIOWP010000149.1:0-8808 GCA_044868695.1 bacterium
GATCGCGTGGAGCCCGGCCTGCAGACGCCGCTGGCGAGCGGGATGACCGTCCGCGTGGTGCGGATCGAACACCGCGTGGTGACCGAACAGCAGCGGATTCCGTACCGGGTGCACGCGTCGGCCGATCCCACGGCGCCGCGCGGGCTGCTCCGCGTCATTCACCCAGGGCGCAGCGGTGTCAACGAGCGGCTCTACAAGATCACGCTGGCCGACGGCGTGGTCGTCGGGAAGGACCTCGTGGGTGAGCGGCTGGTCCGGACCAGCCTGGACCGAGTCATCAGTGTCGGGACGCTGGCCCGGGTCGCCTCCGGGGGGCCGTTTGCGGGACACGAATTCCTCGACATGCTGGCCACCGCCTACGCTCCGTTCTGCTGCCGGGGCGTCGACGACATCACTTCCACCGGTATGAGAGCCGGGTACGGCATCGTGGCGGTGGATCCGACCGTCATTCCCCTGAGAAGCAGCCTGTACGTGGAGGGGTACGGCTACGCCGTTGCCGGTGACGTCGGGGGCCGGATCAAAGGGCTGCGGATCGACCTGGGCTTCGACTCAACGCGCGACGCGCTGCGCTACGGCGTGCGCCGCGTGCGCGTGTACGTCCTCGACACCGCAGGACGGTGATGCCGGGACTCCCGGACGATCTGGCCACGCCTGCCGGGACCGCGTATCTGCTCCGCCGGTTCGGCGTCCGGCCGCGCAAGCGCTTTGGACAGCATTTCCTGGTCAGCCGCCGCGGGCTTGACCAGATTCTCGCCGCCGCGGACCTGACGCCCGACGACACGGTGCTCGAAGTCGGCGGAGGGCTGGGCACGCTCACCGCGGCGCTGGCGCAGCGCGCCGGCCGCGTCATCGTGGTCGAAGTCGACCGGACGCTGCTGCCGGTGCTGCGCGCAACCGTGTCGCCCTTCGCGAATGTGCACGTCGTCCCCGGCGACATCCGTTCGCTCGAGCTGGCCGATGTGTTCGCCGGGCACACGGGACCTCGAAAAGTCGTCGCCAACCTGCCCTATTCCCTTGCCGCGACGCTGGTCGTCTCCCTGCTGGAGCAGCCGCTGGGGTTGGCGCGTCTGGTCGTGACGGTCCAGCGGGAAGTCGCCCAGCGGATGGGGGCCCCGCCCGGCACCAGGGACTATGGGGTCCTGTCGGTTGCGGTGCAGTACCGCGCCGACGTCTCGCTCGTTGCCCGTCTGCCGCCGTCGGCCTTCGTGCCCCCGCCCGACGTGGAGTCGGCGGTCGTGCGCCTGGAGGTGCGCGCGGCGCCCACCCCGCCGGTCGCCGATGAAGCGATGTTGTTCCGTGTGGTGCGGGCCGCCTTCGGTCAGCGCCGCAAGACCGTGCGCAACGCCCTGGCCGGCGGCATTCCGCTGACCGGGGCGGAGGCCGACGCCGCATGCGCGCGCGCCGGCATCGTGGCCCGGCGGCGCGGAGAAACGCTCGACCTCCGCGAGTTCGCCGCGCTCGCGGAGGCCGTTGCGGAGACGCTGCGCCGGAGGAACGAGGCGCCGGTCGCGGAAGGACCGTAACGGAGAGGCCATGTCCATCGAGTGGAACGAGTTCTACTCAGCCGGCGCCCGGGTGATGACACGCTCACTCATTCGCGAGCTGCTCAAGCTCACGCGGCGCGGCGGCGTCATCTCGTTCGCCGGGGGCCTGCCCGACCCCGCAACGTTCCCCGTCGAGGAGCTCAAGGCGATCATGGCGCAGGTGCTCGACCGTGAGGCGAACCTCGTGCTGCAGTATGGGCCCACGGAAGGCGACGCGCGCCTGCGGGACGAGCTCGTGAAGTGGCTGGCCAGGGACGGCATCCGCACCACGCGGGACCGGATCCTGGTCACGCTGGGATCGCAGCAGGGACTCGACCTGGTGGGGCGGGTGTTTTTGGATCCGGGGGACGCGGTCATCGTCGACCTGCCGTCGTACATGGCGGCCCTGCAGGTCTTCCGCAGCTACCGTGTCCAGATGGTCGGCGTGCCGCAGGACGCCAGCGGGATGCGGATGGACGTCCTGGCACAGACGCTGGCGCAGCTGGCGGGGGAGGGGCGGCGGGCCAAGCTGATCTATGTGGTCCCGGACTTTCAGAACCCCTCGGGCGTCACGCTCGCCGCTGACCGCCGCAGCCGTTTGCTGGAGCTGGCCCGGGAGTATCGAACCCTGGTGGTTGAGGACAACCCCTACCGGGAGCTGCGCTTTGAGGGAGCGGCGGCGCCGCCACTGGCTGCGCTCGATGGCGACGGGCGGGTCATCTACCTTTCGACGTTCAGCAAGACGCTGTGCCCAGGACTACGCATCGCGTGGATGGCGGCGTCCGACGAATGCATTCAGCAGTGTGTCACCGCCAAGCAGGGCATCGACCTGTGTTGCCCGGCGCTGACCCAGGCCATTGCCGCGGAGTTCTGCGCGGGAGGCCATCTCGCGCGCCGGATCCCCGGCATCGTGGCCCTGTACCGCCGGAAGCGGGACGTGATGGTCGCCTCGCTCGCACACGAGATGCCCGCGGGCGTCGCATGGACGCATCCGCAGGGTGGGTTGTTCCTGTGGGTGACGCTGCCTGAGGGGATGGATACCGAGCGCCTGCTGCGCGAAGCGGTGGAAGACGAGGGCGTGGCCTATGTGGCGGGCACGGGATTCCACGCCGACGGAGGCGGGGCCAACACGATGCGGCTGAACTTTTCGTTTCCGTCAGAAGCCAGTATCCAGGAGGGCATCGCCCGCCTGGCCCGGCTGATCAGAAGGCACCTGCCTGCCTCCGTCAGCGCGCCTGCGACGACACCATCACGGAAGACCGGGCCGCCAGGTCCCGCGCGACCACGATCGTGATATCGGCGCCGTCGCCGGCCTCGCGCGTGATACGCGTGCGTCCCAGGAGTTCTGCCAGGACGCGGGCGACCTCGGGGCGTCCCGCGTGGTCGATGATCGTCGTCGTGCTCACCGGCACCGGCGCGGTGTCAATCCGGACGATCCGGAAGCCCAGCCGTTCGAGGCGCTGGGCGGTCTGCCGCGCCAGCCCGGGGATCCCGCTGCCGTTGAGTACTTCCACCGCGGTCGAGGCGAGCGTTCCGGTATCCACGCCGAGAAACATCTCCGCCACGACCCGGCGCGTCTCCGCATCATTCACGATCACATAGACGGGCCCGGCCTCGCCGGGGACGGTGGCCGTGTGGATGGCGCCGGTGCCGAGCCGGGCGGCGAACCACCCGAGGGCCAGCACCTCGCTCGCGCTGAGATTGGTCTGTGTGTTCCGAGAGACCGCGCGGAGCAGTTGGGGAGCCCGGAGGATCGCGCCGGGTGATTTCAGCGTTTTGAAGATCGTCAGCAAGACTTGCTGCTGCCGCCGGATCCGGCCGATGTCGCCCTCGTCGTCCTGACGGAACCGGATGTAGTGAGTGGCCTGCTCGCCGGAGAGCGTCTGGCGGCCCTTCTTGAGGTCGATGTACAGGTTGGCCCAGGTATCGGTATACTTCATATCCTTCTCGACGTCGATCGCGATCCCGCCCAACGCGTCGATGATGTGAGCAAACGAGGACGCCCCAAGTTTCACATAGTAGTGCACGGGGACGCCCAGCAGGTCTTCCACGGCGCGCACGGTCAGGCGGGGCCCGCCGTGGGCATACGCCGCGTTGATTTTCTCGGCGCCGATCCCGGGAATGAGCGTCAAGGCATCACGGGGGATGGAGAGGACGCCGACGCGGGCGTGCTGGGGGTCGAAGGTGGCCAGCATCAGGGTGTCGGCCCGCGCGACCGGCACGACCTGCCGGCGTTCGTTAATGGTGACGTCGATCCCGATGAACAGAATGTTGGTCCGCCGGGCCAGACCCAGCGGGGACGTAAACGGCCGCGCGCCGCCCTGGGGCCTGGGCACGACGGAGTCGCCGGTAAACGCCCCGCTGTGCGTGGTGACGTACACCCCAACGCCCAGCGCGATGCCCACCATGGCGACCGGCAGGCCGGTCAGCACCCGGCGCGCATGGATCGCCCACTGGTCGCGGAGGTCGACCGACCAGCGGACGGGGCGACGTGGGAGCCGCCCCCATGCCCAACGCCTAGGATCGCGGCCGTGGCTCATTGATTCGGACCGTCGGCGGCCAGAGGGGCGTGCCGCCTGAGGCGGTTCCTATCATATGATATGCCACCGGGCGGGGCAATTGCGCTCACGCCGCGGACGGGGGCCGGGCGGTCTCTCTCGCAAGGAATTCGGCGGGCGCGTACCTAAGCAACAGGATACGGATCCTACGTGATGCCATCCGCTCTTCCTCTCCCGTCCCGCCTGCGCCTGCGGCGCCCCGCCCCAGGCGGTGTGGGGCTGCGCTGCAACGTCACCATCCAACGGAGGTGCGCCCGCCATGCCCGTGGAGGTCGGTAAGCCGGTGGAGGGAGGCAAGCCCGTGAAAGAGCTGCATCTCAACGCCTACGCCAAGATCAATCTCACCCTCGACGTCCTGGGAGCCCGCAGCGACGGATATCACGAGATCGAAACCGTGATGCACACCATCGCCCTGCACGATTCCATCACACTCCGCGAGGCGGGCGGCGGCGTCGAGGTCGTTGTCAGCAACGGGGACGTCCCCAACGACCATCGCAACCTGGTGGTCCGTGCGGCGCAGTTGCTCCGGGAGACGTTTGGCGTCGAGCGCAACGTGCAGATCGAACTGGTCAAGCGCGTCCCGGTCGCCGCGGGGTTGGGCGGCGGCAGCGCAGATGCCGCCGTGACGCTGCTCGGGCTGGCACAGATGTGGAAACTGCGGCTCGACGGGCGCGAGCTGATGGCGCTCGCCGGCAAGCTGGGGTCCGACGTGCCGTTCTTCCTGGAGGGCGGTGCGGCGGCCGCGCGGGGACGCGGGGAGCGTCTCTCGTTCCTCCCGCCGCTCCCCACGACGTGGGTCGTGATAGCCCGGCCGGAGATCGCTGTCTCCACCGAGTGGGCCTACCGGCAGTTGAACACCGCGGCGATCGCGGGGAGGCCGGACACCGCGGGGATGGTGCAGGCCGTGAAACACGAGGATATCCGTGGGGTGGGTCGCCTCCTGCGCAACGTGTTTGAGGACCTCATCATCCCGTTGCACCCGATCGTGGGCGACCTGAAGGCGCGCATCCTCACTGGCGAGACCTATGGCGCGGGCCTCAGCGGCACGGGCCCGGCGGTCTTCGGTCTCATGGCCAACGAGGCGGCGGCCCGCAAGGTCGCTGACGAGCTCGCAGCTCTGCCGGGGGTCGAGGTCCAGGTGACCCGGACGTTCGCAGAGGAGCGGTAACGGGCTGTCCATTCTCTGGGGGGGTGATATCAGGTGAACTGGACGGGCATTATCCTGGCTGCAATTGCGCAGTTGGTGGTCGGCTTCATCTGGTACGGTCCGCTGTTCGGCAAGACCTGGATGTCCATGATGGGCATCAACCCGCAGGGCATCAGCCGCGAGGGGATGGGCCGGATGTATGCGATCCAGTTCGTGGGGTCCCTGGTGACCGCGGCGGTGCTCGCCAAACTCGTCGGCATGATGGGCGCGAAGACGCTCGCCGCCGGCGTGCAGGCCGGGTTCTGGGTGTGGCTGGGGTTTATCGCCACGGTCACGCTGGCCAGTGTCCTGTACGAGAAGCGCTCATGGAACCTGTATCTCCTCAACAACGGGTACCAACTGGTCTCGCTGGCCATCATGGGCGCCATCCTGGCGAGGTGAGGCTAGCCGGGACCGACCGTTGAAGCGTTGGATCGTTGAAGCGTTGGACCGTGACGGCACCGGGCGGCCGGACTTTCTGTTCGCTTCAACCTTCCAACGTTTCAACGTTCCAACGTAGTCTATGGTAGACGCGATTGTGCTGGCCGGAGGTGGAGCTGAGCCCGGTCTCAGTTCCGGCCTGCCCAACAAGGGATTCCTGGAGATCGCCGGGCGCTCTCTGGTCGCACACGTCATCTCAGCCCTGCAGCAGGCACGGGGGATCGGGCGGATCGCCGTAGCGGGTCCGCCCGATGCGCTGCGGGCTGTGCTGCCCCCGGGGCTGTCCATCGTCGCCGACGGCGGCACGATCATGGGCAACGTCGCCCGCGCGGTCCAGACCCTCGGCGCCACGGAGGCGATGCTCGTCGCGGCGTCCGACATTCCCCTGGTCACGGGCCCGATCGTGGATGAATTTCTGGCGGGCTGCGCGGTCCGGCGCGCGGATTTCTACTACGCGATCGTCCCCAAAGAGGCAATGGACCGGCAGTTTCCCGCCGCGCAGAAGACGTATGTGACCCTCACCGACGGCACGTTCTGCGGCGGAAGCCTGATGCTGTTCAATCCCACGGTGATCGACCGCGTGCGTCCGTTCGTCGAGCGCCTCATCGCCGCGCGCAAGAAGCCGTGGCTCCTGGCGCAGGTGTTCGGCTGGGCAACGGTCATGCGGTTCGCGTCCGGCCGGCTGAGCATCGCAGAGATGGTGGCCCGAGCGACGGAGGTGGTGGGAATCGCCGTCCAGCCGGTGGTCATCCCACGGCCGGAAGTCGCGCTGGACGTCGACACCGGGAAGCCGGAAAACCTGGAGCTGATACGCGCGGCATTGGGGCGGCGGCGTGAGCCGTAGCGCGGCATGACCGAGCGGAGCCGCAAGGGCGGCCGTCTCCGCCGCGGCGAGCGGATGGTGGTCATAGCCTACCACCTGCTGAGTGCTCCCTACCGGCTGTTTTCGCTGGGGACATTTGTCGAGATGCTGGGGGCCGCCAAATCCACGGTCAGCGAGGACCTGGGACTGACGCGCCAGGCGTTCGACAGGTTCCACCTGGGCAAGGTGGAAACCCTGGCCGGCGCCGCCGGGGGCGTGCGGTACCTGCCGTCGCGCGGCCGGGAGCGGACCCGGGTGCTGGTCGAAGAGCTGTGCCAGCGGCTGCGCGATCCCGCGCGCCTCTTGCCCGGCGGCTTCCTGTACACCAGCGACCTCTCCTCGACGCCATACTACGCCGCGGCGCTGGGCGAGGCGCTCGCCGGATTCTTTGAGGAGACCAGGCCGGACGCGGTGCTGACCATGGAGGTCAAGGGCATTCCCGTGGCGCTGATGACGGCGCGGGCATTCGACGTGCCGCTGGTAACCATCCGGCGCGGCGCGGCCCAGGTCACCGAGGGCCCCGCGGTCAGCGTGAACTACGTCTCGGGATCGTCGAAGGCCGTGCAGTCGATGACGCTGCCCCTGCGGGCGGTCACCCCGGGGGCTAAAGTCCTGTTCATCGACGACTTCCTCCGGGGCGGGGGGACGGCACGGGGCGTGTTCGACCTGATGCGTGAGTTCCGCGCGGAGGTCACCGGCATCGGCGTCCTCATCGAAACGACGGCCCCGCGGCAGAAAATGATCGACCGCTATGTGTCCCTGATCGAATTCGGTGGCACCAACGATCGGGGCGAGATCCTCGTCTCCCCCAGCCGCTGGCTCTAGCACGACCCGCCGGGTTCGCCCCCGCACCCTCGACCACAGAAGGAGGGGACTGTCCCCTCCTTTCAATAGCCCACATGGGTCATCGTGGGATGGCCCAGGTGGGCCGTCTCCGTTGCCTCTTGACACCCCCTCGGCGTTCGTGGGAGTATATATATTGAGTGAATGCTCACTCATCATTCTCATGCCTCGTGTAAGCGGTGAAGCGAAAGCCCGCCTGGAGGGGGCCCGGCGCGCGCAGATTCTCGCCGCGGCGGCGCAGGTCTTTGCCCGCAGGGGGTTCGACCGCGCGACCGTGACTGAAATCGCCCGCACCGCCGGACTGTCCGAAGGCAGTATCTACAATTACTTCCGCAGCAAAGACGAATTGCTGATGCACATTCCCCGCCACCTCGTGCTGCCCGAGCTGACTCCACTACTGGAGCGCTCGCCTGCCACCCCCGACGAGATGGAGGCCCTACTCCTTCGGATCGGGGCGGCCGCGGTGAAACGGGTCCGCGCCAACACGAAATTCATCAAAGTGTTCTTCTCGGCGCTGCCGCGCCTCAACCCGGCGGTGCGGGAGGCGTACGCGCGGCTGCTTCCGCCCGTCTACGCTGCGACGGCCCTCGAACGGCTCCTTCGGGAAGGGATGCGACATGGGTATCTGCGGCGGGACCTCAATCCGGTGATCGCCTCACGCGCCCTGCCGGGGATGATGATGTTCATGCTGATGCTCCAGGAGATCATTTTGGGCCGGCGGGTCGTGCCGTTCAATTACGACGAGATCATGGAAGAGGCAGTTCGGGTGTTTCTCTACGGTGCCGTCCCCCGGCCGCGCCCGGTGCGCCCGCGCGACGCCGCCGAGCGAAGCGGCACAGCCCCAGTTGCGAGGACACGCGAGATCCAAAGGAGGCAGAAGCCGGCGTGAGACAGAGAGCATCGAGCGTCGCAGGAGCGCTCATGATCGTCCTGCTGGCCGTGGCGCCAGGACCCGTGTTCGCCCAATCTGCGCCCACCGCGCAGGCTCAGCCACGGCCGCTCACCCAGGGAGACGCGCTCACGCTGGCGCTGCAGCAGAACCAGTCGCTGCGGGTCGCCGCATTCGACGTCTCGGTCGCGCGGGCGCAGCTCGCGCAGGCCAGGGCGGGTGCTGCGATCGTGGGCACCGTTTCGGCAGGGTACACCCGCACGCAGGAACAAGATCCCATTGTCATCCCTGGGTTTCCTCCGCTGCCGCCGCCGTCGCCCAACATCTACGACTCGCGGGTGGTCCTCCAATACCCGCTCTCTTCCGGCGGCCGCATTGAAGCCCAGCTCGCGATGGCCGAGGCCAACCTGAATGGCGCCGAGGCCACCTTCGAACGCATCAAACAAGAGATTACCTTCGGGGTGCGGCAGGCGTACTTCTCGCTGCTGCTCGCCCAGGGCATGGTG
>JBIOWP010000150.1:0-12649 GCA_044868695.1 bacterium
CAAGAATTCTTCGAGCGGTTCATTACTGTAGACGGCATGGGGCCGACGAAGGCGATGAAGGCGATCGTCCATCCGATTCACACCATCGCCGACGCCGTCGAGCGCAAGGACGTGCAGTTCCTGCGCCGCCTCCCGGGCATCGGGGAGCGCACGGCGGAGAAAATTGTGGCGGCACTCCACGGGAAGATGGGCAAGTACGCACTCCTTCGCGGCGTGGACGTCAAGCCGGAGCCGGCGATCGAAGACTTCAAGGCCGAGGTGCTGGACGTCCTGACCGGACAGCTCGGACACAAACCGGCCGAGGCGCGGCGCATGGTCGAGGAAGCGCTGCGGCGGCACCCGGGTATCTCGACCGCGGAAGACCTCTTCCAGGAAGTCTACCGCCTCGAGCAGGATCCCCAGGCCGGCTTCGCCGGGTCGGGGCGGAGCGCGGGGGTCGCGTGATGCCGGCACCGGGACGCACGGACACCGATCAGACCGCGGACGAACAATTCATCCGGAGCCTGCGTCCGCAGACGCTGGATGAGTGTATCGGCCAGAGCAAAGTGGTGGAGGGCCTGCGGATCAGCATCCAGGCCGCGCGGGAGCGAAGCGAGCCGCTCGATCATGTACTGCTGCACGGGCCGCCGGGGCTGGGCAAGACCACCCTCGCGAACGTCATCGCCCGCGAGATGGAGGCCAACATCGTCACGACCTCCGGTCCGGCGCTAGAACGCGGCGGCGATCTCATGGGAATTCTCACCAACCTCCAGCCCCGCGACGTGCTGTTCATCGACGAGATTCACCGGCTCTCGCGGGTCATCGAAGAGTTTCTGTATCCGGCGATGGAGGACTTCTGCGTCAACTTCGTCATCGAGAAGGGCGCGCACGCCCGGACCCTCCGGTACCAGCTCCGCCCGTTTACGCTCGTGG
Organism: bacterium; assembly: GCA_044868695.1. GTDB lineage: Bacteria > Sysuimicrobiota > Sysuimicrobiia > Sysuimicrobiales > Kaftiobacteriaceae > JBIOWP01. The sequence continues at coordinate 913 of JBIOWP010000150.1, forward strand.
GCGCGACCACGCGAGCGGGACTGCTGTCTTCCCCGCTGCGGGAACGGTTTGGAATCTTCCACCACCTTGACTTCTTCTCAGAGGACGACCTCGTTTCGGTGGTCAAGCGGTCAGCCTCCATCCTGGGGATTGCCACAGCGGAGGAGGGCGCGACGACGATTGCCAGGCGGTCCCGGGGCACCCCGCGCATCGCCAACCGGCTGCTGCGCCGGGTCCGGGATTATGCGCAGGTCCGGGCGGACGGGACGATCACCGCGAAGGTCGCGGTGGAGGCGCTGGAGTTCGAGGGCGTGGATGGCCGCGGGCTCGATGCGCTCGACCGGGACCTCCTCCGCACCATCGCTGGAGTCTACGGCGGCGGTCCGGTCGGGGTCGAAGCGCTGGCGGCGACACTGAACGAGGAGGCCCAGACGCTGGAGGAAGTCGTTGAGCCGTATCTGCTCAAGATCGGTTTCCTCACGCGCACGCCGGCCGGCCGCCGCATCACCCCGGTCGCCCTGGAACACCTCGGGGTGACGCCGCCGGAACCGGCGGACCCTCGGAATCAGGGGCGGCTCTTTTGAGTGATCTGGCGCTCACACTTCTCTTCTCGCTCCTGGCCCACGGATAATCATGCGTGTGAGGTTGATGGCCTGCACCGCGCTGCTGCTCCTCGCCGTGGGACTGGTCACGCCCGCGCCGGCCTCCGGCGACCACAGTATTCGCGTGGGCATCCTGCGCGACGTGGACCGGGTGGTGATCACCACCGACCGACCGATCGCGCTGGTGGCCGGCCAGCTGGTCAGTCTGCGGCTGGAGCCCGGGGTCTACGAGTTTGTGGCCGTGCCGGGAGGGATTGACGCGCCGGGCGCAGGGCGGTTCGTCGACACGGTTGTGCTGTCCCCCACCGGCGGCGCGCGACTGCTGGTCGGCATTCGTCCCTACCGGGGCGCCCTCGAGCTCCGCCGGACCCCGGCGGGCCGGCTGACGGTCATCAACGAGCTCGATCTTGAAGAGTACCTGTACGGCGTGCTGAAGATGGAGGTGGACCCCGGGTGGCCGGCCGATGCGCTGCGCGCGCAGGCGGTGGCGGCGCGCACCCTGGCACTCAACAGCATGGACCGGTTCGCCAGCGAAGGCTATGACGTCCGGGCGACCACCGACTCCCAGGTCTATGGGGGCGTGATCGCAGAAGATCCACGTGCCACCGCGGCCGTCGATGATACGCGCGGGGAAGTGATGACCTACCAGGGTGCGCCGATCTTCGCCGCCTACCACTCCGACTCCGGCGGGTACACCGAGAGCAGCGAGTTCGTGTGGGGCGGCCGCTATCCCTATCTGCAGGCGGTGCCGGACCCGTTCAGCACCGGGGCGCCCAACCACGAGTGGATCGCGCGGGTGGACCTGGGTGCGCTGACGGACAAGCTCCGCCGTGCTGGCAGAGCGGTCCGTGAGATCACGGGCATCGAGGTCGCCGAGACGACCCGGTCGGGACGCGTCGCGGCGGTGCGGATCACCGGCGCCCACGGCACCGTGATGGTGCGGGGCGCGGACCTGCGTGCAATCCTGGGAACCGATGTGCTGCGCAGCACGCTGTTCACCGTGCGCCTGAGCCCGGACGAACAGCCGCTAGTGGAGTTTTTTGGACGCGGGTCCGGCCACGGGGTCGGTCTCAGCCAGTGGGGCGCCCGAGGCATGGCGGCGGCCGGCCGCACCTACAAAGACATCCTCAAGTACTACTACACGAGCATCGACATCGAAGGCAGGTAGGACAAACCTGGTCCCTGGTCCCCGGTCCCTTGTCCCATCGATTGTATGAAACTCTCCGACTTCGATTACCCGCTCCCTCCGGAGCTCATCGCGCAGCATTCCATCGAGCCGCGCGATGCCGCCCGGTTGCTCGTCGTCGACCGGGCAACCGGCCGGATCTCCCACCGCGTGTTTCGTGATCTTCCTGAATTGCTGCGGCCTGACGACGTCCTGGTGCTGAACAACACACGGGTGATCCCGGCGAGGCTGCGGGCCAGGAAAGCCACCGGGGGCGCCGTGGAGGTGCTCTTGCTGCGTCCCGCGGGTGAGTCCCCGGACCCACCGCCGCGCCCAGAGGTGTGGGAAGTCCTCCTGCGCCCGGGCCGGCGTGTGCGGACCGGCACGCGCCTGCACTTCGCGCCGGAGCTGATCGGTGAGGTGATCACGCCCGGAACGGAGGGCGTCCGGCTGGTGCGGTTCGAGAGCGACCGGTCCGTTCTCGACATCGTCCGGCAGATCGGTGAGATGCCCGTTCCGCCGTACGTCCATGAGCCGCTGCGGCGCCCGGAGGACTACCAGACCGTCTACGCGACAGCGGACGGCGCGGTTGCCGCGCCCACCGCCGGTCTCCACTTTACGCCGCCGCTGTTGGAGGAGATTCGCCGGCGCGGCATCCGCGTGGTATCCCTGACGATGCACATCGGGCTCGGGACGTTCCGGCCGGTCACGGCGCAGGACGTCACGCGCCACCGGATGGACGCGGAATGGTATGAGGTCGGCCCCGAGGCCGCCGCGGTGTTCACTGCCGCCCGGGGCCGCGGCCGGGTGGTGGCCGTCGGGACCTCCGCCGTGCGCACGGTGGAGACCGTCGGAGGCGACGATGGAGCCGTGCGACCGGGAAGCGGGTGGAGCGAAGTCTTTATCTATCCCGGATATCGATTCAAGGTTACCAACGCGCTGGTCACTAACTTTCACCTGCCGAAGACGACGCTATTGATGTTGGTGTGCGCCTTTGCGGGACGGGACCTGATCCTGCGGGCGTATCAAGAGGCGATTGCGGAGCGCTATCGCTTCTACAGTTTCGGGGACGCGATGCTCATCTTGTAGCCACTAACGGGCCTCGGGCTCCGGGCCTCGGGCACCGTGCTGGTGCGGAGGTTTCTTGAGGGACCTGATCAACCCATTGAGCATCTGTTCAACCCTGATAAGTTGCGTCGTCACTTGTTCAAAGATAGGGATCGTTAGGTATCCGAGATCAGCGGATACTCGCAGAAGGTACCGAAGCTCCGCAGCCGATCCGCGGGCGACGTAGCAGAACTGAAGGTACTCCTTCCGGTGACCCCTAGCACCACCTTCGGCAAGGTTGGCAGGAACAGCGAGAGCCGAACGACGGATCTGCGAGGTCAGGCCAAAGCGCTCATCCGGTGGAAACGCCTGCGTGGTCCTGTAGACGGCGAGAACCAACTGGTGTGATAGCTGCCATACTTCCATCTGCTCAAACCGTGCGATCATGGAGGTACCCCCTCTGCCCTCCATGACTCGGTCAGTCGCGCACAAGTCTTACACGATCCGGTGCCCGGTGCCCGGTTCCCGTCCGTTAAGGTTCCACTCGCGACCATCCCCCAAGGTGCGGGGTCCACTTGCTCAGCGGAATGCGGCCGTATTGCGCCTCCTCGATCTCGTACCCGGCCTGCGTGAGGCGGCGTTTCGCTTCCTCATAGTAGCGGTAATCCAGCTGCCATGTGCCGGGTCGCAGGGGGGTCTGATAGGCCCCCAGGCCGCCCAGCAGTTTGCGGAGATTCTCGTCCTCACCCCGCTCGGCGGTCAGTTCGATGCCCTGTGACACGGTGGCGAACGCCCGGACCTTTGCACTCTGCGGCTTGCCGGCCGGCCGACCGGCGGCGTTGACGGCCGACACCGGAGTCTCCAGTACCGCGGCGGCGGCGGCCGCCTGGGCAGGCTGCTCACCCTTTGTGGTGTCGGCTCGCTGGGCGCGTATGGCATCCGCTTTGGCTTTGATCGCGGCCAGAATTTCCTCGCGGGATTTCTGCTGTTGGTCCATGACGAGATTGGTAATTCCATTTTCGCCCAGGCATTCCTGTCGCCGGTTCTCAGGGCGTATCGGGCTGCTGTGCTATACTGCTCGCGGCATGGCGGAATTTCACTTCGAATTGCTGTCAGGCGGCCCGGCGGACGCTCGGCTGGGGCGCCTGCACACCCCGCGGGGGATCGTGCGGACGCCTGCATTCATGCCGGTCGGGACGCAGGCGACGGTGAAAGGCCTCACCTCCGAGGAGGTCAAGGAGGTCGGGGCGGAGATGATTCTTGCCAACACCTTCCACCTGTATCTGCGTCCCGGGGCGGACGTGATCGCGCGCGCCGGCGGTCTGCACCGCTTCATGAGGTGGGACGGGCCGATCCTGACGGACAGCGGCGGGTTCCAGGTCTTCAGCCTCGCCCGGCTGCGGCGGCTGACGGACGACGGCGTGACGTTCCGCTCGCCGCTGGACGGGTCCGAGCATCTGTTCACGCCCGAGCGGGTGCTGCAGATCCAACAGCAGCTCGGCAGCGACGTGGTGATGCCGCTCGATGTCTGCCTGGGCTATCCTTCTGACGACACGCGGGCACGCGAGGCGCTGCGCTTGACCCTGCTGTGGGCACGCCGTTCCAAGGCGCACGGCGCCGAAGCGGGGCAGATGCTGTTCGGGATCGTCCAGGGAGGCTTCTCGCCCACGCTGCGGCGCGAGGCGGCCGAGCGCACGGTTGAAATTGGATTTGAGGGATACGCCATCGGCGGGCTCAGCGTCGGCGAATCGCGGGAGACGACCGGCGCCCTGCTGGAGGCCGTATGCGCGCACCTCCCGCACGACCGGCCGAGATACCTCATGGGCGTAGGGGCGCCGCCCGACCTGTTGGATGGGATTGCCCGCGGGACGGACCTGTTCGACTGCGTGCTGCCCACGCGGACGGCGCGAACGGGAACGATCTTCACGCGGCAGGGACGGGTGAACATCCGCAACGCATCCTACCGCGAGGACGACGGGCCGCTGGACGCAGGCTGCCGCTGCGCGGTGTGCTTGGGGTACACGCGGGCGTATGTCCGCCACCTCTTCAACACCGACGAGATGCTGGGGCCCCGGCTGGCGACGTACCACAACCTCGCCTTCCTGACCCAGCTGATGGACGATGCCCGCGCGGCCATCGCCGGTGGGGAATTTGCGTCATGGAGGCAGCGGGTGCTCGAAGCCTACACGACGGCATGGTAGGATAGAGGGCGACTGCTCCCGATGAGGTGACCTGTGACGATGCTTCAAGCGGCGACGCAAACCAATCCCGCCTTTGCGGTGGCCATCTGGTTTGCGGTGCTGGCGGTCTTTTACCTGATGTTTGTCCGTCCGCAGCAGCGCCAGTCGCGCAAGCGGCGAGAGATGCTGGGCAAGCTCAAGAAGGGGGACCGCATCGTGACCCTCGGCGGCCTCCATGCGACCATCATGGACGTGGACGGCGAACAACTGAGCCTCGAGCTGGCGCCCAACCTGCGCGTCAAGGCCGACCGGGGCGCGGTCAGCTATGTCCGGAACAAGAAGCGGGAAGAGCACCAACCTGCTCCCACGCTAACGACACCTCCGACGGCGTGACCCATGGCTGAAGCGACAACTGGGGTCGCCGGTCAAAAGCTAGTGACCCTTGATGAAGTCAAGCGCGATCCTGAGGTCGAGGCCTACATCGACAAGGCCAACGAGTACACCGGCGCGATCGGGTATACGGAACACGGATCCCGCCACGCCAATCTCACCGCCAGCATCGCGTACAACACCTTGAAGCGCCTGGGCTACCCCGAGCGGGAGGCGCAGCTGGCCTCGATCGCCGCGTATGTACACGATATGGGGAACCTCGTGAGCCGGGTCAATCACGAGCACACCGGCGCGAACCTGGCCAACGTCATCCTCGAGCGCCTGGGGATGGAGCCCCTCGAGCGGGCGGTCGTAATGGGGGCCATCGGTAACCACGAGGAGAAGCACGGCGAGCCGGTCAGCCCGGTGGGCGCGGCGGTCATCCTTGCCGACAAGTCCGACGTCCACCGCTCGCGGGTGCGCAACCCCGATCCCACGACGTTTGACATCCACGACCGGGTCAACTACGCGGTCGAGCACTCGTTCCTGCGGGTGGATGAGAAGAGCCGGACGATCACCCTGGAACTGACCATTGACACCAAGCTGTCGAAGGTGATGGAGTACTTCGAGATCTTTCTGACGCGCATGGTCATGTGCCGGCGTGCCGCCCAGTTCCTCAACTGCGAGTTCAAGCTGCACATCAACGGCGCCAAGCTTCTGTAGCCGCTCTCGCAGGATTCCTTCCAGCAGAATCAGAAACAATTACCTAGGATTACCCAGATTCAAGATCCCGTGCCTTGATGCGCCTTTTCCTGACCGGTGTCAACCACAAGACCGCCTCCCTGGTTGCCAGGGAACGGGTCGCGTTTCTGCCCGCTGAGATTGGGCCCGCGCTATCGGTACTGGGCGCGCTGCCTGACACTCGCGAGGCGGCGCTGCTGTCCACTTGCAACCGCACCGAGGCCTACGTGTGGTCTGACGCCGCGCTGACCGGCGAGCAGCTTGCCGGCGCGCTGGCGCGCGCGAAGCATATCCCCGACGTTGAGATCTTCCCCTGGTTGTTCTACCGGGCCGGAACCGATGCGGCCCGCCACGTTCTGCGTGTGGCCGCCGGACTGGAGTCCATGGTGGTCGGCGAGGCCCAAGTCCTGGGCCAGGTCGTGAGGGCCCTGGAGGCCGCGCAGGCCGCTGGGACCGCGGGTCCTGTCCTGAACCGCCTCCTGCAGGTGGCGGTGGCCACCGGCCGGCGCGTCCGGCGTGAGACCGGGTTATCGACCCGCGCACCGTCGGTGCCGGGGGTCGCGCTGGAGGTGTGCCGGAACGCGCTCGGAACAGTCCGCGGCCGCAGCGTTGTGGTGGTCGGCGCCGGGGAAATGGGCGCGCTTGTCGTCAAAGTCTTCAGCGCCGCGGGCGCCGCGATTACCGCTGTTGCCAACCGTTCCATGGATTCGGCCAGGGCCCTGGCCCGGCGGAGCGGGGCACGGGCGATCTCATTGGACGATCTCGCCGGCGTGATCAGCAGTGCCGACGTTGCCGTGGTCACCGTCGGCGCGGCGGCCCCGGTACTCCCCGCCCAGACCTGCGCGGCGGGTGGGCCGCGTACTCGCCAGCTGCATGTGATCGATCTCGGGACCCCGCACGGCGTGGATCCTGCCGTGGCCGAACTTCCCTGGGTCCAGCTGCACACTCTCGATGCACTCGCCTCCGCGGCCGCTGCGGAGGTGATTCCCGCCGACGCGCTGCGCGATGCCGAGCGCATCGTTGAGGATGCCGTGGCCGCGTTCTCCCGCTGGCTGGACGCGCGGGCGGCCGCCCCGGTGATTGCCGCCCTGCAGGCGCATGGGAAACGCATCGCCGACGAGGAAGTCGCGCGGGCGCGGCTGCGCGACCTCGACCCGCGCCAGAGAGACGCGGTGCGCGCGGCCATGCGGGCGGCGATCGCCCGTCTTCTGCACACGCCCATCATGAAACTGAAGAGCACCGCTGCTGGGACCGGAGACCAGGTCGTGTCTCTGGCCGCCGACCTCTTCGGCCTGGACGACCCGCGATGAGCCGGCCGGCTGTGGAAGGGACGACCTCCGCCGCGATCCTGGCAGAAAGTGAGCGCACGTTTCCCGGCGGAGTCAACAGCCCCGTCCGCGCCTTCCGCGCGGTGGGCGGGACGCCCGTGGTCGTCCGTGAGGGCCGCGGGTCGCACGTCATCGGCGTGGACGGCCGCGAGTACGTCGACTATGTCTGTTCCTGGGGTGCGCTCATCCTCGGCCATGCGCACCCCGCCGTGACGCGCGCCATCGGCGAGACTGCCGCCCGCGGCACCGGATTCGGCATGCCTACGCCGCTGGAACTCGACCTGGCGCGGATGATTCAGGCCGCCGTACCATCGATGGACCTGCTGCGCTTCGTGAGCTCAGGCACGGAGGCGGCGATGAGCGCCGTGCGGGTCGCGCGCGGATTCACGCGCCGGCACACGATCGTGAAGTTTGCCGGATGCTACCACGGCCACGCCGACACGCTGCTGGCGCGCGCCGGGTCCGGCGTCGCGACGTTCAGCCTCCCGGGTTCCGACGGCGTGCCGCCGGCCGCGGTCGCCGATACCCTCGTCCTCCCCTACAACGACCTCGATGCGGTGCGCAGCCTGTTTGCGGCGCGGGGCAGCGAGATCGCCGCTGTCATCGTCGAGCCGGTGGCCGCCAACATGGGTGTTGTGCGTCCGGCACCGGACTTTCTTCCTGGACTCCGTGACCTGACCGCCCGCCTCGGCGCGCTGCTCATTTTTGACGAGGTCATCACCGGATTCCGGCTCGGGCGCGGCGGGGCTCAGGCCCGCTATCGGGTGACGCCCGACCTCACCTGCCTGGGGAAAATTATCGGCGGCGGACTGCCCGCGGGCGCATATGGCGGCCGGCGCGACGTCATGGAGATGCTGGCGCCGCTGGGGCCGGTCTACCAGGCAGGGACCCTGGCCGGGAATCCCGTCGCGATGGCGGCCGGCGCGGCGACGCTGCGAGAACTTTCGGATCCCGAGACCTATACGGCCCTGGAGGCGGCAGCAGCACAGCTCGCCGACGGGTTGGCCAAGGCTGCGGACGAAGCCGGTGCCCCGGCCTGCGTCGTGCGCGAGGCCTCGATGCTCACGGTGTTCTTTACGCCGTCTCCGCCCCGTACTGCCGAAGAAGCCGCGAAGGCGGACGCCCGCGCGTTCGCGCGATTCTTCCACGCCATGCTCGACCAGGACGTGCTGCTGCCTCCGTCGCAGTTTGAGGCGTGGTTCGTCAGCGCCGCGCACACCTCAGACGACATAGAACGTACGGTGGCGGCGGCCCGCGGCGCCTTTGGAGCCGCCCGATGAGCGGGACCACGACCCGTGAGTGCGTCATCGGCACGCGCGGAAGCGCCCTGGCAATGCGGCAGACGGAGCTGGTGCTGGCGCCGTTGCGCCGGGCGCATCCGGAGATTGCGTTCAAGGTCCGGACGATCCGTACTACCGCCGACCGGCATCCAGGCCGGCCGTTGGAGACACTGCCGGGCATTGGCTTCTTCATCAAAGAACTCGAGCTGGCGCTGCTGAGCCGCGAGATCGACGCCGCGGTGCACAGTATGAAAGATCTTCCCTCCGCCTCCACCGACGGGCTTGTGGTGGCCGCGGTCGCCAAACGGGAGGATCCCCGCGACGTTCTGGTGAGCCGCGGCAGTCTCACGCTGGATGCGCTGCCGCCGGGGGCCCGCGTGGGCACGAGCAGTCCCCGCCGGGCGGCTTTCCTGCGTGCGCACCGCGGCGACCTGGTTATCGTCCCCATCCGCGGCAATGTCGAGACGCGCGTCCGGAAGGTCGACGCGGGGGAGCTCGACGCCGTGTGCCTGGCCGGCGCAGGCCTGCGGCGGATCGGCGCAGAACAGCGCGTCACTCAGTGGCTGAGCCCGGACCTCATGCTGCCGGCGCCGGGGCAGGGGGCGCTGGGCGTGCAGATACGGGCTGACGACGTCCGGGTCAGGGATATTGCCGGGGCGGTCGATCACGCGGTGACCCGGCAGGCGGTGACTGCCGAGCGGGCAGTGCTGGTCCGCCTCGCCGCCGGGTGCCGGCTGCCCGTGGCGGCCCACGCGGATGTGCAGGGAAGCCGGCTTGTCCTCCGGGCGGCGGTCGCCGCCCCCGACGGCAGCCGGATTGTTCGCGGCGCACGTGAAGGTTCGCCTGCACAGGCCGAGGCGCTCGGCACCTCGCTCGCCGAGCAGCTGCTCGAGCAGGGCGCCGGCCTCATTCAGATTGAGGGAACAAGAGTTCGGTCTTCAATGGGGTCAGACACCAATAAAGACGGTCCTCAATAGAGTCAGACCCCATTGAAGACGGAGGGCGGCGAATTGGTCGGGCAACAGCGATGACGCGGCGGCCGCGGGTCCTGATCGCCAGGCCGGCAGACCAGGCGGGCGAGCTGGCCGATCGTCTGCGTGCGCTGGGGATCGATCCGGTCGTGGTCCCGACAGTCGCCATCGCCCCGCCGGAGTCTTGGACCGATGTTGACCTAGCACTGGGGAGATTGGGGACTTACGACTGGGTGCTCTTCACGAGCGCGAACGGCGTGCACATGCTGCTGAACAGGCGTAAGGCCATCGGGATGACCGAGCCGATGCCTGCCGCGCTGCGGTGGGCGGCCGTCGGCCCGGGCACGGCGGCCGCGCTGGCGGGATACGGAATGACCGGTGTCTGGTTGCCCTCGCGATACCTGGGCGAGTCCGCCGGCGGCGAGCTGCCGGCCGCCACAGGGCAGCGCGTGCTGCGGGTGCGGGGCCGGTCCGCTTCCGTCGCCGCGGCGGAGACCCTGCGGGCCCGCAGGGTCGTCGTGGACGAGGTGGTCGCCTACCAGACCATCGAGGCTCCGCGGGAGTCCGAACCGCTGCTGCGCCGTGCGTGGGAGGAAGGGGTCGATGGCATCATCTTCACGAGCGCGTCGACCGTCCGCGGTTTCGCCGCGCTCGCGGCGCGGGTGGGGATCGACGACGACATCGGCAGTGTCCTGACCGTTGCCGTCGGCCCGGTCACTGCGCAGGCCATGGAGGCAGCCGGGTGGGAGGTCGGGGCCGTCGCGACGCAGCACAGCATCGACGGCATCGTGACGGTGATTGAAGAGAGGAGGGCCGCACTTGCTGCAGGTCTCACACCATCCTGAGGTGACCGTTCGGCTCCGCCGGCTCCGCCGGACGCAGGTGATGCGGGAGCTGGCGCGCGAGACGCGGCTGCACCCGGAGCAGTTCGTGTATCCGCTGTTTGTGCGGGGCGGCGGCAAGATCCGTGAACCCATCTCCTCGATGCCCGGTCAGTTCCGGCTGTCCGTCGACGAACTGGTCGCCGAGGCGGGACAGGCGCAAGGGCTTGGGATCGGCGCCGTGCTGCTGTTTGGGCTGCCGGACGCCAAAGACCCCGCCGGCAGCGGCGCCTACGACGGCGACGGCATAGTCCAGCAGGCGGTGCGAGCGCTGCGCGCTGCCCATCCCGATCTGGCAATCATGACCGACGTCTGCCTGTGCGAGTACACCTCGCATGGACACTGCGGCGTGCTGCGGGATGGCCAGGTGGACAACGATGCGACCCTCGAGCTGCTCGCGCGCACCGCGGTCTCGCACGCGGCGGCGGGGGCGGATGTCGTCGCGCCCAGCGCCATGATGGACGGGCAGGTGGCGGCCATCCGGCGCGGGTTGGACGAGGCGGGATTCACCACGACTGCCATCATGGCGTATTCGGCCAAGTACGCGTCGGCATTCTACGGACCGTTCCGTGAAGCGGCGGAGTCGGCCCCACAGTTCGGCGACCGGCGAGGCTATCAAATGGATCCGCCTAATGCGCGGGAAGCCCGCCGGGAAATTGCCCTCGACCTAGCCGAGGGGGCGGACATGGTCATGGTCAAACCGGCGCTGGCGTACCTGGATGTCATTCAGCGCGTCCGGCCGGACGTCCCGGTCCCGCTGGCGGCGTACAACGTGAGCGGCGAGTACGCGATGGTGAAAGCCGCGTCGCAGCAGGGCTGGCTCGACGAGCCCCGCGTCGTGCTGGAGATTCTGACGGCGATCGCGCGCGCCGGGGCCGACGTCATCATTACCTACCATGCCAAGGAGGCCGCGACGTGGCTGACCCGGCGGTAAATAGTCCAGAGATCGTTCAGGTGCTCGCGCTGCAGCTAGACCCCGGATGGCGGAGGCTGCCGAGTGCACAGCGCGAGGAGGATCTCGACGCGTTTCGCCGCGCGCTGCAGCAGCCGGGGAATGCGGTCCGCACGCTCACCTACACCACCGTCGGCCTGCGCGCCGATGCCGACCTCATCCTGGTGAGACTTGCGGCATCCCTGGAGGCCCTCGAGGAATCCGCCAGCCGCCTGCTGGGTGCAGGGGTCGGCAGGTCGATG
>JBIOWP010000151.1:0-18090 GCA_044868695.1 bacterium
GCCAGGTACCGGGGTGCCAGGTACCGGGGTGCCAGGTACCAGGGTGCCAGGTACCGGGGTGCCAGGTACCAGGGTGCCAGGTACCGGGGGAGCATGTGGGTGCACAGCCGTGCCGCAGGAAGCGGGCCGCAGGATTGCCAATCACGCTACTCGGCGCCCATGCCCCGCCTCCGAACCCACCTGACCCTGGGAGTGCTGCCCCCGGCTTCGGCGAACGCGATCACCGACGTGCCGGGAGTTCGCGTTGGTTCGGTGTCTATCCAGGATGCGCGGCTGGCTACCGGGGTGACCGCGGTTCTCCCCCACGGCCGCAACCTCTACAAGGAAAAGGTCACTGGCGCGTCCGCGGTGCTCAATGGCTATGGGAAGTCTATCGGGCTGATGCAGATGGAAGAGTTGGGCACGATGGAGACTCCCATCCTCATCACCAGCACGCTAAACGTGGCCCGCGCGGCCGACGGACTCATCAGTTACATGTTCAGCCAGGACGAGACGATCGGCGTCTCTGAGACGGTGAACCCGGTGGTCCTGGAATGCTTTGACGGCTATCTCAGCGACGCGCGGGCGCGGGCCGTCGGCGAGCGGGAGGTGTTCGAGGCCATCCGGTCCGCATCGCCTAGTCCGGTGGGCGAGGGTTGCGTCGGCGCCGGGGTGGGAATGCGCTGCCAAGGGTACAAGTCGGGAGTTGGGACCGCGTCGCGGCGGGCCGAGGAGAGCGGCTACACGGTCGGCGTCCTGGCGGTGCCCAACTTCGGCTTCCCCGGCGATTTGGTGATCGCCGGCGTGCCGGTCGGTAAGGAATTGGCCTCCGTGGGTCAGCCGTCAGAACGCGGCTCGTGCATCTTCGTCGTGGCTACCGATGCGCCGCTGTCGTCGCTGGATCTCCGCCGCGTGGCCTGGCGGTGCTTTCTCGGGATGGCGCGGACGGGCGCGATCAGCGGGCACACCAGCGGCGACCTGGCCGCAGCATTCACGACGAACGCGAAGCAGGAACGACAGGATCGCGCGGTGATGAACGTCCTCTTCCGGGCAACCGTGGAAGCGTCGGAGGAAGCGATTCTCAACGCGCTCTTTGCCGCGCAGACTACCGAAGGCCGCGACGGCCATGTGATGCCCGCGCTTCCGATCCCCGAGGTACTGATGATCCTACGGCGCCACGGCGTGCCTGTGCGTGGACCCTAGCGGCTGCCTGTCCCGAACACGTCCAAAAAGACTCTGACGACCTGAGGGTCGTGTTTGCTCCCGGCGGCAAGTTGAATCTCGCCGATCGCATCCGCGTGGGGTTTCGCGGCTCGATAGGGCCGGTGGCTGGTCATGGCGATGTAGGTATCGACGACGGCCAGGATGCGTGAGGGGAGCAGGATGCGCTCTCCGGCCAGACGGTCGGGGTAGCCGCTGCCGTCCCACCGCTCCTGGTGCTGGCGGATAATCCGCGCAACATCAGGATTGCGGTGAAGCTGGAGGACGATCTGCTCGCCCAACACCGGATGGAGCCGCATGATGAGCCAGTCCGCGTCAGTCAGGGGCCCGGCTTTTCGGATAATGTCCGGAGGGAGTCCGATCTTGCCGATGTCATGCAACAGGGAGGCCAGGCGGAGGTGGGTGATGTGTTCTTCGGGCAGGCCCATCCGCCGGCCCACGGCCTCCGCCAGCGTGGCCAGCCGCTCACTGTGCGCGGCGCTGTCTCCGTCCCGGGCGTCCGCCGCCCTCGCCAGCGCCAGGACGATTTGCAGCTGCGCATCTTCCAGGCGCTGCAGCATCTCTGAGCGGGCTTTTGAATCCTCGGGAAGCGCGGCAGCCGGCGCCTGCGCCGGCTCTGGCTCCACGACCACCGCGTAGGAGGCCGTATCTCCAGATGCATCCGCCACCAGCGAGGCACGCACGAGAGCCCTAAACGTGTTCCCGTCGGGGCGGCGGAGCCGCACACGCATCTCCTGGGGGCGGTCCTCGCCGCTCGCTTTGGATTCCGTCATGAGGGACTCTAGTTGGGTATAGTCGGCTGGGTCGGCAAAGATGCCCGCGGCGCCTGCTGAGACCAAGGCCTTCCGGTCGGGATATCCCAGGAGGTCAGTGAGGTAGGGAGTCACGTGCAGGATCTTCCCGTCCAGGGTCGCCACGAACACGCCGACCGGTGCGTGCTCGAAAACGCGAGAGAAGTCGAACTCGTTCGCCACCGATGGAGCCTCCGCTGATAAGCACCTATTATCTTCTTCGCGGCCACCTCATTTACCCCGCCGACGGAGTGCAGCAGCGGTGAAATCATGGTGTAATGAGTCCATGATGCGGCGGGCCGCTACCTCCGCTCTCACTTTGCTCCTCGCCTCGGGCGCGTGGGCCGCGCCGGCGGCGACCGTTGAGCTGGGAGCTACGGCAATCCGGCAGGGGCAGGCGGTCGCCGTGACCGTACGCACCGCAGCAGATGGGCCGCTGGTCATCCAGTTCGCGGGGCGGCTGTGGCCGCTGTACCGTCAGAAGGAGAACTGGCAGACCTATCTGGGAACTGATCCGGGGACAGCCTCCGGACGCCGCCAGATCACCGTCGAAGCCGTCGGCGCTGATGGCCGGGTGGTTCTCGCGACGCTGTACCTCACCGTCATGAAGGTCAAGTTCAACCGGCGCCAGCTCATGTTCGATCCGGAGACCAGCCAGCTCCTGGATCCCAAGCTGCTGATCGAGGAAGGGCGGCGTGTGACGGCTGCCCTGCAAAAACTGGAGCCCCAGCAGATGTGGGAGGGCCAGTTTGCCACACCGGTATCAGGGATTCTCACTTCCGGGTATGGCGTGCTGAGCATCTATCAGGGCGAGGTGCGCGGCTGGCACCGTGGAATCGACTTGGCCGCCCCCGAGGGGACGCCCGTCCACGCGGGGAATGCCGGCATCGTGCGGCTGGCCGAGACGCTGCCGGTCAGCGGGAATGCGGTCATCATTGACCACGGGATGGGCGTCCTGACATCCTACCTGCACATGTCGGCGATCGAGGTGATCGTCAACCAGTACGTGGGCAAAGGGGCGCTCGTCGGTCGCGTGGGCATGACGGGGCTGGCCACCGGCCCGCACCTGCACTGGGGCGTGCGCGTCAACGGGGTGTACGTCGATCCGTTTCCGTGGACAGGGAACTAGTCCGGCACGAACTCCGGCCCTTTGTTCTTGAACCGGTTGATGAAGTCCACGATCGCCCGCTCGTCGTATTGATCGAGAGTCATGAGGCGGCCCCACGCCACGAGAGCGAGACGGCTGTCGTTTTTCGCCCGCAAGGTGATGACCACTTTCGTACGGTAACGCCTCGAGAGGGCAACCAATCGATCGATCAGTTCGGTGTCCCCGGCGTCCTTGAAACTGATCCAGATGCCCCCGTGCTCGAGGTTGTGGACAAGCAGCTCGTCGGGGAGTTCTTCATTGTAGAAGCCCCAGTCGGCGGGGGCAGGGAAATGCCACCCGGACGTCGGCGGGTTGGAGTTGTACGCCGGATGCGGCTGGCCGGGAGAAATGTGCGCGCGGCCCTGGTCAGGGTATTCGACGACTCGAGGTCGTGACTGCCCGGCCACCCCCGCCGTCGTGGCGCCGTCCTCGGGTCCTACGGCGCTCCACACTCCCCAGACGGCGGCAGCGAGCACGGCGGCTCCGATGGCGCCAAACAATCCCAGCCTGCGCCTTCGCGCGCGCTGCAGGCGTTCGGTCTCCTGGGACTTCCGCTCCAGCCGCGCGAGACGGCGGAGTTCCTTCTTGCCGAGAGGCTTGTCCATGGGCTGAAATCAGTCTGCCAGAAACCAACCTCCGAATCAACCTGCAGCGGGAAGTTGAGAAGCGGGCCTGGAAGACTCTAGTCCGCCCGAGGTGATCCGGTGGTCGTCCGCAGCCGCGTCAAATCCAGCGCCTACTTCGACTCCGTGACCTTGATGCTCGCGCAGCGGGAAGTGCGCCGGCTGCCCGGGGTTGAGGAAGCCGGCGCGGTCATGGGCACTGAGGCCAACAAGGAGCTGCTGAGCGATGCGGGCCTGCTCACGCCGGATGCCGCGGCCGCCAGGCCCGACGACCTCATTCTGTCCGTACGGGCGGCGGACGACGGCGCGGCTTCCGCGGCTCTGGCAGCGGCAGAGACGCTGCTCGTCCAGCGCCGCGAAACCACCGCCGCGGGGACGTACCGTCCCAAGACGGTGGCGTCAGCGGCCCGTGCGCTGCCGGGGGCGAATCTGGCCCTCATCTCCGTGCCCGGCCGCTTTGCCGCCGGAGCCGCCAGAGACGCCCTGTCGGCGGGGCTGCACGTGATGGTATTCAGCGACAACGTCCCGCTTGAGGCCGAGATCGACCTGAAGCGGCTCGCCGCCGGGTCCGGCCTGCTGCTGATGGGACCGGACTGCGGCACCTCCATCCTGGGCGGCGCAGGGCTGGGGTTTGCCAACCGCGTCCGCCGCGGGAACATCGGAATCGTGGGCGCCGCCGGGACCGGCATCCAGGAGGTCGCCTCGCTCGTCCACCGTGGGGGCGGCGGGATTTCACACGCGATCGGGACCGGAGGCCGCGATCTCAAGCACGAAGTCGGCGGAGTGACCGCGCTGCAGGGCCTCGCGGCGCTGACGGCAGACTCGGCCACCGCTGTCATCGTCTTGATCTCCAAACCGCCCGCGCCCGACGTCGCCTCCGTTCTGCTGGGGGCTGCGCAGCGGACAGGCAAGCCGGTCGTCGTTAGCTTCGTCGGCGCCACCATTCCTGCGGGCGGGGCGCTTCACGGCGCGCAGACGCTCGAGGATGCGGCGGCACGGGCCGTCACCCTAGCCGTCGGCGCGCCGCCCCGGTGGCGCCAGTGGGAGGCGCTGCCGGCCCAGGAGGCCGGCCGCCTGGCGCCGTCGCAGAAGTTCATCCGCGGGCTGTACAGCGGCGGCACGCTCTGTTATGAAGCGCTCGTGCTGCTGCAGCGTTACGTCGGTCCGGTCAATTCGAACACCCCGCTCGACGCGGCGAACGCGCTGGAGTCGGCGACGCGCAGCCGTGGTCACACCGTGATCGATATGGGCGGCGACGAGTTCACCGTCGGCCGCCTGCACCCGATGCTCGATCCGGAGCTGCGGCACCAGCGGCTGCTGCGGGAGGCGGAGGACCCGGAAGTGGCGGTCGTTCTCCTCGACGTCGTGCTGGGCTACGGCGCGCATCCCGATCCGGCGCGCGAGCTGGCGCCGGTGATCAGCCGGGCCCGGGACCGCGCGCGCCAGGCCGGACGGTGGCTGCCGGTCGTGGTCTCGGTCTGCGGCACCGACGAAGATCCGCAGAACTACGAGGCGCAGGCCGCCGCCCTGATTGACGCCGGGGCGACCGTCCAGGCCAGCAACGCTCAAGCCGTCCGGCTGGCCGGGCTCATTGCCGAGGCTGCCGGCAGCAAGGGCGCTTCCCGCGCCCCACTGCAGATTGCGCCCACTGCGGCACCACCGCTGCCGGACCCCTCACGGATTCTTCCGCTGCTGGGTGCGCCCCCGCGCGTCGTGAACGTGGGTCTGGACCTGTTTGCCGAGAGCCTGGCCGCGCAGGGTGTCCAGACCGTCTCCGTGGACTGGCAGCCGCCTGCCGGCGGGAAACAGAAATTCATCGACTTGTTGGACAAGCTGGATGCCTAAGACCATCGACGAAGCCAACCAGATCGCGGTAAAGCGTCTATTGGACAGCCAGCCGGTCCTCGTCGGAATCGCGCCTGCGGCGGACGTCATCCCGGGCATGCAGCGAAATTTGATTCTTCACGCCGGCCCACCGATCACATGGGAACGGATGGCCGGCCCGCTGCGTGGGGCGGTGATCGGCGGATTGCTCTTCGAAGGCCTGGCGAAAGACGAACAACGCGCCGTGGCGATAGTGGAGCGCGGCGAAGTACAGTTCGCGCCCTGCCACCACCACCAGACGGTCGGTCCGATGGCCGGCGTGACCACCGCGTCGATGCCGGTGTACATCATCGAGAACCGGGCGTTCGGCAACCGCGCGTTCTCCAACCTGAACGAAGGCTACGGGAAGGTGCTGCGGTACGGGGCGTTCGGTGAGGACGTCCTGGCGAGGCTGCGGTGGCTGCGCGACGTCTACGCGCCGACGACAGGCCGGGCCCTGGAGCGTTCAGGTGGGCTGGACATGAAGAGCCTGATCGCGCAGCAGATCCAGATGGGCGATGAAGGGCACAACCGGAACAAGGCGGGTTCGGCGCTGTTTGCGCGGCTGCTGGCCCCCCAGCTGGCGCGCACCGGCGCGCGGGCCGATCATCTCGCCGCGGTGCTGACCTATCTGGCGGAGAACGACCTGGCAGTACTCAACCCGGTGATGGCGAGCTGCAAGGCGAGTTCCGACGCCGCACATGGGGTGGATCGCAGCACTGTGGTCACGTGCATGGCGCGCAACGGAACGGACTTCGGCATCCGCGTCAGCGGCCTGGGGGAAAGCTGGTTCAGCGCCCCGGCGCAGGTCCCCGTGGGTCTGTTCTTCCCTGGGTTTACGCAGGAAGACGCCAACCCCGACATCGGCGACAGCACCATTACCGAGACGGCCGGCATCGGCGCGTTTGCGATGGCGGCGGCCCCTGCGATCGTCAAGTTCGTGGGCGGCACCCCGGCGCTGGCGCTGGAATCCACGATGGAGATGTACGAGATCACCGTGACTGAGAACCCCGCCTTCGGCATCCCACAGTTGGACTTCCGCGGAACGCCGACCGGCATCGACATCCGCAAGGTCGTCAAGACGGGCATCACGCCGCGGGTCAACACCGGGATCGCGCACCGCAAACCGGGGATCGGCCAGGTCGGCGCCGGTCTCGTGCGGCCGCCCATGGCGTGTTTCGAGCAGGCGTTGGAGGCGTTCGCCGCCACTCTTACGTGACCGGTTCGGCTGAGCGATCGACTCCTGGAGGAGGCCCTCCGGGCGCGTCGTAGTGGTGACAAGACCCGTTGCACACGTCCATTATTGAGGGGGGACCCCAGCATGCATGGATTTTCTATCGCCGGCCGCCGGATCGGCGCCGTGGTGCTCGCCGGGCTGTTGTTATGGCTGCTCTCGGCGCCTTCACAGGCCCAGGTGCCTCGTATGGGGGGCACGCTGGCGTTTGAAGTGTCAGCCGAGCCGCCGTCGTTTGACGCGCACCGCGAGGCCACGTTTGCCCTCATCCACCCGGCGCGGCCCCACTACAACCTGCTGGTGAAGTTCGACCCACAGGACTATCCCAAGGTCGTCCCCGACCTCGCCGAGAGCTGGACGATCTCTCCCGACGGCCGCACGTACACGTTCAAGATCCGCCGGGGGGTGCGGTTCCACGATGGGAGCCTGCTCACGTCGCGCGACATCAAGGCCAGTTATGACAAGATCATCTTCCCGGCCGGCGACGTCGTCAGCGCCCGCAAGGCCGTCTACGAGGTCGTCGAAGCCGTCGAGGCCCCGGATGCCACCACCGTCATCTTCCGGCTGAAGTGGCGGTCCCCGTCGTTCCTGGCCTCAGTGGCGTCTCCGTGGAACTGGATCTACAAGGCCGACCTCCTCGAGCGCGACCCGCACTGGTACGAGCGCAACGTGATGGGAACCGGCCCGTTCAAATTCGGTGAGTACATCCGCGGCTCGCACTGGGTCGGCGTGCGCAACGAGAACTACTTCGTGCGCGGCCGGCCGTACCTCGATGGATACCGGGCCCTCTTCATCCGCAGCGGCGCCGCGCAGATCAACGCCATCAAGAGCGGGCAGGCCCTGATCGAGTTCCGGGGATTCTCCCCCGCGCAGCGCGACGAGATCGTCAAGGCGCTGGGCGACAAGGTCCGTGTCCAGGAGAGCGGCTGGGTGTGCAACAACACCGTCGTGTTCAACACCCGCCGCCGGCCGTTTGACGACGCGCGGTTCCGGCGGGCGCTGAGTCTGGCGATCGACCGCTGGGCCGGCTCGACGGCGCTGTCGCAGATCGCGATCGTCGGCCCGGTCGGCGGGGTCATGCGGCCCGAAGGACCTTTCGCGACGCCGGAGCAGGAGCTGGTCAAGCTGGCCGGATACGGCCGGGATATCGCCGCCGCGCGCGCCGAGGCCAAACGGCTGCTGGCCGAGGCCGGGGTCGCGGACGGGTTCGAGTTCAACCTCCTCAACCGCAACATTCAGATGCCCTACGAGTATGTGGCCATCTACCTGATCGACCAGTGGCGGCAGATTGGGTTGAAGGTCAATCACGTGGTCAAGGAGACGGGGCCCTACCTCGCCGACGAGCGGGCGGGAAACTTCGACGCGGCCGTGGACTTCAACTGCGACTTCTACGATGATCCGGATGCGCAGCTGGTCAAATTCCTGTCCGCCAACAAGAGCCCGCTGAACTACGGCGGATATTCCGACGGCGTGCTGGACCGTTTGTTCACTGAGCAGAGCCGCTCACCCGATGAGGCGCGGCGCCTTGCGCTGGTCCGGCAGTTTGAGAAGCGCCTGCTGGACGAGAAAGTGTGGCAGATTTACGTGCTGTGGTGGAAACGAATCATCCCGCACTGGACGACGGTGCGGGGATACAAGATGAGCCCCTCGCACTACCTCGAGGACCTGCAGGACGTCTGGCTCGGGGAGTAGCTGAGGCAGTGGGCACGGGTAGGGTGCGGGCAGCCGGTGGGGCGACCCCCGGCTGCCCGTGCTGTGGCAGTGACGACCAGGCGGGATGAGCATGACCACCTTCGTGGCGAGGCGGCTGCTGCTTATGGTGCCGACGTTTCTCGTCGTGGCCGTCCTGGTGTTCGTCCTCGTGCGGGTCGTCCCCGGCGACATCGTGGCGCTACGGCTCGTCAGCGGCGGCTCGTTCGTCACGCCTGGCGTGATCGAGGCTGAGCGCGCCCGCCTGGGACTGAACAAGCCCGTGTGGCAACAGTTTGTGGACTGGATGACCGGGCTGTTGCGGGGGGATCTGGGGACGTCGATGTGGACCGGGGAACCCATCAGCCACGAGATCGCCATCCGCCTGCAGCTGAGCCTCGAGCTGGCGGTGCTCGCGACGCTGATTGCCGTCGCCCTGGCCGTCCCGTTGGGAACGGTGGCGGCGGTACGGCGCGGGTCGTGGCCCGATCATGCCGTGCAGATCTTCAGCGTGGCGGGCCTCGCGACGCCGTCGTTCTGGCTCGGGATTCTCATGATGCTGTTCCTGCTATCGTATTTCCACTGGCTGCCCCCGCTGACGTTCACGCCGCTGTGGCACGATCCGAAGGCGAACCTCCTGCAGCTGATCTGGCCGGCGCTCGCCGTCGGCTACCGCTACTCGGCGGTGACGACCCGGATGACTCGGTCCGCCCTCCTGGAGGTCCTGCGAGAGGACTACGTACGCACGGCGTGGGCCAAAGGGTTGGCCGATGCGGTCATCCTGCGCCGGCACGCGCTGCGCAACGCGCTGCTGCCGGTGGTCACCGTCATCGGGCTAGAGTTCGCGTTTCTCATCGGGGGCCTGGTGGTCACCGAGCAGGTGTTCAACCTCAACGGCATCGGGAAGCTGTTCGTGGATGCCATCAGCCGCCGCGATTACACGCTGATCCAGGGGCTGATGCTCCTGGTCGCGTTTGCCTATATCGTCGTGAATTTCATCATCGATCTGCTGTACGCGTGGATCGATCCGCGGATCTCCTATGCATAGCCCCGCGCCCGTATGACCACGGCCGAAGCCGTCACGCGCGCCGTCCCCGCCCCGCGGCGCGGCCGCCGCAGCTGGCTCGCAGGGTTTGCGCGGCGATATCCGCTGGGCGCCGCGGCGGGGGGCGCCATCCTGCTGCTCGCGGCCGCGGCGGCGCTCGCGCATGAGGTGGCCCCCTATGATCCAGTCGCGAACAACTTCCTGGCGATGTTTGCGCCGCCCTCAGGCAACCACTGGCTGGGCACCGACGCCTTCGGGCGCGATGTCTTCAGCCGCCTAATCTACGGCGCGCGCACCGCGCTGCTGGTGGGGTTCGCCGCCTCGCTGAGCGGCGCGACGGCAGGCGCCGTGATCGGCGTGATGAGCGCCTACTTCGGCGGCACGACCGACCTGGTGATCCAGCGGCTGGCCGACATCCTGATTTCCTTCCCCATCATCATCCTGGCGCTGGCCATCGTGGCCATCCTGGGGTCGGGCACCATCAACCTCGTTGCGGCCATCGCGCTGTCATTCCTTCCCCGCATCGAGCTGGTCGTCCGAGGCAGCGCGCTGGGAATCCGCCGCACGGGGTACGTGGAGGCGGCCCGGGCGATCGGGGCGGGGCATGCGCGCATCATTTTCCGGCACATGGTACCGAACGTGTTCGCGCCGTACCTGGTGATGCTGACCGCGTTCCTCGGCCAGGCGATCCTGCTGGAAGCGTCGCTGAGCTTCCTGGGTCTGGGGGTCAGCGAGCCGACCCCGGCATGGGGGCTGATGCTGTCCGGTGCGGCGGTGGAGTTCGTGCAGCGCGCGCCGTGGATGGCCGTGTTCCCCGGGCTGGCCATCACGTTCACGGTGCTGGCGTTCAACGCCCTGGGAGACTCCCTCCGCGACGCGCTGGACCCGCGCCTGCGAACTTAAAGAAGCTCGAGCACCGCGGTCAGATCCCGCACGTCATACGCGGGCGCACACCGCGGGTCGAAGACCGCCTCGCCGGCCCGGTTCACCCACACCGTGCGGATCCCGAAGGCCGTCGCGCCGGCCGCGTCGGTGGCCGAACCCGCGACGTGGAGCACTTCATCCTGGCGGACCCCGAGGGTCTTCAGCGCGCTGGCATAGACCGATGGGTGCGGTTTGAACCTGCCTCCCTCCGTCGAGATGATACGGTCGAACGTCACCGGCAGCGTCGCCAGCAGCGCGGTCAACATGTCGGCGTCGCCGTTGGACAGCGTCCCGAGCACGAGGGGACGCCGCCGGACCTCCGCCAACACGCTGGCGGCTTCCGGCCAGGGTGGGAGCGTTTCCCACGCCGCGACCAGCGCAGAGACCTCGTCCGTCGAGAGGGGAGGGTCCAGCGCCCGCAGGACGTTCCGTGCGGATGCTTCCAGCGCCCGCCGGTTGCTGGCCGGCTCGCGGTCCAGCGAGTTGCTGACCAGCAGGTATTCCATGTGGCGCTGCCGCCAGGACCGCGCGGCCGCCGCCGGGTCACCCGCGAGGTCCCGCGTTCGGAAGAGACGGTCCAGCGCTCCCCGCAGCCCACTCACGGTGTCGAAGAGCGCCGAGTAGACGTCGAGCGTGACCGCCCGCACGACCATGGCTATCGCCCACGCTCCTTCCTGTCTCTTGTTCCCTCGTCCCCCCGTTCCCTTGTTCCCGCACTTTCGCGCAGGGCAGGGTTCAACTTCACTTCGTCGTAGCCAATGCTCTACGAGGTGATCCCTGGTGGCGATGAAGTCGTTCGACCTGAGCCGTTGCCGCGTGCTGGATTTGTCTCAGAATTTCAGCATGGACTCCCCCCCGTTTGCCTACTACGAGGGCCCGAAGATCACGTGGGTCAAGAAGATGGCCTTTGAGGGCGTGAACGCGCAGCACATCTCTTCCACCAATCACATCGCCACCCACCTGGACTCGCCGCTGCATTTCTTCGATCCGGGGCCGGACATCGCCGGCATCCCGATCGCGCAGCTGGTCGGGCCGGCCTGCGTCGTTGACCTGCAGCAGTTCGGGATCGGCGATTACGACATCTACGGGGCCGAGCACTTCGAGGCGTGGGAGAAGAAGCACAATATCAAGATCGAGCGCGGCGATATCCTGGTGATCCACACAGGCTACCACGCCTACTACAACGAAGACTGGTCTCCTCACACCAAGCAGCGCCACGCGGATGCCCGCCCCGATCTGCCGCGGGCGTTCCTCCGGCATCCCGGCCCGCGCGCCGAGTTCTGCGCGTGGGTCCTGGACCGAGGGATCCGCTGGCTGGCGATCGACGCGATCAGCACAGACCATCCCTTCAACACGAAGGTCCGCGACGCCCGGCGCGACCTGATCCCCGACGTCGAGAAGAAGATCGGAATGACGATGGACCGGGCGTTTCCCTGGCCCGCGGAGTACCAGGCCACCCACACGCTGCTGTTCCCGAAAGGCGTCTTCCACATTGAGAACGTCGGCGGGGACGTGGACCTCGTGCTCAACCAGCGGGTGTGGGTGGGGGCATTCCCGTTCCGGTTCAAGGGCGGTGAGGCGGCGTTCTGCCGGTTCGTCGCCTTCGTCGAAGCATGAAGCAGCCGCTCGAGGACCTGCTCGTCGTCGACCTGACGCGCGCGCTGGCCGGACCTTTCTGCACGCAGATGCTGTCCGACCTGGGCGCGCGGGTAATCAAGGTCGAGACGCCCGAGGGCGGCGACGACACCCGGGGGTGGGGGCCGCCGTTCATCGGCGCCGAGAGCGCCTACTTCCTGGCCATCAACCGCAACAAAGAGAGTCTGACCCTGAACCTCAAAGACTCCCGCGGCGTTGCGATCCTGCGGCGGCTGCTGGCCCGTGCCGATGCTCTGGTCGAGAACTTCCGGCCCGGCATCATGGGCCGCTTCGGCCTGGGCTACCGGGCGCTCCACACGGAGTTCCCCCGCCTGATTTACGCCTCCATCTCCGGATTCGGGCAGGACGGTCCGCTGCGCGAGCGGACGGCGTACGATCTGATCCTGCAGGGGATCGGCGGTCTCATGGGGATCACGGGTGAGGAAGGCGGCCCCCCGGTGAAAGTCGGCGTCGCGATCGGCGACATCTGCGCCGGCATGTATGCCGCGTTCGGCATCCTCGCCGCGCTGCGGGTGCGGGACCGCACCGGACAGGGGCAGCTGGTCGACGCGGCGCTACTCGACGGCCAGGTGTCCTGGCTCACCTATAACGCCGGTATCTATTTCGCGACGGGCGAGAACCCGGGCCGGCTCGGGAGCGCGCACCCGACCATCGTCCCGTACCAGGCATTTCAGACCAGGGACGGCTACGTCAACGTGGCGGTCGGCAGCGAGGCGATCTGGCGGCGCTTCTGCGAGATCGTCGACCCGGCGCTCGCCGCGGAACCCCGCTATGCGACCAACCGGGACCGCGTGGCGCACCGCGAGGAGCTGATCCGCCGCCTGGAGCCGATCTTCGCTGCCCGCCCCACCGCGGCGTGGGTCGAGGTGCTCGACAGGGCCGACGTGCCCAACGGCCCCATCTTGTCGGTCGCGGAGGTGTTGGCGCATCCGCAGGTGCGGCATCGCCAGATGGTGGCGGAGATCGATCATCCCACCGCCGGGCGCATCAAGCAGACCGGCGTCCCGGTGAAATTGTCCGAGACGCCCGGCCGTGTGCGCACGCCGCCTCCCACGCTGGGACAGCACACCGCGGCGATCCTGCGCGAGCTGGGGCTCTCCGATCCTGAGATTGAATTACTCCGGCGGGAGAAGGTCGTATGAAGTGCCCACGGTGCGCGACCGAGCATACCGCGCAAACGCTGCGTGATGCGCTGTACATCTGTCCCACCTGCCAGGCGTATCTGCACATGCCGGCCCGGGAGCGGATCGCGATGCTCGCGGATCCCGGATCGTTCCGGGAACTGGATCGCGGGCTGATCTCGGTCGACCCGCTGCGTTTTACCGACCAGCGGTCCTACCGCGACCGCCTGGCCGAAGCCCGAGCGCGCACGGGGCTGCGGGACGCGGTGGTGATCGGTGACGCGCGCCTCGACGGCCGGCCGGTCGTCCTCGCCGTGTTCGACTTCGGGTTCATGGGCGGCACGATGGGGTCTGTCGCCGGAGAGAAGGTGGCCGACGCGTTCGAGCACGCGGCGAGGAAGGGGAGGCCGGTCGTCAGTGTGACGGCGAGCGGCGGCGCCCGGATGCAGGAAGGGATGCTCTCCCTGATGCAGATGGCCAAGACCGCCGCCGCCCGGGCGGCCCACCATCGGGCCGGCCTCGCGCACATCGCGGTCCTGACCGACCCGACCTTCGGCGGGGTCGCGGCCAGCTTTGCGTCGCTGGGCGACGTCCTGATCGCCGAGCCCGGCGCGCAGATCGGCTTCGTGGGCCCCCGCGTCATCAGCATGACCCTCAACGCTCCTCAGCCGGGCGATTCCCACAGCGCGGAAGCGCTATTTCGCGCGGGTCTGGTCGACTTGATTGTCCCCCGGCCGGCGCTGCGCGAGACCATCGGTTGCCTGGTGGGACATATCAGCCGGACTGCGGCCCGCCGCACACGGGCGCGCG
This sequence comes from bacterium, assembly GCA_044868695.1. GTDB lineage: Bacteria > Sysuimicrobiota > Sysuimicrobiia > Sysuimicrobiales > Kaftiobacteriaceae > JBIOWP01. The sequence goes on from JBIOWP010000151.1 coordinate 14,104, forward strand.
CATCGCCGCCTCCGGACGCGATCCGGCGTACACCCCGGAAGGCGTCTCCTCCTCCCTGGCAGACGGTGCAGCAGGCGCGGCATCCCGCCCGCCCAACGTCGGTGGACTACATCGGGCGCCTGATCGCGCGGTTTGTCGAGCTCCACGGCGACCGGCAGTTCGGTGACGATCCGGCCATCGTGTGCGGGCTGGGGGAATTCGACAATCAGACCGTCGTCGTGATCGCGCAGGAGCGCGGACGGACGTCGGAAGAGCAGGCATTCCGCCGGCGGGGCATGCCGTACCCCGAGGGGTACCGCAAGGCGCTGCGCGTGATGAGGCTGGCGGAGAAATTCTCGCTGCCGATTGTGACACTCATCGACACGCCGGGCGCGTATCCCGGCTTCGAGGCCGAGCAGCGCGGCATCGCCCAGGCGCTCGCGGCCAACCTCGAAGCCATGGTCTCTCTGCGGACGCCGGTCGTCAGCGTGGTGATCGGTGAAGGCGGCAGCGGCGGGGCACTCGCTCTGGGTGTCGCAGACCGCCTGCTCATGCTGGAGCATGCCATCTACTCGGTCATCTCACCCGAGGGCGCCGCGGCGATCCTCTTCCGCGACGCCGGGAAGGCCCAGGACGTCGCCGAGGCGCTGAAGATCACCGCCGACGACCTGCTGCGCTTCGGCGTCATCGATGGCATCGTGCCCGAGCCCCCCGGGGGCGCGCATACGGATCAGGAGCTCGCCGCCCGGCAGTTGGCCGCGGCGGTGCGCGCCGCGCTTCACGAGGCCGGCGCACTGCGGCCTCGGGCGCTGCTGCGCCAGCGGTACCGCAAGTACCGGCACATTGGGAAGGTAGGGATTTACTGGCGGCAGGTCGTGCGGGCGGAGATGCAGGAGCTCCTGGATGGGCTGGAACAACGCCTGCTCCGGCGCGAAACCGAACCGGCACAAGAGGAAGACGACCCGCGGCGCCGGAAAGATACTCCAATTCGAGAGGGGAGGTGAGCGTCAAGACCGACACGCGCGGTGTGACCGGCGTCATCCTACGTTCGTATCTTGAGGGGGGGTGTACATAGTGGCTGAACGGGCTCCACAGGGCTATCTTCCGCCTGACCGTCCGCCCTACGGTGCGCTGATCAGTCTGGGATTCCAGCACGTCCTCACGATGTTTCCCGCCACTGTCCTCGTTGCACTTCTTACCGGCTTTGATGTCGGCGTCACGCTGTTCGCGTCAGGCCTGGCGACGGTGATCGCGCTACTGGGATCGGGGATGCGCATCCCGATGTACTACGGCAGCAGCTTCAGCTACATCGCCGCGATCCGCGGCGTGACGGTGCCGCCGGGCGCGTCGGCGCCTAATCCCGCCCTTGCCCCCCTGGCGCAGGTCGGGATTGTCGGGACCGCCGTCGTGAATGTCCTGGTCGGCTTCTTCGTGCGCGCGGTCGGCAAAGCGCGGCTCGACAGGATCCTGCCGCCCGTGGTCACGGGGTCGGTCGCCGTCGTCATCGGCATCTCGCTGGGCTACGCCGCTCTGATCATGGCCACCGGGACCTGCTGCAACCCGGCCGCGCGCAGCGACTGGTGGACGGTGGCCTTCATTACGCTGGTCGTGACCATCGCGTTTTCCGTGTATCTCCGGGGGCGGGGCCTCATTGGCATGCTCCCGGTGTTGCTGGGGGCCATCGTCGGCTACCTCGTGGGGTGGCGCTTCGGGCTGGTTGACTTCGAGCCCGTTCGCGCGGCTGCCTGGCTCCGGTGGCCGAACTTCCACCTGCCCGCGTTTGGGGACCCGAAAGCGTGGCTGACGATCCTGGCCATCGCGCCGATCGCCATTGCGACGATCCCTGAGTCGACCGCCCACCTCTACCAGATCAGCCTCTACATCGACCGGGTGGCGGCCGAGCTCAAACGGCCGAAGCTGGAAGTCAAGAAGCTCATCGGCCTCAACCTGATTCTCGATGGCGTCGGCGACGGGGTGAATGGGCTGCTGGGCGGCTGCGCCGGCACCAACTACGGAGAGAACAACTCCCTGATGGTGATTACCCGCAACTACTCCGGGCCGGTGCTGGTGGCGGCCGGGGTGATCGCGATGCTGCTCGGTTTCGTCGGGAAGCTGGCTGCGCTGGTGCAGACGCTGCCTACCGCGGTGACCGGCGGGCTGGCCATCTACTTGTTCGGCGTCATCGGGCTCCAGGGCGTCGCGCTGATGATGGCCGAAGGCGTGGACTTCTTCGATCCACGGCAGCTCGCGATCGGGGCGTCGATCCTGATCGTGGGCATCGGAGGATCATCGTTCCCGGGCGGCTTCATTCCCATCTGGGGCAAGGAGTTTCCGGCCATCGCGACTGCCGCGGTGGTGGGTATTCTCATCAACTTAATCTTCCTGGCGTTTCCACCTGAGCGATATGCGCCGGCGATGGCGCGCATCGCCGGAGGGGAGAAGTAGCGGCAGAAAACTACCTGAGGACGTCGCCCGGACGGATCACGCCGGTCTGAGAGCGCAGGATTACTCCGCGTTCGGAAAGGACGTAGAGCGTGTCCACGCCCGTCGTGACCTGGTACTGGAGGGCCACCCGCTGCGTGCCGATCAGGATCGGCACGCGGACCTGCAATCCCGCGACGAAGGTGCGGACGGCCGCTCGGTCGGTCTGCATGATGACGACGGCGCCGGCGAGCGTCCCCTTGGATCGCTGGACGCGCATGTCGAGTTCCACGATGGCGCGCCGCGCATCGTCGTCGAGCGCCCATACGAACAGGACGCCGGTCTTGCGCCCCCGGAAGGAGTCGAGCTTGTGCAGGACTCCGAAGCGATCCTTGAGCACAAATCCGGGCGCGGCCGTGCCCGCCGCGAGTAAAGGCCGCCGCTCGCCTAGGGGCGGGCGCGCGGTCGGCGACGGGCGGACGGTTGCCTGGGGAGGCGCCGGGGTCCGGGTCGACGGATAGGTGGCTTCGGCATCCGCATCGATGCCCCACCTCAGGCTCACCTCCAGCGCGAACGGTCCTTCCCCGACCTCAATGGTCCGCGTGACCGGCTGGTAGCCCTCCCGGCTGACTCTCACGCGATGGGTTCCCAGTGCGACGTTTTCGCGGCTCATCGGGGTCGTGCCCACGTACTGGTCGTCCAGGTAGACCTGGGCCCCTGGAGGGCTGGACCGGACCACCATCAGCGATCCAGCCTGAATCTGGCCCGAGCCGGGTGCGCCGGACTGAGGCGCGGTCCCGAGCAGGCGCTGGACTGTAGACCCGAGGGTGCCCAAGACCGGCACGCGCGCGCTGACCGCGGGCACGCTGCCCAGAGCGGTGAGCACGGCGACGCCGGCCACCGCGCCCGCGACGATCTTCGCCACGCGGCCGAGTGCGGGTGGGACCTTGCGGCTGCGGCTCAGGGAAACAGGTTTGACGTTCGTCGAGAAGAGGGCGCCCGAACGCGACAAATCAGTACCGCAGGCCTCGCAGTACAGCGCTCCCGGGGCCAGCTGTTTCCCGCAGACCGGGCAGGTTTGCTCGTGTCGAGGTGCCGGAGTTCGCAGGTCGCGCATCCGTTCCCAGTCCTCCTCCCTCTACCCATTCCCAAAACTTCTCTCATTTTGACCTGAGGGGTCTACTGGGCCGGAACTTTTCGACGTTGCCGCCGTCTAAGGAGACAGAGCCGGGGAACGCAACGACCGGGGGACAGGGGGCTCTCTCGAGTGACCGAAGAGGCAGAGCTCGTCTTACGCAGCGTCCGGGGCGACGTCGATGCGTACGACCGCCTGGTTGCGCTGTACCAGGATCGCATCTACCAGGTGGCGTACCGCGTCACGAGTAATCACGAGGACGCCTGGGACGCGGCCCAGGACACCTTTTTGAACGCCTTCCGCTCGCTCCCGCGTTTTCGGGGCGCATCGGCCTTCTCCACGTGGCTGCACCGGATCGCACTAAACGCGTCGCTCGATCTCATCCGACGCCGCCCTCCGCAGCCCGCCGTTCCGTTGGAGGCTGTCACCGTGGCAGGGGGAGATGAACCTGC
>JBIOWP010000152.1:0-6923 GCA_044868695.1 bacterium
TGCTGGAATGTTCATGGAAGATCGGGGGCATCTACTGCAGTAGGGGGGAATCGACAACCGCATGACCATCTCGGGCCGGGCGCAGGCCGCCGCCAACGTCGTGCGCCGCCTCAACGCGGCAGTCAAATCCAGGCGCCTGTACGCGGCCGGTCACCCTCTCCGCGCCCAAACAATCCAAGCCTTCCTCACGACCGTCGCGGGCTTCCATGATCGGTACGGGTCCTTTGTCCTGGAGACGCACCGCGACGGACTCATCCTCGAGGGCAGTCCCTTCGAAGGCGGGGAGTCCATCGACAGCCTGGCCCTGCAGCTCTACTCAGCCGGCGTCTGGCAGTTGATCCTGCTGCCGGGGTTGGCCGAGCAGGAGATGGATCAGCTGCTCGACGTCGTGGATATGGAACCCGACGCCATCTTGGAGCAGGGCGGGCTGACCGGCCAGCTGGTCTCACACGGCATCGAACACGCCCGTGTCGTCGAGCTGCGGCCGGGGGAGGAAGATCCCGCCAACATCACGCTGGAAATGTACCATCGCCTGCTGGGAGGCGGCCTGACTGCGCAAGAGCGAGCCACACTGGTGGGTGTCCTGCGCGCCGGTCCCGACCAGGCCATGCGGCTGCTGAACGTGATCGTCGAACGCACCAAGCAGGCCTTCGCCGATGCCTCGGGTCCCGCGGTGGGCCAGCGGGTGTATACGGCGCTGGCCGCCCTCGACCGCCTGATCGTGGACACCCCCGCCGCCGAGTCGCAGGACCTGCTGAAACACCTGGCGACAGCCGTCACCAACGTCGAGGACCGGCAGCGTCCGCTGATCCAGCGCACGATCCTCCAGCGAGCGGCACAGGATCTCTCGGCGCGCGCCCTGCTCACCGCCATGACATCCGACCAGATCGCCCGGATGGTGATCACGTGCCTGGAGGCCGGCGAGCCGCCGCCGCAGGTCACGCAGGTGGTGAATGGCCTGCCTTTCGATCCCCAGAAGGCGCGCGATGCGCTGGCGCTCGTGGCCGCGCAGACCGGGAGGGCTTTCGACGTCCCGCCCGCGCTGGAGGAGCTCCGGCTGCCGCCGTGGGTGCGCAACATTCCGCAGGATCTCATGGATTTTGTCGTGTCAGAAGACGCGATGGCCCTGGCCGAGGAGGACGTGCGCGCCGTCGCCGCGGAAGTGCACCTCGACGACGCGTCGCTCCTGCGCGACCATGCCCTGGCGATGCTGCATCTGGCCCTGACCGACGAGGACCCGGAGGAGGCCGACGCCACCGCGGCCGCCCTGGCCGCCGACATCGACGCCCTGCTGGCCCGGGACGACCACAAAGTGCTTGCCACGGTGCTGCTGCAGCTGGAACCGGCCGCACGCGCCGGTGGACGGAAAGCCGACGCGATGCGCACGACCATGCGGCGCATGGTAACGGGGCTGGCCGGAATGCTGACGCCCAAAGACGTCGGAGCCTGGCCGGACGACCATCCGCTTGTGACGACCCTGCGCAAGACCGCCCGCACGGTCGCGCCCGATCTGGCGCAGGCGCTGGCCGCGGAACGGGACATCGCGCGCCGCCAGGCGATTGCCGCCCTGCTGGCCAGGATCGGAGACAGCGCCCTGGACGCCATCCTGCCGCTACTCAGCGACCGCAACGTCGACGCAGCGCGCGCGATCCTCCCGGTGCTGGTCCATATGCGGAGCCCCGCGGCGCTCGCGGCCCTGCGGACCGTCGCCCGCCACCCCGACGCGCGCCTGCGCAGGGAGGCGGTCGCCGCGCTGGGACCGGCGCCCGGCACCGACGCACAGCTGGCGCTGCTGGCGTTCATTCGCGACGCGGATCCCGAGGTACGGGAGTCCTGCATGCGGCACCTGCGGGCGGACACCGCGCGCAAAGCGTCCCCCGAGCTGATTGCCCTGCTGGACGACCGTGGGATGGCGTCGCACCCCATGCTGCGGATGCGGCTCATCGACCTCCTGGTCCAGGCAGGCGCGAAAGAAGCCATCCCGGCCGTTCGCAAATTGGCCTCGCCGTTCAAACTCCGCCAGCGAGACCGCCAGGTCGCGCGGTACGCACGCACGGCCATCCGGCTGCTGGAAACGGGCACGGGCGCACCCCGGCGGGGGACCATGCCGTGAGCCCCGGCGCCCGCCAGCCCTCGGTCACCGCGACGCTGCTGCGGTATCTCGCGACCGCCAGCAAGCACCGCACGATGTATCCTGCCGCGCACCCGATCGTCACCCGCGCGATGGAAGATCTCGTGCAGGTCGTGGACCTGCTGCTGCGCAACCGGGACGTGGTGACGTTTCAGATCTACAGCGACACGTTCTTCCTTGAGAACCAGATGCTGCCGGAGGAGAGCCTGCGGAATGCCGCGCTACTGACGTCGTGCCTGGACCGCAATGTCGGTCTGTTCGCCCTGCACCGGGGCATCACGGCCGCGGAGGTCCATACGTTTGTGGGGCTGCTGACCACCCCCGTCGCCTCAGTGCGGTCCGCCGGCGGCGCGGAGGCCATCCTCACGTCGGGGGGAGTCCAGCACATTATCGTGGGGCCACCGCGCGACTCGCCGCCGCTGGACATGCCGGTGGAGGTCGAACCGGTGAGCGCATATGAAGCGGGCCGCACCGTCGCCCAGGAACTCCATGCCCAGGCCGCCCGCCGGCAGCCCCTGGACATGAACAAGGCACGGGTCTTTCTGTCCGCGGCGATCGAGGTGGTGCTGGACAACCGGTCGGCCTTTCTCGCGCTGATGACCGGCAAGCATCACGACGAAGCAAGCTCCTACCACGCCGTGAACGTCTCCATTCTGGCCCTCCTCATCGGCACGCAGCTGGGGCTGGAACGGGAGGCGCTGATGGCGCTGGGCATGGGCGCGCTGCTGCACGATATCGGGAAAGTCCGGGTGCCCCAGTCGCTGCTGAACCGCGCCACGGAGCTGAGCGCGGAGGACGCGGAGGCCCTTAACCGGCACCCCCTGCACGGCGCCAACATCATGCGGGAACTGCAGGGCCTGAGCGGGATCGCCGCGATCTGTGCGCTGGAGCACCACATTCACTACGACGGCACCGGCTACCCGAGCCTGCCCGGCAAGACATCGCCACACCTGTTCGCGCGCATCGTGGCCGTGGCCGACGCGTACGATACGGTGACGGCGGCGCGCCGCGGCGTGTCGCGCGCGCTGCGGCCGGACCTGGGCATGAAGTGGATCGCCGTGGGACTCGGGTCCGTATACGACCCGGTCATCGGCAAAGTCTTCCTGCGGATGATGGGCGCGTATCCAGTGGGCAGCCTGGTCCAGCTGGATGGTGGGGAACTCGCGATCGTCGTGCGGCCGTCGGAGTCTCGCGTCGACCGCCCCGTGGTGCATCTCGTCCGAGACGGACGGCTGGCCGAAGTCATCGACCTGGCGGCAGACACCGGGAAATGGATCGCGACGAGCCTGGATCCCAACGACGTGGATCTCGACGTCGACGCACTGCTCGCGCAGCAGGCGTCGTAGCGCACACAAAAAACAAGAGGCGGCAGATGAGCCGTCTCTTGTTTTTTTGAAACGTGAGGTCGTCTTACCGCTTCTTCTTGGCCTTCTTCTTAGCCATGACCACCCTCCCCTGATGCGCCATGCCCTGATCCTGCCATGCGGTTCAGGGCCCCGCAGAATGGACGGCTGTTGCCGTCGCGCACAATAGTTCGCTACCACATGTTGATCTCCTCCTCCGCTCCCACCACAATTATTGGTAGCCAGGGTTCCAATGGGTGGCAGCCGAAGGAAAACTCTCATCATGCGTGTCGCCTTCTTGCTGGTCCTTGCCGTCATCGCCACCGCGGGGCTTCCGTCCTCGGCGCAGTCGGGGCCGACGGACGTCTCCGGCCATTGGGCCGAGGCATCGATCCAGCTGCTGCTCCGCCGCAACGTCGTCAACGTCTTCCCCGATCAGACGTTTCGGCCCAACGAGCCGGTGACCCGCGGGGATTTTGTGAAATGGCTGGTGGTCTCCTCGGGACTGCCGCCGCGGCCGGGACGCGTCTCGATCTTTGCTGATGTGCCCTCGTCCCACCCCGCTGCCGCGTACGTCAACGCGGCGGTGGCGTTTGGGCTGCTGCCGCAACGGCCGTCCTTTCTCCCGGATGCACCGATGCAGCGCGCCGAGGCGGTCAGCCTGACCGTGACGGCGCTCGGCTACACGTTCGAAGAGGCGGGTCTCGCCTCGAGTCCGCTCCCGTATGACGACACGGTGCTCCTGCCGGATCTGACGCGCGGAGCCATTGCGGTCGCCCTGGGAAGCGAGCCGCCGCTGCTGCGCGAGCCATTTGCGCTGTCCTTCCGCCCCGCCGACGCCATGACCAGGGGAGAGGCGGCCAGCCTGCTCGGCGCGGCGCTGATGGCGAGTGAGCAGGGACTGCGGCTGCGGTACGCGGCACCCGCCGGTGCCGGCGTGGACCTCGTTGTTGAAAAGCGAGGCGTGCTGCGCGCCCTGCCGGTGTGGCGCGTGCAAATCGGAGCGTTCGTCAGTGAAGAGAATGCTCAGCGGCTGGCGGAATCCATGCGCGAGCGGGGGCTGCCGGTCTTCATCGACCTCCAGGACGCTTTCTACAAAGTCCGGGTTGGCAGCTTCGGCACCTCGCTCGAGGCGATGCTGGCAAAGGACCTGCTGGCGGCCGAGGGGTTCCCGACGTGGATCGTTCAGACCGTTCCCGACATCGAAACCCTGCCCGGACCATTTCGTACCGCGGGGATCATCGTGGATCCACAGGCCGGCGTCCGCCTCGTCCCGGCGTTTGGAGACGGCCAGCGGATGCGCCGCATGCGGCCCAGTGAGCTGGCCCAGCGCGCCGGGGCGCTGGCGGCGGCCAACGGAGGTTTCTTTGGGACTAACGGCGATCCGCTGGGTTGCCTGATGGCCGATCGGGAGGTGGTCAGCGAGCCCGACCCCCAGCGTTCCTGCGCGGGGTTTACCGAGGACGGCGCGGTGATGTTCGATCGCGTGCGCTTCGAGGCAATCGTCTCGACGCCGGAGACAAGCGCGCCGATCAACGGCGTCAACCGGGACCGGCGCAACGACGAGCTGATCCTGTACCGCCCGTCGTTTGATCAGTCGACGCGCACCAATGCCTTCGGGGCGGAGGCTGTGGTCATCGGCAATACCGTCGCCTCCGTCTCAGACTTCCGTGGAAACAGTCCGATCCCGCGCGACGGGTTCGTCCTGTCCGGTCACGGACGCGCGCGGCAGTGGATCGTCCAAACCCTGAGTCCCGGCACGGCTGTCTCGCTGACCTTGCGGTTCGTCCCGGAGTCCGGGGACCCCAGGTGGGACCGCGTTGTTCATGCGGTCGGCGGCGGTCCCCGGCTGCTGGCCGGCGGACAGGTCTCCGGCACAGAAGACTTCCCCGCCACCCTTGTGGAGCACCGCCATCCGCGCACCGCGATTGGGGTCCGCGCCGACGGCCGCATTGTGCTGCTGGTCGTGGACGGAAGGCAGCCGCCTCACAGTCTCGGAATGACCATGCTAGAACTGGCGCTGGAAATGCAACGGCAGGGCGCGGTGGAGGCGATGAACCTCGATGGAGGGGGATCGTCGACGATGGTCGTCGGCGGGCGCGTTGTCAACCTGCCGTCGGACGAAACCGGCGAGCGTCCGGTCGCCAGCGTCCTGCTCGTGCTGCCCACCGCGCCGCCGCCGCGGGCTCCGTGAAGGGCGGGTGCCCCCGCGCTACTCCCCTGAGAGGAGCGTCTGGGCGTCGTCCGGGGTGTCGACATCGCGGGCGTCGGCGGGGGGAATCTCGACGGCCGCCACGTGGGCGGGGTAGGTGGCCATCACCTGCCGGGCGCCCTGATCTCCGTCGAGCACGAGCAGCTCTAAGAACAGGGCCCGGTCAAAGAGCACCGGCACGCCGCGCACTCCGGCATAGGCGCAGGCCACGATCCGCATCCCTGAGATGCGGTAGGTTTCGATGAGCCGGCGGATGACGGCGCCGGTGATGAACGGCTGGTCGGCCAGCATAATGACCGCGGCGCCGGCCTCACTAGACAGCGCCTCGATTCCGGCCCGGATGGACGTGCCCATCCCGTGCGCAAACTCGGGGTTGTGGACCGCGCGGGCCGGTGTCCCGCGCAAGGTGGACTCGTATTGCTCCCGGTCGGCGCCCAGCACCACGACGATCTCGTCGCAGCCGCCGGTGGAAGCGGCATCCACCGCTCGCCGGAGCAGCGGGACCCCTTGATGCGCCAGCAGCAGCTTCGGCCGGCCCATGCGAGCGCTCGCACCGGCGGCGAGGATGACGGCGGCGACGCGCGCGTCAGACGGTGCCATCTCGCGAGATCAGGAACGGCGGGACTGGGGACTAGGGATTGGGGACTGGTGGATGGGCCCGGCGCGGTCGCGCAGGAACCCCCCGCGCCGGCCGGCTTCGACCGCCTGGATCTCTCCGACCACGGCGAGGGCGATCTCCTCGGGGGCTTCGCTCCCGATGTCCAACCCGATAGGCCCGTAGATGCGGGCCAGGTCGCGGTCGGAGACCGGTGTCCCGTTCGCGCGCAGGTCATCAAGAATCTTCTGCGTGCGGATCTTGGGACCGAGCATCCCGATGTACACCGCACCGGTCCGCAGAAAGCCGCGAAGAAGATCCCGGTCGTGCAGGTAGTTGTGCGTCATCACGACGACGTACGTCCGCGCATCCATCGGCACGCGGGAGGCAGCCTCCCCCGCTGCCGCATTGATGAACTGGTGAGCGCCCGGGAAGCGGTCGTGCGTCAGGAACCGCTCGCGGGGATCAGCCACCACCACGCGCCAGCCCAGGGCCGCCGCCTGCTGCACCACCGGCACCGCATCGTGTCCCGCCCCGCACACGATCAGGCGGACTGGCGGGCGCACGGTTTCTATGAAGGCCTGCACCTCCCCGGAGGCGCCGGTCAGCATGTGGACACGCGACGCGCCCTCTTGAAGCGCC
>JBIOWP010000153.1:0-37827 GCA_044868695.1 bacterium
GGGCTGGCTACCCCGACGGCGATCATGGTCGGGACCGGCCGCGGCGCCGAGTCGGGGGTGCTGATCAAGAGTGGTGAGGCGCTCGAGATCGTGCACCGCGTGGATACGATCGTCCTCGACAAGACCGGCACGCTGACGGCGGGACGGCCGTCGGTGACAGACATCGCGCCGCTGAATGGGTTCAGTCAGACCGACCTGCTGCGTCTGGCCGCTTCGGCGGAGTGGGGGTCCGAGCACCCGCTTGGTGAAGCCATGGTGCGCCGGGCAGCGGAGCAGGGGGCGCAGCTGACGCGACCCGACCGATTCGCCGCGGTGCCGGGCCACGGCGTCGAGGCGGCGGTCGGCGGGCACGAAGTCCTGGTGGGGAACATCCGCCTGCTGGCGGCGCGTCAGGTCTCACTGGACGGGGCTGAGACGGTCGGCCTGCGGCTGGCGCGCGAGGGCAGAACGCCGATGTATGTCGCGGTCGACGGAACGGTTGCAGGGGTCATCGCCGTGGCGGACACCCTGAAGGAGCACTCGCGGGACGTGGTGCAGGCGCTGCGCCATATGGGGCTGGACGTCGTGATGCTGACAGGTGACAATCAGGTGACCGCGGAGGCCGTCGCGGCCCAGGTGGGGGTCGATCGCTTCCTGGCCGAGGTCCAGCCGCAGCACAAGGCAGACGAAGTGAAGAAGCTGCAGGCGGCGGGCCGGCGCGTGGCCATGGTCGGCGACGGGATCAACGACGCTCCCGCGCTGGCGCAGGCAGACCTGGGCATCGCGATCGGCGCCGGAACCGACGTGGCGATTGAGTCGGCCGACATCGTGCTGATTGGCGAGGACCTCCGCGGGATCCTAACCGCCATAACCCTCTCCAGACAGACGATGCGGGCGATCAGGCAGAATCTGTTTTGGGCGTTCTTCTACAACGTGACGCTCATTCCGCTGGCGGCCGGCGCCCTGTTTCCGTTCTTCGGAATCCTCTTGAACCCGATGCTGGCGGCGCTGGCCATGGCATCTAGTTCCGTGACGGTGGTGACGAACAGTTTGCGTTTGAGATGGTTCAGGTCCGTTACGGCCTGAACTCCACACATCCTGGAGGAGGGTAGCAAAGATGCAGACGACGCTGAAGGTGCCCCGCATCCACTGCAATGGATGCGTCAACAATGTGACCAACGCGGTGCGGAAGCTTCCCGGGATCACTACCGTGGAGGCGAGCGAGTCCACCAAGGAGGTCACGGTCGAGTTCGATCCCGCACGGGTCAGCGAGGAGAAGATCCGGGCGGCGCTCACCCTGGTCGGGTATCCGCCCGCTTAATCACGACTGCGGGAGCAGGGATTAGGGAGCAGGGAGTAGATATGACTCCATGACTCGGCGGGACAGGCCGCACCCAGATCCGCATGCGGCCGAGCGAGACCGGAAACGGCGCAAGGCTCGGTACGGGATGCGGGTGAGCGGTGAGTCAACGCGCCTTCTCGCTCGCCTATCCCGCACCCGGAAACCTGCCCGGCGCAAGCAGCGCTCGAGGTAGGTGCTGGTCCCTAATCCCTGCTCCCTAATCCCGCAGTGCTATAATCTCTCCAGCGCGCCCGTAGCTCAACGGACAGAGCACCAGCCTTCGAAGCTGGGGGTTGGGGGTTCGATTCCCTCCGGGCGCGCCAGGGTCAGGCCAGCACGATCCTTCCCCCGCTCATGTCTGTCACAATCGCCAGCGACTCGACCGGCACCTCCAGGGGCATCAACGCCTCACGGCCGCCTTCAAACGACTTCTCACTGACGGCGCCCACTCCGACGACGGCGGCGCCGGCGGCCCGCGCCAGCCTGGCCAGACCCAGGATGGTTTGGCCGGTCGCGAGGAAATCATCGACGATCAGGATGCGGTCGTCGCGCGACAGGTACTCGGGGGAGACGATCAGCTCGATCATCTGGCCTCTCGTGTGCGACGGCGCCACGGTCAGCAGCACCTGGTCGGGCATCGTCACCGGCCGGGTGCGCCGCGCGTACACCAGCGGCACGCGCAGGTGGAGCGCGGTTGTCACCGCGGGCGCGATCCCGGAGATCTCGGCCGTCAGGACTTTCGTGGCGCGGAGCGGCCGGAACCGTGCGGCCAGCTCCCGCCCGCACTCGTCGATGAGCATGGGGTCGACCTGATGGTTCAGGAAACTGTCGACCTTGAGGATCCCGTGACCCAGGTTGCGGCCCTCCTGGAGGATGCGATCGCGCAGGGAGGTAGTCATCTCAGGGGCACGAGCCGTGTTCACCGCCGTCTACATCGACGCCTTTCTGCCGATAACTGTAGTGGTACTGAATATCATCGGGCCTTCCCTGCCTGGTGCCAGGAGCCGGACGGCCCGGCACCGTAATCACCCGAACGCGGGAATGGTGGAAGATAGAGGTGGCGTGGTGTGGACATCAATGAACTGTTGACCCTGGTCAAAGAGAAGCGCGCCTCCGACCTGCACATCAAGGTGGGCAATCACCCAATCCTCCGGATCAACGGGCGGCTGCAGCTGCTCACCGACCATCCGACCCTGGATCAGGCGGCGGCGCGCACGCTGATCGAGAGCATGATGAGTGACGCCCAGATCCAGGTGTTCCGCGAGCACCTGGAACTGGACTTCGCGTACAGTGTACCCGGGGTGTCCCGGTTCCGTGTCAACGTGTACCAGCAGCGCGGTTCCATGGGCGCGGCCATCCGCGCGATCCCCATGGGCGTCCCCGCCCTCGAAGACCTGGGTCTCCCCGACGTCGTGCGCAGGCTGGCGGCCCTCCCGCGCGGCCTGGTGCTGGTGACCGGTCCCACGGGGAGCGGCAAATCGACCACACTCGCGGCGATCATCAACCACATCAACCAGACCCGGTCCGAGCACATCGTGACTATCGAGGACCCGATCGAGTACCTCCACCGGGACAACAAGAGCGTCGTCAACCAGCGCGAGGTGGGGATGGACACGCTCTCGTTTGCCAACGCGCTGCGGCACTTCCTGCGCCAGGACCCCGACGTTGTCCTCATTGGAGAAATGCGCGACCTGGAGACCATCTCGACGGCGATCACGGCCGCGGAAACCGGCCACCTGGTCTTCGCGACCCTGCACACGCAGAGCGCGGCGCAGACAGTCGACCGCATCATCGATGTCTTCCCTCCACACCAGCAAACTCAGGTGCGCACGCAGCTCTCCGTCGCCCTGGAGGGCGTCTTGTCCCAGACCCTGATCCCTATGGCCAGCGGCCAGGGGCGGATCGCAGCCATTGAGGTCATGCTGGCCACCGGCGCCATCCGCAATCTCATCCGTGAGGGTAAGACCTTCCAGATTCCGTCGGCCATCATGTCCGGAGCCAAAGAAGGGATGCAGACGCTGAACCAGGCACTCCGCGTGCTGGTGGAGCACAAGAAAATCACCTACGAGGACGCCGTCAGCAAGGCCACCAGCGAGCGCGACCTGGCGCAGCTGCTGGGGCGGCAAATCCCTGTCTGACGATTGATGACCATCCACCTGGTCGTCCTCGACTGCGACAGCACGCTGTGGGAGCACGAGGACGTCTCCACCCTGCGGCCGCCGTTTACCCGCGTCGACGATCGTACCGCCCGCGACGCGCGCGGTGAGGTCGTCCGGCTCTCCCTGGGGGCCAGGGAACTGCTGGAGGAACTGAAACGGCGGGGAGTGCTGATTTCGATCTGCAGCTGGAACCGTCCCGAGCCGGTCTTCGGGATTCTCGACCAGCTCGGCCTCACGGGATACTTCGTCCACCCCAAGGTGGAGTTTCACCCGAACAAGGATGTGATGATCACCACCCTGCTGGACGAGCTCGCCCGGGAGGGGAAGCCGCTGCGGCCTGAGGAAGTCATGTTCGTCGATGACAACCCCCGGATGCTCGAGAAAGTTCGCCAGAGTGTCGGCCCGGTCCATACCGTTCGCGCCGGGTCCGACGTCCGCGACCTCCGTGAAGTCCTCAACCTCCTCGACGGTGGAAGCGGGCATTGAGGTGTGAATTGCGTCCGCGCGCAGCGTGTGTATAATGTGTAGCGGTACGGTGGGCCGTTAGCTCAACTGGTAGAGCAGCGGACTCTTAATCCGCTGGTTCGGGGTTCGAGTCCCCGACGGCCCCCCACACACAGCAACGTCTACACAGTCTATCGAGTCCGTCGAGTCTATCGGGTCTACTGGGTCTGGAACCTGGTAGACCCTGATACGTTCGAATGGGGGATCGGTCGGTAGACCAGGAAGACCCGATGGACCCGATAGACTTGTTAGACTGTAGTTAGCGTGCGGGCGTGGCGGAACTGGTAGACGCGCAGGATTTAGGATCCTGTGGGGTCACCCGTGGGGGTTCGAGTCCCTCCGCCCGCAGTGGGTTCTAAGTGGGGTGAGGAATGAAGGTTGACGTTCGCAGGGAAGCGCCCAGCCGTGCCGTCCTGGCAGTGGAACTGCCGCCGGAGACGGTGACCCAGGGCGTGGATCGGGCGCTGGCGCGGTTGAACCAGCGGGTCGAGGTTCCCGGATTCCGGAGGGGCAAGGCGCCGAAGACCCTGCTGGAACGGCACGTCGGCAGAGACACCGTGTTCGAAGAGGCGCTCAAGATCCTGGTGCCCGATGCATACACCCAGGCGGTGCGGCAGTCCGGCGTGAAGCCCATCGCACAGCCTGACATCCACGTGGACCCCCTGGAGGAGGGGAAGCCTCTGCGGTTCGTGGCCACCGTCGACCTCATTCCCGAGGTGGCGCTCAGCGACTACAAGACGATCCGCATTACCCCCGCCCCGGCGGTGGTCACCGACGCCGATGTCAACGCCGCCATTGAGGATCTGCGCGCCCGGCACGGGCATCTGGAAGGTGGGGTCGACCGGCCGGCGGCGCGGGGCGATTATGTGCTGATCAGAGTCGTTGAGGCCACCGGCGCCCCTGACCGGTTCGGCGCAGGCAAAGAGTATCTGGTGGAGGTCGGCGGGGGCGCCTACCCGGCCGAACTGGAGGAAGCGGTGTCCGGCGCGACGGTCGGGAGCCGCCGCACCGTCACACTGGCGGGTGGGGCGGCCGTGACGTATGACGTTCTCGATGTGAAACGCCGGGTATTGCCCGAGGTCACCGACGAGTTCGCCAAGACCGCCGCCGGTGTGGAGACGGTCGCGGCGCTGCGGGACACCGTCCGCGTGCGCATGGAGGGCGAAGCGAAGGACCGGGCGCGGCAGCAGGATGAACAGGCCGCCGTCGACGCACTTTTGGCGATGGCACGGATCGACCTCCCCGCAAGCCTGGTCGACCATGAAGTGCTCCACCTCATCAACGACCTGACCGAGTCCCTCGGCCGGCGGGGGCTCACCCTCGAACGCTATCTGCAGGCCCAGGAGAAGACAGACGCGCAGCTGCGCGACGAACTGCGACCGCCCGCCGAGCGGCGGCTGCGCACACAGCTTGCGCTCGATGAAATTGTGCGCGCTGAGGGCCTGGAGCCCGCTCAGGAGGAGATCGATCGCGAGGTAGAGAACGTTGCCCGCGGGTTGCAGCAGGATCTCGCACGCGTGCGGGAATGGCTCCAGCAGACCGGGCGTTTGGATGCATTACAGGCGGCGCTCCGGCGGCAGAACGCGCTGCGGGCGCTGGTGGCGGCCGCACGAGGTGAGCACGCATGACACTCGTTCCGATGGTGGTCGAACAGAGCGCGCGCGGCGAGCGGGCCTACGACATCTACTCTCGCCTCCTGAAAGACCGCATCGTGTTCGTCGGCGGGCCCATTGACGACGACGTCGCGAACCTGGTGATCGCCCAGCTGCTGTTTCTGGAAGGGGAGGACCCTGACAAGGACATCAACCTCTACATCAACAGCCCCGGAGGCGTGCTGCAGGCCGGTCTGGCCATCTACGACACGATGCAGTATGTGCGGCCCGACGTGGCGACGATCTGCGTCGGCCTGGCGGCCAGCGTGGCGGCGGTCATCCTGGCGGGCGGCGCCAAGGGGAAGCGCCTGGCCCTGCCGTACTCGCAGATCCTGATTCACCAGCCATGGGGTGGAGCCCAGGGAACAACCGCCGATATAGATATACAGGCGAAGCAGTTCTTGAAGCTGCGGACCCTGGTGAATGAGATCCTGGCGAAGCACACGGGCCAGTCGATCGAGCGGCTCGAGCGCGACGCCGACCGAGATTTCTGGATGGATGCGCAGACCGCCAAAGAGTACGGACTGGTGGACGACATCATGAAGCCCCGCGAGAAGATCCATGTTACCCGGGACCGCTAGCGCATGACCCGCGACCGGATGTTCCGGTTTGGGGACGGGGAGAAGCTCAAGTGCTCCTTCTGCGGGAAGTCCCAGGAGCAGGTCCGCAAGCTCGTGGCCGGACCGGGCGTCTATATCTGCGACGAGTGTATCGAGCTCTGTAACGAAATCATTGAAGAAGAGCTGTACGGGGAGGGCGAGACCCCTGCGGCCCCCCGCCATACCCCCAAACCCCGGGAGATCTACGATACCCTCTGTCAATATGTCGTCGGGCAGGACCGCGCCAAGAAGGCCCTGGCCGTCGCCGTCTATAACCACTTCAAGCGGATCGGCTCGCGGCGCACCAGCGACGTAGAGCTCCAGAAGGCCAACATCCTGCTGATCGGGCCTACCGGCTGCGGCAAGACGCTGCTCGCCCAGACGCTCGCGAAAATCCTGGACGTGCCGTTCGCCATCGCCGACGCCACCTCGCTGACCGAGGCCGGCTACGTCGGCGAAGACGTGGAGAACATCCTCCTGCGTCTCATCCAGGCCGCCGACTATGACGTGAAGAAGGCAGAGCGGGGCGTCATCTACATCGACGAGACGGACAAGATCGCCCGCAAGTCCGAGAATCCTTCCATCACGCGGGACGTCTCGGGCGAGGGCGTCCAGCAGGCGCTGCTCAAGATCCTGGAGGGGACCGTGGCCAACGTGCCCCCGCAGGGCGGGCGCAAACACCCCCACCAGGAGTTCATTCAGATCGACACCACCAACATCTTGTTCGTCTGCGGGGGGGCGTTTGAAGGACTGGACCGGCTGATCGAGTCCCGGATCCGCCAGACCGCGATCGGGTTCGGCGCGACCATCGAGCCCAGGAGCAAGCGCTCGCTGTCGCAGACACTGTCGCACGTGATGCCCCAGGACCTCCTGAAGTACGGGATGATCCCTGAATTTGTGGGACGGCTCCCCATCGTCGTCCCCCTGGATCCCCTGGATGAGTCCGACCTGGTCCGGATCCTGGTCGAACCGAAGAATGCGCTGGTCCGCCAGTACCAGAAGATCCTGGAGATGGACGGCGTCGAGCTTGTCTTTACGGATGAGGCTCTCCGGGCGATCGCCAAGGAGGCGATGGGACGCAACACCGGCGCCAGAGGGCTGCGGACAATTATCGAAGACGTGATGCTGGAGATCATGTACGAGATCCCGTCCCGCCCTGATGTCAAGCGCTGCCTGATCACCCAGGATGCCGCGCTGCGCCGGACGCAGCCGCTGTTGCTGACGGCGGCCGACCTGAAGAAAGTGGCCAAGGAGAAGCCCGCCTAGCGCAGCGGGGGGTGCCGTTGCGGGGCATGATACAATAGAACAGATCCGGCGCCGGCCCGACTGGCGCGGCCGGTGTGACGCAGGGTGAGGGGGGATCGGAACGTCCCCCCGTTGTGTTTGTCATCCCGGGAACAATTTCGCCCGCGCCATCGCTTATATCAAGATAAACCCGCATACGACGGCGAGGAGAGCCCATGACGGAACGGACTGAGACGACAATCAAAGACATGCTGCCTCTATTACCCCTGAAGGGGACCGTGATCATGCCGCATCAGGTGGCCCCGCTGGGCGTCGGCCGGCCCAAGTCTTTGCGCGCGCTGGAAGCTGCGCTCGCGGCGGACCGCATGATCATCCTCGCGGCGCAGAAACAGGACGACCAGGAAGACCCGACTCCCGCCGACATCTACACCGTCGGCACCATCTGCAAGATCCTCCAGGTCGGCAAGCAGCCGGATGGGGTCCTGCAGGTCATTGTCGAGGGCGTGGTTCGGGGCGAACTGCTTGGCATCGAGCGGTCGGAGCCCTACTTTGAGGCGCGCGTCGCCCAGCGGCCCGACCCGGCCGAAAAGGGCGTTGAGCTCGAGGCGCTGATGCGCGGAGTGGTCTCGCAGTTCGAGCGCTTTGCGCGCTTCAGCCGTTCGGTGGCGCCGGAGCAGTACGCCGCGGTCATGCAGGCCGATCAGCCCGGTACGCTGGCCGACCTCGTCGCCCAGCACCTCCCGCTGAAGCTGGAGGAACGCCAGCAGCTGCTGGAGCTGGCTCCAAAAGACCGTCTGGAGTTGCTCAGCCAGATCCTGTCGCGCGAGATCAACATCCTGGAACTGGAACGCAAGATCCAGAGCCGGGTGCGCAAGCAGATGGAGAAGAGTCAGCGCGAGTACTTTCTCAAAGAGCAGATGAAGGCGATCCAGCAGGAACTGGGCGAGAGCGACGAGCGGCAGAGCGAGGTCGCCGAGTACAAGAAGAAGATTGAGGCCGCCAACCTTCCGGACCACGTCAAGGACAAAGCCCTGGAAGAGCTCAGCCGCCTGGAAAAAATGCCGCCGATGGTGGCCGAGGCCGTCGTCGTCCGCACGTACCTGGACTGGCTGCTGTCGGTGCCGTGGACGGTCCGCACCGAGGACCGTCTGGATATCGCCGAGGCCCGGCGGTTCCTGGACGAGGACCATTACGGTCTCGAAAAAGCCAAGGACCGTGTCATCGAGTACCTGGCCGTGCGCAAGCTGGCGCCCACCTCCAAGGGGCCGATCCTCTGCTTCATCGGCCCGCCGGGGACCGGAAAGACTTCCCTGGGGCGGTCGATCGCGCGCGCCCTGGGGCGCAAGTTCGTACGGGTCAGCCTGGGCGGCGTCCGGGACGAGGCTGAGATCCGCGGCCACCGGCGCACATACGTGGGCGCGCTGCCTGGGCGCATCGTCCAGGGGATGAAGACCGCCGGCAGCAAGAACCCGGTCTTCATGCTGGATGAGATCGACAAGCTCGGCGTGGACTGGCGGGGCGACCCGTCGAGCGCCCTGCTGGAGGCGCTGGATCCCGAGCAGAACCACAGTTTCAGCGACCACTACCTCGAGCTGGCGCTCGATCTCTCCGAGGTGATGTTCATCTGCACCGGGAACATCCTGGACACGATTCCACCGGCCCTGCGGGACCGTCTGGAAGTCATCCGCTTCCCGGGATACATCGAAGAGGAGAAGATCAAGATCGCGACGCAGTTCCTGATTCCCAAGCAGCGCAAGGAGAACGGCCTGACATCCGAGCAGGCCGTCATGACCGGCGAGGCGCTGCGCAAGATCGTCCGCGAGTACACACGAGAGGCCGGCGTCCGAAATCTGGAGCGGGAGATCGCGTCGGTCTTCCGGAAGGTGGCCACCGAGGTAGCGACCGGCAAGGCCACCGCGGTGAAGGTGACGGCGGCCCAGCTGCATCGATTCCTCGGTCCGCCCCGGTTTCGCTACGGGCTGGCGGAGAAAGCCGACGAGGTCGGCACCGCCACCGGGCTCATCTACAGCGAGATGGGCGGAGACATTATCTCGGTCGAGGCCTCCTTGATGCGGGGGGAAGGAAAACTGGCGCTGACCGGCCAGCTCGGCGAGATTCTCAAGGAATCCGGGCAGGCCGCGGTCTCCTACGTGCGCTCGCGGTCCCGGCGGCTGAGCCTGGACGAGGAGTGGTACCAGAAGTACGACGTCCACATCCACATCCCGGCGGGCGCCGTCCCCAAGGACGGACCGTCGGCGGGGATCACCCTGGCCACCGCACTGGCGTCGGCGGTCACCGGCCGTCCGGTGCACAAGGACGTGGCGATGACAGGGGAGATCACGCTGCGGGGCAAAGTCCTGCCGATCGGCGGAGTGAAGGAGAAGGTCCTGGCCGCGCACCGGGCCGGGATCAAGACCGTGATTCTCCCCAAGGACAACGAGAAGGATCTTGAGGAGATCCCGCCGCACGTGCGCAAGAAGCTGCAGTTCGTGCTGGTCGAGCACATGGATCAGGTGCTGGCGGAGGCTCTGCTGCCCGCTCCGCCGCCCGCGGCCAAGGAGCGGGTCACGCCGCCGCCTGTGGTCGAACCGGCCATCAGGCCGCCGCAGCAGCCGACGCAGCAGATGCTGTCTTAGCACGCGGCACGAAACCTGACACTAAACTTCCTGCGAACTTTCAGGCCGACAGGGGCCGGGCATGCGGTCGCGAACATGTCCGGCCTCCACATTTCTTGGGCGTCCGGCACGGTTGTTGCTCCAATATGGGGTGTTCCCATGGCAACAGCACGGGCACATCCATCGAAGTCCACCAAACGGCTGGGAGAACTCCTCCTGGAAGCGGCCGTCATTACCGAGGCACAGCTGTCCGAGGCGCTGGAAGAGCAGAAGCGCACCGGCAAACGGCTGGCGCAAATCTTTATTGAGGGCGGCCTGCTGGCCAAGGGCGAGGCCGGCCGGTGGCTGGCGCTGCAGCAGGGCTACGAGTACATCAACCTCACCGCCGAGCCGATCGACATCCACGTTGCCCAGGTGCTCCCCGAAGCCTTCGTCCGCCGCCTGATGGCCCTGCCCATCCGCCAGGAAGGCAAAGACCTCATCGTGGCGATGGCGGACCCGTCCGACATTCTGGCCGTGGACGAGATCTCCCGCGCCACGGGCACGCGCGTGCAGCCGGTGTTCACCACCGAAAGCGACCTTGAGTGGGCGATTACTCAACTCTTCGACGTCGGTGGGAAGGTCACCAAGGCCGCCAACGCCGCCAACGCCGCGGCGTCGGGCGACCCCATCGAGTTTGGGGAAACGGCGGTCAACGGCAACGGCAACGGCGACGGCGCGGGCAGCGGCACCAGCATCGAAGACGGCGTGGTGGTGCTCGGCAACGAGTCCTCGCCGCCGGTCATCCAGATGGTGGACTCCATTCTGCAGGGCGCCATTATCTCGCGGACCACCGACATCCACCTGGAGCCGCACATGCAGAGCGCCCGCGTGCGGTTCCGCATCGACGGCATGCTCTACGACAAAGCGACGATTCCACGGCTGCTGTACGCCGCGGTCGTGAGCCGCATCAAGATCCTGGCCTCACTCGACATCGCCGAGCACGCCAAACCGCAGGACGGCCGCATCTCGATGCGGTTGAAGGAACACGAATACGATGTCCGCGTGGGCATCACCAGCACGGCGTTCGGTGAGCGCGTCGTCATGCGGCTGCTGGACAAGAGCAACGTGACGCTGGGGCTGGACCGGCTGGGGATTCCCGCCGACCAGGAACAGATCATCCAGTCCCTCATCCGCAAGCCACACGGCATGATCCTGGTCACGGGGCCGACCGGCAGCGGAAAAACCACCACTCTGTACTCGTGTCTCCACTCTATCAACGGCCCGGCGCACAACATCATCACGATCGAAGATCCCATCGAGTACTACCTGGACGGGATCTCGCAGATCCCTGTGCGGCCGCGGTCGGGCGTCACCTTTGCCACAGGACTGCGCAGCATCCTGCGCCAGGATCCCGATGTGGTCATGGTGGGCGAGATTCGCGACGCGGAGACGGCAAAAATCTCAGTCCACGCCGCGCTTACCGGGCACCTGGTGTTCTCGACGCTGCACACCAATGATGCCGCCGGGTCGGTCGTGCGGCTGGTCGACATGGGCATCGAGCCGTACTTCATCACCTCCTCGCTGGTCGCCTCGATCGGCCAGCGGCTGATGCGGCGGCTGTGCCCCACGTGCAAGCAGCCGTTCCCGATCACCAAGGAACTGATCACGGAGCTCGGCCTTCCCAAGAGCACGTCCGCCAAGCTGTACAAGCCGGTCGGGTGTCCGGAGTGTGACCAGACCGGCTACCGCGGCCGGATGTGCGTGATGGAGATCTTCCGGATGAACGATGCGATCCGCGACCTCGTGCTGGCCCACAAACCCGCCACCGCGCTGCGCGATGCCGCCGTCACCGGTGGGATGACGACCATCCAGGACGCGGCGAAAGCCAGGGTGCTCGACGGCAGCACTACGGTCGAGGAACTGCGCCGGGTCATCTACCTCGAAGAATAACCATATGAAATCGTCAATCCGAAATCCGCAATCCGAAATCGTTCCTGTCACTCCTTCCTTTGTCCGAAGGGACCTGCTATAATCACCGGCAAGCGATGAAGGGGAGGAGTACCTGCGCGCCCTCCCAGCAAGGGAGATCCTGCGGCTGGAAGATCTCCCGGCGCGGCGCGATGGGGAAGGTCGCCCCCAAGCGAGAGGGGATGCGCCCCAGATCGCGCGTCGAGACCCGCCCTGCGTAGCTCGCAGGCGGAAGACAGGTGGTACCACGGAGTGATGGCTCCGTCCTGACGGACGGAGCATTTTTGTTTGTCGAGAGGCAGTCGGCACCCATGGCATCCAAGACGTTGCCCACAACCTACGACCCACGCCAGGTTGAGATCGCGCGGTACAAAACCTGGATGGACGCGGGGTACTTTCACGCGCCAGTGGATCCGTCCCGGGAGCCGTTCGTCATCATGCTGCCGCTGCCGAACGTGACGGGTGAGTCGCACATCGGCACCGCCTCCACCTTCTCTCTCCAGGACGTGCTCATCCGGTGGCGCCGGATGCAGGGGCGCAACGCGCTGTGGCAGCCCGGCACCGACCACGCAGGGATCGCCACGCAGAACGTGGTGGAGCGCGAGCTCGCCAAGGAAGGGCTTACCCTGCAGCATCTCGGCCGCGAGAAGTTCGTCGAGCGGGTCTGGCAGTGGAAGCATCGGTACGGCGGCATCATCGACGGTCAGCTCAAGCGCATGGGGTTCTCACTGGACTGGGACCGTTATGTCTTTACCCTCGACCCCGGCTATTCTGCGTCGGTCACCGAGGCGTTCGTGCGCCTGTTTCAGCAGGGCTTGATCTATCGCGGCAAGCGCATGGTGAACTGGTGTCCTCGAGACGGAAGCGCCATCTCCGACCTGGAGGTGGAGTACACGGACGTGGACACGCACCTCTGGTACGTGCGCTATCCGGGCGCCGACGGCGGGCCGGGCATTGTGATTGCCACGCAGCGCCCGGAGACGATCCTGGCGGATGTAGCGGTGGCGGTCCACCCAGAGGATCCCCGGTACGCGGGATCCGTCGGACGCGATGTGTTAGTGCCTATCGTAAATCGCCGGGTGCCGGTGATTGCGGACAAGCGCGTGGATCCCGCATTTGGGACCGGCGCGCTAAAGATCACGCCCGGCCACGACCCGCTTGACAACGAGATCGGCACCGATCACGGCCTCCCGACGCTGGTGGTCCTCGACCCCCAAGCCCGCATGACCCCCGAAACGGGCACATTCGCAGGGCTCGATCGCTTCGAGGCGCGCAAGGCTGTCGGCGAAGCCCTCAAGGCGATGGGGCTCGTGGAGAAGGTGGAGGCGTACCGGACGAGCGTGGGCACCTGCGACCGGTGCCACGCCGTGATCGAACCCTACATCAGCGACCAGTGGTTCGCGGACATGTCGGGGATGGCTGCGCGCGCGGCTCAGGTGATCCGCGACGGCAGGGTGCGCTTCCACCATGAGCGCTGGGCGAGAGTGATCCTGAACTTCCTCGACCACATCCGGCCGTGGACGATCTCGCGGCAGCTGTGGTGGGGGCACCGCATCCCGGTGTGGCAGTGCGATGCGTGCGGCGAGCGTGTGGCCGCGGCGGGGCCGCCGGCAACCTGTCCGAAGTGCGGCCGGCACGCGCTCACCCAGGATCCGGACGTCCTGGACACCTGGTTCAGCTCGGGTCTCTGGCCGTTCGCCACCCTGGGGTGGCCGAACGACACGCCCGACCTGCGGTATTTCTATCCCGGGAGCGTCCTCGTGTCCGACAGGGGGATTCTCTTCCTATGGATTGCCCGCATGATCATGCTCGGGCTGCACTTCATGGACGACATCCCGTTTACTGATGTGTACGTCGCGCCCACCGTGATGGCGCTGGACGGCCGGCGGATGAGCAGGTCGCTCGGCACCGGGATCGACCCGTTGGAGATGGTGGAGGCGCGAGGGTACGGGGCGGATGCCGTGCGCTTTGCTCTGGTGTCCAGGTGCTCCCAGGAACAGCAGGACCTCCGCTTCAGCGAGAAGATGATCGCCGACGTCCGCAACTTTAACACCAAGATCTGGAACGCAGCGCGCTTTGTGCTCATGAACCTCGAGGATTTTGATCCCGGCGTGCCTCCGCCGGCACCGACGGCGCTCTCGGCCGCCGACCGCTGGATTCGCAGCCGGTACGCGCGGCTGGTGGCGGACGTCACCGCGCACCTGGAGGCCTTCGAGTTCGACAAGACGGCCCGGGCGCTGTACGACTTCATCTGGAGTGAGTTTTGCGACTGGTACCTGGAGTTGGGGAAGGTCGATCTCCAACAGGGAACCCCCACGCCGGCTTCGCTAGCTCGGGGCGGAGCGCGGGAACGCGGGAACGCGGGAACGCGACAACCGAAGCGGCGGCAGGCGGTACAGCACACGCTGTGGTTGGTGCTCTCGAATACGATGAAGCTGCTGCATCCGATCATGCCCTTCATCACCGAAGAGATCTGGCAGGCGCTGCCGCACGACGGACCCAGCATCATGATCGCGCCGTGGCCGCGGCGGGAGCCGGAATGGATCGACCCGGCGGCGGAGCAGGAGATCGGAACGGTGATGGCCGTGGTGCGCGCGGTGCGCAGCCTGCGGACCGAACTCTCGATTCCTCCCGCCCAGCGGGTCCCCGTGCACCTGCGCGCCGGGGGCAAGGTTCGGAAAATCCTGGACCAGGCCCGGCCGGCCCTGGCCGCGCTGGCGAAAGCCGACCCGATCCGCCTTGAACCGGCTGGCTCGCCGACACCAGCCGGCAGCGTGACGACACTCCTGCCGGACGTGGAGGTGGTTGTGCCGGTGGGAGGGCTCATTGATGTTGCAAAAGAGCGTGCGCGTCTCGACAAGGCGCTGGGGGAGTTGCAGGCGGAGCTTGACCGGCTGCAGCAGCGGCTGGAGAACCGTGAGTTCACGGAACGGGCTCCCGCCCACGTGGTGGCTCAGCAGCGGGAGCGCGCCGATGAGCTTCGCGGACGGCGCCACCGGCTGCAGGATGTGGTGAAAAGTCTGGCCTCGGCTGCAGCGGGCAGGGGACCGCGAACACGCCCCGCGAAACCTCAGGTACGTCGTCCTCGAGGAGGTGGCGACCCTGCAGCCCACCGACGCCGCCGACGCCCGTCGTCTCGAGGCCGCCCGTAAGGCGGCGAGAACGGTCGCCCTGGCGCTGCGGGCCCACCGTCAATACTCGGCCGGCCACACCCTCACGCAGCAGGCCCTGCTGACGGCACAGGATGCCGTGCGGTCGTATGCGGCCGCCTTCGGCCCGCTGACCCTCGCTCCTGCCGGCCGCGGGCTCCGGTTCGGATTCACCCCCACGCTCTACGAAGATGATGCGGCGGCAGTGCTCAACCGCGCGCTGACGGCGGCATCGGTCGGAGATCTGCGGCTGAATGCCGGTGCCGGCGCCGCAGACCTCGCCGAGCTGGCCGACGTGCTTCACCTGCCCAGGTCCGCCTTGGCCAGAGCCGGTGGCGCGGGCAAGCTGCTGCAGGAGCGCGGCGTGCAGACCATCTCGCTGGTGGACCTCGGGTCGCCGCCGCCGGCGCACGCATCCGCCGGCGATATTGACGTGCTGGTGGATACGCTGAGAGAGACTCCAGACCAACTCGCCGCCCGTCTCCAGGAGTCGTCACGAGGTGAGGCGGCGGAGGCCGCCCGCCTGCTCCAGCAGCTTGATCGCATCATCGCAGTCTGGCGGCGGGTCGAGCGTGATGAAGCCTGGACGCTCGTGGCAGGCGCAATCATGGGGATCGCGCCTGCCCTGCGGACGCAGCTCTGCCGGATCATCGCCTCGTCGCTGCGTGAGCCGTGGGCGGCCTCGATCGCGTCCCGATGGCCTCCGGTGCTGTTTGGCGGAATCGTTGCGTCCGCAGCAGACGCGGCCCCACAGGAGGCCGACGAAGTTGCATCGGCCCTGAGGAAGCTGCACCGTGGCCCTGCACCCGCTGCCATCCCGCCGGTTGATGGACCCGGCGACCCCCAGGTGCGCCGGAGCCTGGAAGGAATGGGGGGGCCCGCCCAGCGGATCCACGCCGCCGTCGCGTTCCTCAACGTCTTGGCGCGGCTTGATACCACCCGGTTCGAGGATGGACTCCGGGTGGTCGAGCGGGGGATCTTGGGGGCGGTCGAATCAGAGGACGTCGAGACCATTGGACAGATCCTGACGGGGTTGGCGGCGCTGACACACCGCCTCGCGGACGTCCGAGCCGATCTGGCGAGAGTGGCGCTGCACCGCGCGCTGACTACAGCCGTTCGCGACCTTGTCAGCAGGAGTTTGTCGGAACGGGCCGGTGAATCTCACCCGCTTCGCCAGGCCATGGCGGCCGCCCCGGAGGAATCCGTCCCGCTGCTGCTCGACCTGCTGGCCGACGAGGAGCGCCTTCCGGTTCGGAGGGAGATCGTGTCGCTGCTGGCCGTCCTAGCGCGCACCCAACTTCCACTGCTGGCTCAGTACCTGGGAGATTCACGCTGGTACGTGGCGCGCAACGTCGTGACGGCGCTCGCGGAGATGCGCGACCCCGCCCTGGTCCCGTACCTGCGGGCCGCGGTGCAGCATCGGGACGTCCGGGTGCGGCGAGAAGCACTGCAGGCGCTCGGGGGATTGAACACGCCTGACGCGCTCGCGGCCCTCGAGGCCGCGCTGCATCATCCCGATGCCGAGACCCGCACCGCCGCCGCGCACTGGGTTCGGGTCGCGAAGACGCCGGGGGCCGGCGCATGACACCGGCCGCTGATCTCGCGCGGACGCTGATGGCTGCGCTGCAGCAGAGCCGGCACTATGGGACCAATCACCCCGCCGCCCGCCAGGCCGCATCCCAGGTGCACCGCGCATTGGATGCCGGGTATCGGGGAGCGCCGGTGCGTCTAGAGGTGACTGCGCGGACAGTTTCGGTGCAGTCCGCAGCTCTGCCCACCGATGACCCTTACGCCGAGCAACTGAGGGCGCACCTGGCGGCGCGCCGGGTCGGGGTCCTGGTGTTCCACGCCGGCGCGACTGAGGAGACGGTGGCGGCGTGTATTGGGCTGCTGGCTAGAGAACCCGAGGAACTCATCGCCGCGGGTGGACTGCCGGACGCCGTGTTGGGGGCGGGTCTCGTCGGCATCACCGTGCAGTCCACAGAAGCCCGCCGGTCTGCCGCGCACGATCCGTATGTATCGGCGGCGCAGGCGACGCTCGACGCGGCAGTGGGTATCGAGAAAAGCGAGCCGGTGAACATGCCTCGGGCACGGCAGGTTGTCGAAGGTCTGGCGGCGATGCTGGAGACCGACCAGGAGGGGCTGTGGCGTCAGGTGGCCAACCGCGGCCACGACGAGCTGGATGCCGCGCACGCCGTCAATACCTGTGTGCTGACGATGGCGGCCGGGGCCGCGCTCGGCGCGCCGCAGGGCACCCTGATCGACCTGGGGATGGCGGCGCTCCTGCACGACATCGGCCTGTTCGTCCTGCCGACGAGCGACCGCCTGCGGGAACGAACGTCCGAAGGACCCCGGCCGGAATGGCGGCACCCCTCCGAGGGTGCGTTCGTCCTCCGGCACCTCGGCGGAAAGGAGAGCCTGCCGATGATCGTCGCCGCCGAGCACCACCTGCCGGCGACGGGAGACTCGCATGTCCTCCCGGAGTCCCGCCTGGTGGCCCTGGCAGACTACGTTGACGCGATGAGCTGCGGCCGAGTCCCGGTCATGCGGACAGCCTCGGCAGGCGCCGTTGTGGAACAGCTGCTGCGCGGGGCGGGCCCCGGGTTCGATCCGGCCCACGTACGGGTCCTGACCGGCCTGCTGGCCCGCGCCGCGGCCGCCGGGATCGAGTTCACCGCCACCGTCTAAAGGCCGGATTTCCCCCATTTCGTGTGACTTTCGGGCACGCAGGCGGCCAAAACGCCCATTGAGCGGGCATTCTTCAGATGACTAGAATGGGCGGGATGGGACCGGTCAGGGGGGCCCGTGGCCAAGGTTCACCGTAAGCGAATCGGCGATATCCTGGTAGAGACCGGGGTCGTGACACCTCAGCAGCTGACGGAGGCGCTGGCCCAACAGCGCCGGACCCGCGAGCGCCTGGGGCGCGTCCTGGTGGACATCGGCGCGGCCACCGAGAAGCAGATTGCACAAGCTCTCGCCGCCCAGCTGGATCTGCCGCTCATCAACCTCTCGTCGGCCCGCATCGATCCCAACGCGGTCAAACTCATTCCCGAAGTCCTCGCGCGCAAGCGCCGCGTCCTGCCCCTGCAGCTGGACGGCGGGCAGATCGTCGTCGCCGTCGCCGATCCGCTGGACGTATTCGCCCTCGATGACGTCGGGATCGCGGCGCGGCGGCCGGTCAAACCCGTGGTCGCGGTGGAGTCGGAAGTCATGGCTGCGATCGAGCGCGCGTATGGGATGGGCGCGGCGGCGCAGGCGGTCCTCGGCGACGCCGGGGAGGAAGCCCCCGCACCCGTCGCCCTCGCGCCCGGGGCGGAAGAGGCGGACGACGCGCCGGTCGTGCGCCTCGTCAACCTGATCCTGAGCCAGGCGCTGAAGGACCGCGCCAGCGACGTGCACGTCGAGCCGGCGGAAGAGGACCTGCGTGTCCGCTACCGCATCGACGGGGTGCTGCAGACGGTGATGACACTGCCGAAAAACGTGCAGCCGGCGCTGACCTCGCGGATAAAGGTGCTGGCGCGTCTGAACATCGCCGAGCGCCGCGTGCCGCAGGACGGCGCGTTCGAGATGACGCTGGATACGCGCCGCATCGACTTCCGCGTGTCTACCGTCCCGACGATCTACGGGGAACGCGTCGCCGTCAGGCTGCTGGACAAGAGCAAGGGGCTGCTGACGCTAGAGGAGCTGGGCCTGGACGCGCGGACGCGGCGGCGGTTTGAAGGGCTCTTCCGCCAGCCGTTCGGGATCATTCTGGTCAGCGGCCCGACCGGGAGCGGGAAGACCACGACGCTGGTGAGCACGCTCGCGCTGCTGAACTCGGTCGACAAGAACATCATCACGGTCGAGGACCCCGTGGAGTACCAGCTTCCTGGCGTCAGCCACATCCAGGTGAACCCACGATCGGGGTTGACCTTTGCATCGGGGCTGCGATCCATCGTCAGGCAGGACCCCGACATCATCATGATCGGCGAGGTCCGCGACGTGGAGACCGCTGAGATTGCCATCCACGCCTCACTGACCGGCCACCTCGTCCTGACCACCATCCACACCAATGATGCGCCCAGCGCATTGACCCGTTTGTCGGATATGGGCATCGAGCCGTACTTAATCGCCTCGGCGGTCATCGGCGTGGCCTCGCAGCGCCTGATCAGGCTGCTGTGCCGTGCCTGCAGACAGCCGGCGCCGATCCCCAAAGACATCGTCGCCTGGCTGCAGACCACCGTCAGAGATCCGCTCCCCGCACCCGAGTTTCACCGGCCCGTTGGCTGTGCCCAGTGCCGGCATACCGGGTATCAGGGGCGCACCGGGATCTTCGAGGTGCTGGCGATGACCGAACCGCTGCGCAAGCGGGTGCTGGCCCGGGCATCGGCGGCCGAGCTGGGCGAGGTGGCGCGCGGCGACGGGATGATCGGCATGCGTGCGGACGGCATGCTGAAAGCGATGCAAGGCCAGACGACTGTCGAAGAAGTCCTGCGGGTGACAAGGGTGGAGGAGCCCGCGCTCTAAACGCGTTGGACTGTTGAAGCGTTGAAACGTTGAACCGTCACAACCGGCCGGTTGTTATGTTCGCTTCAACGTTTCAACGGTCCAACGGCTCCACGGACTTGCGGATCGCCTCGATGATCTCCATCGCCGGCTGGTCCTTCACAAGCAGGCCCTCCAGGCCGTTTTGAATGACTTTCTCACGGTCCAGCGCCCCTGGGAACGCGGTGAGCATGAACACCTTTACGTTCGGAAGTTCCTTGACGATCGTGCGGGCGGCGGTGTAGCCGTCCAGGTTGGTCATCCGGAAGTCGATGAGGATTACGTCGGGCTGCAGGTCGCGCGCCCCGGTTACCGCTTCCTGGCCGTCGGCCGCCTCGCCCACAACCTCCAGGTCCGCCTGGGTCCGCAGCAGGCGCGCCATGCGCTGGCGATAACCGGCGTTGTCGTCAACCAGCATGACGCGAATTTTTCTTCCCGTCTCTCCCGAGGGCACACCTAAGTCTAGGCGGGCTCGACGCGATCGAACAATGGGCCGAAGGTACTACGAAAACGAGTTGACCTTAGTCGGCCGGAGGCACCAGTCCGCGCCGCAGCGCATAGACGGCCGCCTGGGTGCGGCTCTGGACGTGGAGCTTCTCCATGATGTTGCTGAGATGGTTCTTGACCGTGCGCTCGCTGATGGAGAGGCGGTGGGCGATCTCTTTGTTGGCGAGACCCGCGGCGACGTGCCGCAGGATCTCGAGCTCGCGCTCGGTGATGGGGAGGGGCACCGCGACGACATCCTTCGCCTCGCGCGTGCGGACGAACTCGCGCATGACTTTCGCGGCCATCGTGGGCGCCAGCAGGCCCTCGCCGCTGAACACGACCCTGATGGCGCGGATGAGCTCCTCCGGCGAGGAATCCTTCAACAGGTAGCCCATGGCACCCGACTTGATCGCCTCAAACAGGAACTCCTCGTCGGCGTGCACAGTCAGCATGATGATGCCGGTCCGGGGGCTGGCGCCCTTGATCGTCCGCGCCGCGTCGATGCCGGATTGCCCCGGCATCGCGACGTCCAGCAGCACGACGTCGGGTGCCAGCTCCTCCACCTGACGCACGGCCTGCTCGCCCGACTCCGCCTCACCGACGACCTCGATGTCACCGGCCGCTTCGAGCAGCCGCCGCACGCCCTGGCGGAAGAGCGCGTGGTCGTCGGCCAGCAGCACGCGAATTGATCCGGACCTACCCACGCTCTCGCCCCAGAAGAATGCGGCTGGTGACAGTGGTCCCGTGCCCGGGTGCCGTGGTAATTTCCAACCTGCCGCCGACCAGCGCGGCCCGTTCCTCCATCGAGGCGAGCCCGAGGTGCTGCGGGCTCGGCGCCTGGGAACGGAATGCGACGAGGTCAAAGCCGACGCCGTTATCCGTCACGCTCGTGGTGCAGCTGTCCTCCGTCACGTCCGCGCGGATCGTGACCGTGGTTGCTTTCGCGTGGGTACGCACATTCGTGAGCGCCTGCCGCACGATGGCCAGGATGGCGTACCGGGCCGCCGACGCAAGACGCGCCGCGTCGCCCGTCACGACGACCGACGTGGGGATTTCCGTCCGGCGCTGAAATTCCCGTCCGAGTTCCTCCAGAGCCGACGCGAGGCCTCCTCCGACTTCGGGATCGCGCCGCAGCTCACTCATGAACTCCCGGAGCTCGCGCATGCCGCGCTCGAGCAGCGTACGCAGTTCTTTGAGGTCCGCCGCGATCTGGACGGGATTCCCCTGGGCCGCCATTGCCGACAGGTCGGTTTGCAGCAGCGCGTCGGCGAGGGTCTGCGCCAGACCGTCGTGCATCTCCCGCGCGATGCGGCGGCGTTCTTCGACGACCCCGATGTCGGCCACGCGGTTGGCGGTCCGCGCCGTGTGGACCGCCGCGGCCACCAGCGAGGCGACCGCGTTCAACTGCCCCGAGGACGTCGCGGCCCCTCCCGTCAACCCGAGGCCGATCGCTCCGATCCTCCTGGCTTCCAGACGCAGGGGCACGCAGGCCACCGCTGGACCCGGGTTGCCGGCGTGGTTCCCGGCCATGTGCAGCCGCCCGTCGGTGCTGGCCGCCAGCAGCCCCGGCAGAAACATCAACGCCGCCTGGCCGCCGATGCCCCGGGAGGCGACGATGTCGAGCGTCCCCGTGTCCTCGCGCTCGAGCGCTAGGACGGCAAACTGCGCCCCGATCAAAGAGCGGGTCTGATCGAGCAGGACCGGCCAGAGCACCGCCGGATCGCGTAGCAGAGCCCGGCTGACGCCGATGAACCCCGCCGTCACGTCGCCCAGCATCACCGCGAAAGTCCGTTCATGCTGGGCACGGAGCAGCATCGCGGCGATGTGCCGGGCGGTGAGTTCCGCGGTGTCCAGGTCGTCCTGCGAAAACCACGGGCGCCCAGCTGCGCGGTTCAGGTTCAGCACGCCCAGCGGCAGCCCGCCGGAGGGGACGGGGACTACGATCGAGGAGACGATTTCCTTGCGCTGGAGGGGGACCGGCGCGGAGGTGTTGGGCGTCAACAGCATCGCGCGCCCCTCCTGGGCCACCCATCCCGCGACGCCCTGGCCCAGGCGCGGCCGCACCTGCCGGTAGGTGTCGCTGAGGCGGTGGGCGGCAAAGATTTCCAGGCGGTCATCTTGTGGGTCATAGACCATCAGCGACCCACTGTCCGCCCGGAAGTGCCGGGCGATCGTGCCGAGAATGATGGCGGCTGTTTCCGCTGCCGGGGATGCCGTCGCCGTGAGCTGGTCCAGCGAGGCCAGCAGCGCCGACGCGCGGGTCCGCCGGTTCAGGCGGGTGATTCCGGCCGCCGCGGCATGGCCCGCCGCCTGTAAGGTCAGCGCGGCGACGGCCCACGCGGCATAGAGGCCCGGCGTGAACAGAGAGCCGCGCAGCGGGGGCAGCTGCAGAATGCCGATGACCCCCGCGACGGCCGCCGCGCCGGGATGTCCCATCAGCACGCCGGCGGTCGCGGCGGTCACAAACCCGAGATAGAAAAATGGCAGAGCGCGGCCCGCAATCTGCATCGCCGCCCCGATGGCGATGGTGTCCAGCACCACGCCCGCGCGCGCCGCCTGCGATGCCCGGTCGGGAAACCGCCAGACGTACAGATTCAGCGCCAGCGTGTACGCCAAGATTCCCAGGTAGAGTTCCATCGGGGGCCTGACGGGCGCGGGCGTCAGCACTTCGTAGGCGATAAGGGCGGCCAGGGCCAGCCACCGGAGGGGAAGGGCGGCGTGAGCGAACTCGAGTAGCTCGTCCCGCCGATCCCTGGGCGACGCGGCGGATTCATTCATCGTGCACAAACTTCGTATCATCGCGTGACAAACCCTCTGCACACAAATGTCCAACGGCGTCGACCTGGTACCATTGGCCGATTGCGGGTAGAGTGGCGCCGCTGGTAGAATTTGTCCTCTGCGAGGCGACCTGTCGTGACGAGATTCGTCTACCGCGCGTGGGACCAGGCCGGCCGGTTAGAAACCGGCGTTGTGGAGGCTGACAGTCCCCGCGTTGCTGCGGCGTCCCTGCAGGCCCGGGGATATCTC
Source organism: bacterium (assembly GCA_044868695.1). GTDB lineage: Bacteria > Sysuimicrobiota > Sysuimicrobiia > Sysuimicrobiales > Kaftiobacteriaceae > JBIOWP01. Next base: position 23,232 of record JBIOWP010000153.1, read on the forward strand.
GTCACCGGGCTGACCGAGCAGGAACAACTCACCGGCGCGGTGACGCAGGTCCAGCGATTCTTCCGCGTAAGCCGCCGTGACCTGGTCCTTTTCACGCGGCAGCTCGCCACGATGATCTCGGCCGGCCTGCCGATCGTCTCCGCGCTGGGCGTGCTGGAGGAGCAGGCGTCGAACCGGCGCTTCCGCGCGATCATCGCCGCGGTACGCTTGGGAATCGAACGGGGCGGCACGTTGTCGGGAGAGGTCGCCAAACACCCTCAGGCCTTCTTCGAGTTCTACGTCAACACGGTGCGTTCCGGCGAGGTCAGCGGTGTCCTGGATACGTCGCTGAACTATCTAGCCGATTACCTGGAACGAGAATATGATCTCGTTCAGCGGGTGCGGACGGCCGCCACCTATCCGCTCGTGGTGCTCGCGTTCACGTTGCTGGTCGCCGGCGCCGCGGTGCTGTTCATCGTCCCGATCTTCGTGCAGGTCTTCTCGTCGTTCCGGGTCGCGCTGCCGCTGATCACGCGAGTGATGCTGGGGGTCAGCCAGAGCGTCCGCGCCTTCTGGTGGATCGGGCTGCTGGCCCTTGGCGTACTGGGCATGGCCGCGTCGGCGGCCCGGCGCACCGACGCCGGCCAGCGGGCGGTCGACCGACTCATGCTGCGCGTCCCCCTGCTCGGCCCCATGATGCTGCGTCTGTCGCTCGCGCGGTTCGGCCGGGCGATGGCGGTCGTCATCCGCAGCGGCATCCCGCTGCTCGAAGGATTGGCCGTCGTGGCCACCGCGCTTGGCAATCGGGTGGTCGGGCGAGAATTCTCTGCCGCGCGTGAAGGCATGCGCGCCGGCCAGTCGATGGCCGAGGCGCTGCAGCGTCAACCGCTGGTGCCGCCGATGGTGGTCCAGATGGTCCGGGTAGGGGAGGAGACGGGCGCCATGGAGGAGGTGCTCAACAAGATCGCGGAGTTCTACGAGCGCGAGGTCGACAATACGGTCAAACGCTTCGCCTCGGTGGTCGAGCCCATCCTCATCGTCGGCGTCGGCGGCGTGGTCGCGTTGGTGGCGCTGGCCGTCCTGCTGCCCATCTGGACCCTGATTGCCACTCTACCCCGGTAGGGCTGGTAGCTCGCGTAGTCCTTTTGTCCTACGCCGGCGGGCCTAACGTCCCATTGTTGAGGCATGGTAATTGCATAAGAATATGGGCGGATCACCGGCCTGGCAAGGGGGAGATGGGGATGACAGGAATTCGGAAACGACTGCGGGCGGCGCGCGGCTTCACCCTTATTGAGATCGCGATCGTGGTCGCCATCATCGGCATCCTGCTGCTGATCGCGCTGCCGCTGTTCACCGGTGCCCGCGTGCGGGCCTATGTCGCGGAAGCCCGGCAGCTCACGTCCGAGTGGAAATCGCTCGCGTGGGCGTGCCTCATCGAGAAGAACTTCCGGGAGAACCGGTGCGATACGACGACGGAGGTTGGGTGGACGTCGGCGCCGGCCAGCGACGCCTGGGATTGGCCCAGCGCCGTGATGTTCTGCGGGAACATTGCCAGCATCCCACCCACACAGGCCGCGAGTACGTGCGCCGCTGACATTACCGGGGTCACGGCCGTCGTCGGCCTGCGCGTGCCGCTGGTGGCCAGCCCGCCAACCGGGCTGACGCAGCCGTACCTGCTGGCCATCAAGACGACGACCGGGCAGGTGCTGGAGAGCCCGGCCGACGGAAGCTCGATGACGCCGTAATAGGACGAGATGTCGCGATGGCGGAGAGGCGGCGAAGCGGCCGCCTCTTCGCCGTCTGGGGGGTCCGATCAGATGCGCTTGCACACCAGCGAACCCGCGCGCCACGCCGGCGTCCTGCTGCTGGCGGGCGGGGTGCTGCTCGCCGTCGCCGCCGTCCCCCTGCTGTTGAACCTGGGCAGTCTCGACGACACGTACTATGCGGTCAAGGCCCGGGCGCTTGCCATTCTGGCTCCACTGCTTCTCGCCGGCGTGCTGGCGGCTCGCGGCATTCCTGACCTGCGGCGCACCGGGATGCTGTGGCCGCTGCTCGCGTTCGTCGCGGCGGTTACGGTGGCGACGGTGTTCTCCATCGACCCCGCATGGAGCGTGACCGGAGCGCCTCGCCGCCACGAAGGACTGCTGTCGCTCCTCGCGTACGCCCTCACGTGCGCCGGTACGCTGATCCTGGTCGCCCGCACCGGGCCGCGGGTGTGGCACGGCGCCGCGCTGGCCTGCGCGACGCTGGTAGCCGGCTACGGAGTCGCTCAGGCCTTCGGACTGGAGTGGCTCGTGCGCGATTCCGTTCGCGTGTCCTGGTGGCGTCCGTTTTCGACAACCGGCAACCCAAACTTCCTGGGCGCCTACATGGTGCTGGCGGCGCCGCTGGCCGCGGCGGCTCTCCTGGACGCGCGGCATGTGGCCGTGACATTGCTGGCGGGATGCGCCCTGACGCTCTCCGTCCTGGCGGCGCTCTTCACGTACAGCCGCGCTGCGTGGCTGGGACTGGTGGCGGCGGCCCTTGTGTTTGCCTTCGCGCTCGGTGGGCGGATCGGGTACGCTTCCAGTCCCCGCATCAGGACGCGGCTGTCCGCGGCCCTCGCCGTTGTCGTCGTCCTCGCAGCAGCGTTCTTCATCCCCGGCGGCCCGCTGGCCCTCCCGCGTGCCGACTGGCCTGCGGCGGTGCGCGCGCGGTCGGCGGTCGAACCCGGCGAGCCCGCGGCAGGATTCCGCCAGCGATCATACCTGTGGCGGCACACCCTGGCTCTGCTGTGGCACCGCCCGCTGACCGGCTATGGTCCGGAAACATTCATGCTGGTGCTGCCGCAGCAGTGGGATGCGGAAAAAGCCGATCTGTTCGGCGAGCGTCCCCTACGGATCGACAAGGCGCACAACGAGACCCTCGACATGGCGATGTCATCCGGGTTGCTCGGCGTGGCGGCCTTCGCGTGGGTGCTCGCAGCCATTGCGCGCCGGGTGCGGGCGACGATTGCGGCGGGGGGGACGGACCACGCGGTGGCGGCCGCCTGTCTGGCGGCAATGGTGGGGTACTGGATTGACGTCCAGTGGCATTTCAGCGCGGTGAGCGTCGCGCCGGTCTTCTGGAGCGTAATGGGAGCCGCGGCAGGGACGGCGCTCCGCACGGAGCAGCTCAGATGAGAACAGAGCGGGGGTTCAGCATCTTGGAGCTGCTCCTCGTTCTGGCCATCGGCGCCATCCTGGTGGTCGCTGCGCTGCCGCACCTGCAGCGGTACCTGGCCGTCCGGGATCTGGAGCACACCGCCCGGCTGCTGGGCGCCGACGTGCGACTGACCCAGCAGTATGCCGTGACGCAGGACGAGTCGTACCGGCTCGAGTATGCCTCGCCACAGTACTCGCTGCGGCGGATCAGCGACGGCACTATCGTGAAGGTGGTGGACGTTCCTCCGACCATCACGGTGACGACTTCGTTTCCCAGCAACCGGGTGGACTTCACGGCCACCGGCGCTCCGGTGCAGACCGGGGCATTTTGCCTGACCGACGGCAGTGCGATCCTGCGGGTCGACGTGCAGCCCGCGACGGGACGGACTCAGATCACGGAGGTGCCGACATGTCCGTGAGACGGCAGCGCGGGATGACGCTGATCGAGGTGGTCACTGCTGTGGCGATCTTCGGGGTCGTCGTGGCCGTGCTGACCGGTTTCTTCCTCATCGCGTCCGCGCGCGGCCTGCTGGGCCGTGACGTCACCACCGCCGCGCTGCTCGCACAGCAGCGCCTCGAACTGCTCAAGTCCAAAGAGTATGCGAGCCTGCCCGGCTTCGCCGCTACAGAGGTTTTGGACAGTCTGGGTAATGCCACGCCCGGCGGCCCGTACACACGAGTCACGACGCTCACCACGCCGGCGCTGGGCACGCCCGCCCTGACCCAGATCGACGTGACGGTAACGTGGCTCGATCAGACGGTGACGCGCACACTGACGATGTCGACCCTGGCGGTGGACGACTGATGGACGCGCGGTCTTCCGAACGAGGTCTCTCGCTGCTCGAAATGGTCATCGCCATCGCGCTGCTGTCGATGGTCCTGCTCGTGCTCTACGGACTGATCGGTGTTGGGATCAGAGGCTGGGTGAGTCTGACGGGCCAGGCGGAGGTACAGCAGCACCCGCGGGTCGCGGCCGGACGCGTCCTTGCCGAGGTCAGGCAGTCAAAAGACTTCGTCATCGGGAGCGGAGGAACGAGCCTCGGGTTGGTCAAGGTGACGCAGCTCACGGCCGATAGGGCGGCCGGGGATACATCGCTGGTCGTGGAGGATGCTTCCGCGCTCGCCACCGGCCGGCCGGTTGTGCTCCTCAGCCTCAACAGTCACGAAACGGTGACCGTCACCGGCATCGCCGGAACGACGGTGTCGATTGCTCCGGCGACGCTGGCGCGCGCTCACCGCCAAGGCGAAATGGTGCGGCGGGGCCAGACGACGCTCAGCGCAATCGCCTCGGCCGGCTCGACAGTCATCACGGTCGGCGCCACGTCACCTCTTGCAACCGGCGACGCGATCGCGGTCGGCGGGGAAGGCCCGTTCACCGTCACGGCGATTGCAATCGTGGGCAATCTCGTGACTGTGACTCCGGCGCTGGCGCAGACTCACCAGGCAGGTGAAGGGGTGCAACCGCTGGCCGTGGTGTTCCAGCTGACGGGGACGCAGTTATTCCGTAACGGCGTGGTGCTGGCCGACCTGATGGCAGTGCCGCCGGGCCGGTCGTTCTTCTCTGCGGCATCGTCACCGTTGATGGCCGCTGCGGCGGCGGGGGCGACCGGTCTCTGTGTGCAGAGCGTGTCCGGATTCGCGGTCAACGACCGCGTGCAGATCGACCGTGAAGTCTATGGCACCGACCAGGCAGTGTTGTCTGACCGGGCGACGGTGATCGGGGTGAACCCGGTGACCAACTGCCTGACCGTGAACCGGGGGCTCACCGCCCCGCGCGCAGTGGGGAGTGTCGTGCGGGTCCTGGCCGTCGAGATCAACGTCCTCGGCACTCAATTCAATGAAGCGATCGGCCAGACGCAGGAAGTCGCCGTGACGTCGCGCGCGGTCGTGAGGAACTAATGTACCATCCCCGGTCCCCGGTCCACGGTCCGCGGTCCCGTCAGCTCGGTGAGCGGGGGGCGGCGCTCGTTACCGTCCTCGTCCTCATCATCGTGCTCACGTTTGTCGGCGTCGCGATGGTGAACGTGGCGCTGACGGAGATCACCATCGCTTACAACCAGGGCGACGCCGCGGCGGCGGAGGTCGCCGCAGAAGCGGGCGTGGCGCGCGCGGTCTACGAGCTGGGAGTGAACCCGGCCTGGGCCGGGGTGAGCGCCGCGATCGGCGACGGCCAGTACGAGGTGACGGTGGCCTCGACCGGCACAGTACGCATCATTGATTCTCTGGGGACGCGAGGCGGGGGCCGTCAGCGTTTGCGGGTCGCGGTAAAGGCGCTCCCCCGGTACATGATGTACGCCGTGCTTGGCAACACGACTGTTACGCTCGGTGCGGCCACGCCGGGCGCAGGCCTCCGCAACGCGTGGCCGTCCACGGACGCCGGCGCTGTGCACGCCAGCAACCGCCTTGTGGCGGCGACGGCGATCACGATCAACCCCATTGGTCCGTCGGTGATCGGCGGCGTGACGGCCAACGGCGCCATTACCGGTGTCTCCTGTCTCACCTGGCCGTGGCGGTGCAGCACCGCATTCGGCGTCCTGCCGTTTCCCCGGTTGGACGTGGATAGTGGCGCGCCGACAAGTCTGGAGAACAGAGCCCGCACGACCCTCGATCCACTGGATGGTTTGAACCTTTACTTTCGCGGGGGCGACCCAACCAGCCGCTGCGACAGCGGCGGGCCGATCTGGAGCTTCGACAACGCCGAAACGCAGCGATGTTGGGACAGATACGTCAACGATCGCGGAGGCGTGCTGGGTCAGGGGATAGTCAATCCCGTATTTTTCGTGGAGTTCAACGCGGGAGAACGGACGAGTTACGTCCTTCCTCCCCCCGGTCCTCCCCCATCGCGGACCGTGGATTGTGTCGGTCTTGCCGACACAACGGAAGAGACGCTGTGCATCCGCAGCAGGCCGGCGACACGCAGAGACGGCACCCTCGTATACGCCAACAGCACGCTCCAGCAGGTCACCGGCACTATTGTTTCATTTCGCCGTGTGGCGGGGACGACGGTCGTCGGAGACATTGCTCTGGAAAACGTGGCGCAGCGCGTTTCTAACTACGGCCACGCCAGCTTGGGCGGCGACCCTGCATTCCTGGCCGCCGGCCAGGTGCGCGCAACATCTGCCGGAGCGCCCGCTGCCGCACGCACCGTGACGGTGCGCGGCTACATCTATACTCTGGCCGGGCGCGACAACCCTGACGGAGCCAACAACCTGCAGGGCTCGCCCAACACCGGGATCGATATCCAACACGGCGCAAATCTCGTGACCGTGATCTTCGAAGGCCTGGTGATGTCCAACGGGCGCATCTCCATTCAGGACACCGTCTTAAACACCGGCACTGTGGCGGTGGAGTACGACTCCGCCGCGGTGGACGTCCTGCCGGCCGTCTTCACCGCTCCCGTGACCAGCCGCATCATTGTGCCGCTCTCATGGTCAAGCGGCGATTGAGGCCCCGCCGCCGGTGTCAGGGGAACTCTCCGCCGGCGGCGCGAATAGTGCCTACCAAGTTGATGCCTTACGGGCCTCATCCGGCACATCGCAGACGATGAAAGGGCTGCGGGATGTTCTCCAGATCGGCGCGGCGTCCGTCGGCATCGACATCGGCAAAAGCGCCATCAAGGTAGCCGAAGTCCAGCGGACCGCCCGCGGCCTGGAGCTGCGGCGCTTCGGCGTGGCGGCCACCCCGCCGGGGTCGGTGGAAAGCGGTGTGATCCTCGACCGGTCGGCCGTGGCCCGGGCTGCCGTCACGGTCCTGCGCGGCGCCGGTATCCGCAGCAAGCGCGCGGTCGTCTCCGTCACCGGGCAGAACGTCCTGGCCCGCGTCCTCCGGCTGCCCCCGATCCCACAAGATGAAGTCAAGCAGGCCATCCGCTGGGAAGCCGAACGCCACCTGCCGTTTCCCGTGGACGACGCCGTTATCGACGTCCAGACGGTCCGCGAGGTCACCGACAACGGGCAGCGCCAGCTGGAAGTCTTGCTGGCGGCCGCGCCCGAGGCCCTCGTGCTCACCCACATTCAAACGCTGGAGGATGCGCGCCTGACCGTCCTGGCCGTCGAAGTCGGCGCCCTGGCCATGGCGCGCGGGCTGGCGCAGACCGAAGCGGAAGGCACTCATGCGCTGGTCAATCTTGGGGCGTCCACGACCGACGTGGCCGTGGTCCACGACGGCGTGCCGCAGATCACCCGCACCATCCTGCTGGGCAGCGACGCGATCACGAGCGCGATCAGCGCTCTCTTGAACGCGGATGCCGGCGCCGCCGAAGACGCCAAGCTGCGATACGGCATGGGATGGGAAGAATGGCCACCGGGGGTCGCGGAAGGCGCCTACGCGGCGGCCGTCACAGAGGCCCTCGCCGAGCTGGTTACCCAGATCCGGCGGTCGCTGGACTTCTTTCGGGCCCAGTTCACCGGTGTCACGATCAGCGACATCATCCTCTGCGGGGGCGGTGCCCGCCTGCGTCACGTCGACCATCATCTCGCCAACGAGCTCGAACTGGCCGTGACCGTGGGCAGCCCGCTGACGCACGTGCGGCCCGCAGTGGGGACGCCCGAGGGGGCTGTCCAGGCGCTGGCCCCCCAGCTGGCCGTGGCCGCGGGGTTGGCGCTCCGGACGGTCGCCTGAATGCGCATCGAGCTCAACCTCGTCCCCGCGTCCGTGCTCCGGCGGCGCGAGCAGGCCACCAGGCGCCGCGCCGTCGTCGGCGTGCCGGTCTTGATCGCGGCCGGGGTGGCGGTCCTCTACGGGCTGCTGATCGTTCAGGAGCGGCAGGCCAAAGACGCCGCCCGCGACGCGGAATCACGGTTAGAGGGCGTCCGCGCAAAGGCAGTCCGGCTGTCACAGTTGCAGGCCGAGATCGCGGAGTTTGAACAGAGCCGGCAGGCGCTGGTTGCGCTGGGAGGGCGGCCCAGGCCGCGGCTGTCCCCGGTGCTGGCCGAAGTGGGGGCTCTGGTTCCACGCGACGTGTGGCTTCAGTCGCTGACAGTGGAGACCGGCGGCATGAGCCTGACGGGCAACTCGCTCCAGCTCCGGTCCGTCGCGCTGTTTGCGTCGACCCTGGCGCAATCCGCGCTCTTTGAGCAGATCAAAGTCCAGAACCTGCAGCAGGTCGCAACCGGCCGGCGCGCGGTTACGCAGTTCCAGATCACCCTGCGCCTGAGAGGACTGGGCCCGTGATCGCGCGCCTGCGGGCGAGGGAACGGGCGCTGCTCGCGGTCGGGCTGGGCGCGCTCACCGTCATCCTGCTGACGCTCGTCCTGTTTTTCCCGCAGGTCCAGAAAGTCGCCGCCGCACGCCGGGACGCCGGCCGCAAGCAGGCCGAACTCGCGCGTGCCACGGCGCTTGCTCAGCAGGAGAGCGAGATTGAGCGCCAGCACGCCGCGGCGCGCGCCGCGGCCGAGCTGCTGGCCGCGCGGATCCCCACGGGACCCGACCTGCCGGACCTCATCATCCAGCTCGACGAGGCGCTCACGATCAGCCGTGTCGTGCTGCTGCAGATCTCGTTCCAGAATGAACCAGCGCCCTCGACCGGCCAGAGCGGGCCGGCGGGTCCGGTGGCGTCGCTGCCGGTACAGCTGCGCGTGCGCGGGTCGTATCCGCAGCTGCGGGCGCTGGTCGAGATCCTCGAACGGTCACCCCGTCTCGTGCTCATCGACCGCCTCGCGCTGTCCGGCACGGAGGCCGGTATCCTGAGCGACCTCACGCTGAGCGCCTTGTACGTGCCGTAGGACGATCTCATGACCAGATGGATCCGCCTCGGGCTCCTCGCGCTCGGCGTCCTCATTCTCGCCGCGTTCGTGCGGTCGCTGGACGTGAAGGCGATCTCAGGAGCACTCGCCCACGCGGACCTGAACCGCCTGGCCGTGGCCGTGGCGCTCCTCGCGGGCAACGCCGCGGTGAAAGCGCTCCGCTGGCAGATCATGGCCGGATACCTCAGCGGGCGCCCGTTGAAATTTCCCGCCGCCGCCACAGCCATTGTCGCCGGAGTGGCCGCGGCGAGCCTTACGCCCGCCAAAGGCGTCGAGTTCGCTAAGCCGCTGCTGCTGCGGGCCAGCCACGGTGTGCCGATGACGTCCACCACCGCGGCCGTCGTGATCGAGCGGGTGCTCGACGGCGCGGCCCTGGCCGCGCTCTTTGCCGCGGCACTGCTGACCGTCCCGGCCTCCCGCGGATCCGCATTCTATCCGGTCGTCGCCGCCCTCGCCGTTTTCCTGACCGCGGCGTCGGTGATTGTGCTCCTGCCGCACCGGCTGGCCGCGCTGGCCGGGTGGGCCGCGCACCGCGCGCCGGTCCCGCAGCACGTGCGGGCACGCGCGGTGTCGGTCGCGAGTCGATTTGCGGACGGCCTGGCGATGTGGCGCGCCACACGCCGGCTCGGGCTGCTGCTGATCTTGTCGGTCGCGGCGGCGATCTTGGAAGTCCTGCGGCTCGCAACGGTCCTGTCCGCGTTCCAGCTGCGCGCAGGCGTGAGCGGCGTCATGCTGGCGTTTAGCGCGGCCAGCCTCGCAGCCGCGCTCACGTTTGTCCCCGGCGGCATCGGCGTCACCGAGGTGTCTCTTGCCGGCGTCCTGCGCTCCGTGGCCGCCGTTGGACCGCAGGCCGTCGTGGGGGCCGCCGTATTGGTGGACCGCGTCCTGTCCTATTACCTTGTCGTCGCGATCGGCGGTGTGATCCTCCTCCTTGCCGCCCGGGCGCAGCCGGAGGCCGCGGCAGGGCAAGGGGACGGCAGGTGATTCTCTGCGCAGGCGCTAAGTGGTGTACGGCATGAGCAGGGATGTTGCGCGGTGATTCCTGAGAGCCCTGAGGCGCAGCAGGAGCGGGAACAATGCCCAGTGTGCAGTTCCCCGCACCGGCAGACCATCGAGCGGATGCGGAGTGTGGACCGGGCCGCGTTCGAGGAGATCCACCGTGTCCTGCAACCCGATGCCGGCATCTCCCTGCGCTGGCTGATCCGGCATTTCACCCGCGGACACGAATTCACGGCCTCCCGCGACGACGCTCAGCTCCTCCCGGTCTGGCTGGTGCAAGATGATGCCGAGCTCGACCGGTACATGCGGGAACACGGATATTGCTGGACCATCGAGGACCTCTGCCCCCATGTCCCGCCGGGCACCGCCAGCACCTGCGAGCGCGTCGGCCACCCCGAGTGTGAACGATTCCGGCTCCACACGCTGCGTGAACGTCTCATCGACGCCGAACCGCGTCAGCCGGCCGTGCTCACCCCGATTCCCTCCGCCGGCGGTGAGCGCATGACCCTCACCGAACCGCTCGTGCCCCAGCAGCGCATTGAGGTGGAAGCCAAGTCCGGGCAGCGCCGGGGGATCTTCGCCAGTACGGTGCTGGGCATCGAACCCTCGCAGATCGCCATCAGCGTCCCGGTCCGCCTGCATGAAACGCTGGCGCTGTCGGCGGGCGATCGCGTCAGCATCTCATATCAGGGAAGGGTGTCCAAGTACGTATTCGAGACGGCGGTGCGGGCCGTACGGGAGAACCGCGTGGATCTCGAACCGCCGGCAACGATCGGCATCGCCTCCCGCCGCAGTCCGCGCATCCCGCTGCGCGACTCCGCGGTGCGGCTGGAACGCGTCGAGCGCGGCGGCGAGGAAGTGACCGGGACGGCGCTGGACGCCAGCATCCAGGGGGTCCGCGTGGTGATGTCAACGGATCTGCTGCAGTGGGAACGCGTGCGGGTGACGGTCTCGCTGCCCGACGGCCCGCTGTCCGCCGACGGCGAAGTGGTGCGGGTGGAGCGTCTGGGTCCCGACCAGACGGCTCACGGCATCTACTTCATCAGCCTTCGCCCGAACGATCTGGCCCGGCTGCGCCGGCTGGGGGGATAAGCGCCGATGCCGATGCGCATCCAGCCGCTGATCGCCATCCTCGCATATGTCGGCCTGTTTGCCCTCGCCGTGCTGGTCGGGTACGTCGGCGGCCAGGCGTTTCTTGCCCCATCGGCGTCACCGCCCCGGGCCGCCCGACCCGCTCCGGGCACACCGGAGCTGCCTCCGGTCCAGAACCCTCCCTCTCAGCCGGCGCCTGCGCCCTCGGCTCCGAAGCCGCAGGAACCCGCCGGGGCGCAGCCGTTTCCGCTGCAACCAGTGGAACCCGCCCCGGCAAACCCGCCGAGGCGCGGCGAGACGAACGTCCTGTATCGCGTGCAGGTCGGCTCGTTCATTTCAAAGGAGAACGCCGAGGTCCGCGCCGCGCAGCTGCGCACGGAGGGGTTTGACGCCTACGTCTCTCAGGCGAGCGGTCTGTACAGGGTCCAGGTCGGAGCGTTCTCGGTCCGTGAGAACGCCGAACGCCTGGCCGAGCAGCTGAAGGCGGCGGGCTATGAAGTGCTCATTACACCCTAGAAGATGCGAATCGTGAATGGTGAATCGTGAATCGCGAGAGGAGAGGGCGGTGGTGAAGCTCATCGCTTTGTACAAGAAGCCGGCTGATCCGCCGTCGTTCGACCGCCACTATCAGGAGACACACCTGCCGCTGGTTCGCAGGTGGCCCGGGCTGCGCAAGGTGGAGCTCGCGCGCGTGAGCGGGATGCCCGGCGGGGGCGAGCCGCCGTATTACCTGATCGCGGAGATGCACTTCGATGATCAGGATGCGCTCCGGGCGGCGATGCGGTCGCCCGAGGGGCGGGCCGCGGGGGAGGACCTCCAGCAGTTCGCTCCTGGGCTGGTGACGCTGCTGTACGCGCAGGTCGAGTAACGTCCGCACCCACCATATGGAATCGAGTCGCAGCCCCTGACCCCGCACCCGGGAGGAGTCCATGCCGTATCAAAACATTATCGTCGCCACCCAAGAGCGCGTTGGGCTCGTCACCCTCAACCGACCAGAGGTCCTCAACGCCTTGAACCAAGCCAGCATGAATGAGCTGGTGGACGCGTTGGAGGCGTTCGATCGGGGTGATGACATCCGGTGCGTCGTCCTGGCCGGCAACGGACGCGCGTTCGCGGCCGGCGCCGACATCACCGAGATGGCCGGAGCCACCGCGGCGCAGATGCTGGCCGGATACCGGTTCCAGCAGTGGGAGCGCATCCGGAAGGTGGCCAAACCGCTCGTCGCGGCCGTACACGGTCTGGCGCTGGGGGGTGGATGCGAACTGGCGATGCTGTGCGACCTCATCGTCGCCTCCGAGACCGCGCAGTTCGGCCAGCCGGAGATCAACCTTGGCCTGATGCCCGGCGCGGGCGGCACGCAGCGCCTCACGCGCGCGATCGGCAAGCCCAGAGCGATGGAGATGATCCTCACCGGCCGGCCAGTCTCGGCCAGGCAGGCCGAGGCATGGGGGCTGGTCACGAAGGTCGTCCCGCCGGAGCTCGTGACAGACGAGGCGATGCGCCTCGCGCGCGAAATCGCGGCCAAACCTCCCATCGCGGTGCGGCTGGCGAAGCAGGCGGTCCTCAAAGCGTACGACACACACCTCGAAGGCGGATTGGACTACGAGCGTAAGAGCTTCTACCTGCTCTTCGCAACCGAGGACCGCACCGAGGGCATCAACGCGTTCCTCGAGAAACGTCAGGCGAACTTCACGGGACGGTGAGCGAGCGTGCCTGACACCATCATCGTCGACCAGGACAGCGGCGTCATGACGATTACCCTGAACCGTCCGGACGTGCTCAACGCGCTCAACGACGCCATGCTGCGGGAGTTGCATGAGGCGCTGCGTCAGGGCGGGCGAAATGCGGCGGTCCGGTGCGTGGTGCTGACCGGCGCCGGGCGGGGATTCTGCTCCGGGCAGGATCTGCGCGACCGGGCGGGAGCGGGCACGCTGCCATTCGGCGAGTCGCTCCGCAGCGGATACAATCCGGTGATCCTGCAGATCCGGACGATGGAGAAACCCGTGATCGCGGCCGTGAATGGGGTGGCCGCGGGCGCCGGGTGCAGCCTGGCCCTGGCCGCGGATCTCCGCATTGCGTCGGACCGGGCGAGTTTCATCGAGGTCTTCGCCCGCGTAGGCCTGGTTCCCGATTCGGGGAGCACGTATCTGCTCCCGAGGCTGGTGGGGTTGGGCAAGGCGTTCGAGCTCGCATATACGGCGGATCCCGTCGAGGCGCCGGAGGCGCTGCGCCTGGGACTGGTGAACCGGGTTGTCCCGCACGACGACCTCATCCCGCAGGCGGCGGCGCTGGCCCGGCGGCTGGCCGGCGGGCCGACGCGGGGATACGGGTTGGCGAAGCGCGCGCTCAACTTCGGTCTTCATGCGACCCTGGAACAGTCCCTGGCCTACGAAGCGTACCTACAGGAGATCGCCGGGCGCACCGCTGACTTTCGCGAGGGGGTCGGCGCGTTTCTGGAGAAGCGGCACGCGAACTTCAAAGGCGAGTAAGCGATCCGTGATTCAATGACTCGTCAACTCCGGGATGCTGTGATCGTCGACGCCGTCCGCACTCCGGTCGGGCGCTACAACGGCGTGCTGCGGGAGGTGCGGCCCGACGACCTGGCCGCCCACGTGATCCGGGAACTCATCCGCCGCAGCGGCGTCGATCCGAACGCGATCGAGGACGTCATCTTCGGCGCCGCCAATCAAGCCGGCGAGGACAACCGCAACGTCGGGCGGATGGCGCTGCTGCTGGCGGGGCTGCCGGTGGCGGTCGGTGGGCAGACGGTCAACCGCCTGTGCGGTTCGGGCATGCAGGCAATCGCCTCCGCCGCGCACGCAATCAAGGTGGGCGAGGGCGAGGTGTTCATCGCCGGCGGCGTTGAGTCAATGACGCGCGCGCCGTTCGTCATGGCAAAATCGCAGGCTGCGTTCCCCCGGGGAGAGATCAAACTCCACGACACCACCCTCGGCTGGCGGTTCACGAACCCCCGGCTGGCCGAGATGCATACGCCGTACAGCATGGGGGAGACGGCGGAGAACGTTGCCGAGCGATTCGGGATCACGCGGCGGGAGCAGGACGAGTTTGCGCTGATCAGCCACCGCCGCGCGGCCGAGGCCATCGCGACGGGACGCTTCAAAGATGAGATCGTGCCGGTCATGATCCCGCAGCCCAGCGGGGATCCGCTCGTCGTCGATACCGATGAGCACCCTCGACCGGATACGACTCTGGAGAAGCTGGCCGCGCTGCGGCCGGTCTTCAAGAAGGACGGCACCGTCACCCCCGGCAACTCGTCCGGCATCAACGACGGCGCTGCCGGTGTACTCCTTGCATCCGCGGAGGCGGCCGAGCAGACGAATCTGCAGCCGATGGCGCGGGTGGTCGCCTCGGCGGTGGCCGGGGTGGATCCCGCCTACATGGGGCTGGGCCCGATCCCCGCCACCCGGAAGGTGCTGCAGCGCAGCGGTCTGGGGATAGACCAGATGGACGTAATCGAGCTGAACGAGGCGTTTGCCGCCCAGGTCATTCCCTGTATCCGCGAATTGAAGATTCCCACGGAGAAACTCAATCCGAACGGCGGGGCCATCGCGCTGGGACATCCGATCGGGTTTTCGGGGG
>JBIOWP010000154.1:0-8619 GCA_044868695.1 bacterium
CGTCTTCCCTTCGAAGAGCCTGGCGAGATCGTCGACGCTCAGCTGCCGCGGTAGGTGGCGCACATGTAGGGGGCAACGATCAGGGGGATGTGGTAGTGCCGGGCGGGATCGGCCACGGCGAATTCAAACTCCAGCCGCGAGAAGAAGGACGACGGGACAAAGAACACCAGCCGGTAGGTACCGGCCTGCAGCGGACCCTGGACCAGATCCGCAATCCGGCCGTCGTCCCCAGTTTCCTGCGCCGACACCAGTTGGCCCTGGCGGTAGAGCTCGACCCGCACGCCCCGCGCCGGCAGGCCCCGCCCGGTATCGAGCACGTGCGTCGAGATTGACGGCGTCATGCGTTCATCAGCTTGAAGACCGGGAGGACGCCGAGATGGTGGACGTCGGCGCGCTGCTCCCCTTCCAGCAGCAGCGCCGCCCGCGAGGCCACGGTGCCGCCGGCGCGGCGCACCAGTTCGGCCATCGCCTGCAGCGTCTCGCCGGTGCTGACGATATCGTCGACGAGACCGACCCGCTTTCCCTTGACCTTCATCGCGTCGCGGCCGTCGATATAGAGCTCCTGCTCCGTCTTGGCGGTGATCGGTTTGTACCGTACAACGACCGGCGAGAGCATGAACGGCCGGATCTCCTTGCGGCACACGACATACGGCTTCAGGCCGAGGTATGTCGCGATGGCATGGGCCAGGGGGATGCCCTTGGTCTCCGTCGTCACAAAGAGATCGCAGCTCTGCATCTTTGGGGCCAGCTCGCGCGCTGCGCGGTCGATCACTTCCGTGTCCCCCAGGCTGTAGTAGTATGCGATCCACGTATCTGGGGACACCTGGATCAGCGGCAGGCTGCGTACGGTCCCAGCGATCTCCAGATCATATGTCGACTGGCCTTTGAACGGCAGGATGTGTGTCATCGCCTCGGCAGTTTCTTCTCCACAGAAATGAATCCCTCCCACGCATCCGCAGGAACCCTCCCGGCACCGCGTGAACCCCTTCGCAGATGGATCTGGCCGCGCTCATCCGCGTTGCCCGGGGGCAGGACCCCGCCGACCTGCTGCTCACCAACGCCCGCGTCCTCGATCTGTACGCCTGCGAAGTCGTCTCCGCCGACGTCGCCATCGCCGGCGACCGCATCGCCGGTCTCGCCCCACCGAATGCCGGCGTCTACACTGCGCGCGAAGCGACAGACCTGCGCGGCAATTACCTGGCGCCAGGCCTCATCGACGGTCACGTCCACATTGAGAGTTCGATGGTGAGCGTCCCGGAGTTTGCGCGCGCCGTCGTACCCCGAGGCACCACCACGGTGATCGCAGATCCGCACGAGATTGCAAATGTCCTGGGGATGACCGGCATCCGTTACATGCTGGAGGCGGCCAAATTCAATCCGCTCTCGGTGTTCGTCATGGCTTCCTCCTGCGTGCCGGTGGGGCCGCTGGAGAGTTCCGGGGCCCAGCTGTCGGCGTATGACCTGGAAAGCCTGCTCCAGGACAAGTGGGTCCTCGGCCTGGCCGAAATGATGAACTTCCCCGGTGTGCTGGCCGGCGACGACGGCGTGCTGGCGAAGCTGCGGTCCGCGGGGGACCGGCCGATCGACGGCCACGCCCCCGGCGTGCGCGGCGCCGACCTCAACGCCTATGTTGCCGCCGGTATCGGATCTGACCATGAGTGCACGACCCGCGAGGAGGCCGCCGAAAAACTGAGAGCCGGCATGGTGATCATGGTCCGCGAAGCTACGGGCGCGCGCAATCTCGCCGAGCTGGTGCCGCTGGTGACCCCGCAGACCGCGCGCCGCTTTCTTTTCTGCACGGACGACCGGACGCCGGTGCACCTGCTGGAGGAGGGCCATATCGACGCTATGGTACGGCAGGCAATCGGCCTGGGTCTAGACCCCCTGCTGGCATTCCAGATGGCCAGCCTGAACACCGCGGAGTACTTCGGTTTACGCGATCGCGGCGCGGTCGCACCCGGCAGGCGCGCCGACCTGATGGTCTTCGACGACCTGAAGGCGCCGCGGGCCCGTCTGGTGTTCCGCCACGGTCGGCTGGCGGCGCACGATGGAGCGCTGATCCCCTACGAACGCCCCACGGCGCCGGCGGCGCTGCCGGTGGCGCTGAACGTTCCGCGCGGCAGTCTCAGCTTTCGCATCCCGGCGCAGGGCTCCAGCATCCGGGTCATCGAGATCGTACCCAATCAGATTGTCACCAAGGCCTCTGTTGCCCGCCCGGCGGTTGCCCACGGCGAGGCTGTCGCGGACCCCACGCATGATCTGTTGAAGCTGGCAGTCATCGAGCGGCACACCGGCAGCGGGCGGGTTGGGTTGGGGTTCGTCCGCGGCTTCGGACTGACCCTGGGCGCGCTGGCCTCCACGGTAGCCCACGACGCGCACAACGTGATCGTCGCCGGGTGCAGCGATGATGCGATGCGGGCGGCGGTCGATCTCCTCCTGGAGATGCGGGGCGGGCTGGTGGCGGTCGCCGGCCGCGAAGTCGCGACGCTGCCGCTGCCGGTCGCCGGATTGATGTCCGACCAGCCGATTGCGCAGGTGGCCGAGCGGTTTCGAGCGCTGCTGCGCATGGCCAGACGGATGGGCAGCCGGCTTGAGGATCCCTTCCAGACCCTGTCATTCCTGGCGCTGTCGGTGATCCCGGAGTTGAAGTTGACCGACCGCGGTCTCGTCGACCCCGCGCGTGGCGAGGTCGTGCCGCTCTTCACTGACCAAAGGACGGGGACCGGGGACCAGGGACCAGGGACCTGAGATGAACCCCGCATCTAGTACGCGCGAGCGTAATACACCCACACCTTCGCCGGCTTCCCGCAGACGACGCACTTCCCGGACACCTGCTCGTCCAAGGGGATAACGCGCGGGGACGCGGCGGTCTTCGCGCGGATGGTGTCTTCGCATTGCTGCGACTCGCACCACCCTACCTTCACAAAGCCTCTCACGTCCTGCAGCGCCCGCGCGACGCCATCGACCGTGTCGGCCGAGGTCGTATGCGCGTCCCGGTAGGTCCTGCCCCGCGTCAGCAGTTCGGCCTGGATCTCGTCAAGCACCCTGGCGACCACGTCGGTAAGCTGGGCCACGGGCACCGGCTGCTTGGATCCACCGCTGCGGCGGGCCAGCACCGCCTGACCCGCGGCGACGTCGCGCGGCCCGACTTCCAGGCGTACCGGAACGCCCCGCAGCTCCCACTCGTTGAATTTCCAGCCCGGCGTATATGCATCGCGGTCGTCAAGTTTGACGCGGAATCGCGCGCCGAGTGTCTTCGCCACATCTCTGGCCGCGCCCAGGACCTTCTGATCCTCTTTGCCGAGGATTGGAACGATCACCACCTGGTATGGTGCGATCTGAGGCGGCAGCACGAGCCCGCGGTCGTCCCCGTGGGCCATGATCAAGCAGCCGATCAGGCGCGTAGTGACCGCCCAGGACGTCGACCAGATGTACTTCTCCTGGTTGTCGGAGTCCAGAAACTTGACATTGAACGCCTTCGCGAAGTTCTGCCCGAGAAAGTGAGAGGTCCCAGCCTGAATGGCCTGGCCGTCGGGCATCAACGCCTCCAGCGTGTACGTGTTGTCCGCACCGGCGAATCGCTCGCTGGGAGGCTTGATCCCGGTCAGAACGGGAATCGCCAGGACGTCCTCCAGCAGATCGCGATAGATGCCCAGGATCAGCCGGCATTCCTGGTCCGCGTCCTCGGCTGTCCGGTGCGCGGTATGTCCTTCATGCCAGAGGAACTCGGCGGTACGCAGGAAGAGGCGCGTCGACTTCTCCCAGCGCACGACGCTGTTCCACTGCAGGAGCAGGAGCGGCAGGTCGCGGTAGGACTGGATCCACTTCGCGTACATCGGCAGGATGATGGCCTCTGACGTCGGCCGCACCGCGAGCCGCTCGGCAAGTTTTTCGTCGCCGCCGTGGGTCACCCACGCGACCTGGGGGGCGAACCCTTCCACATGCTCGGCCTCTTTCTGCAGGAAGCTCTCGGGCACGAGGAGGGGGAAGTAGGCCGCCGTGTGGCCGGTGGCCTTGAACCTCCGGTCCAGCCAGGCCTGCATCCCGTCCCACAACGCGTAGCCGTACGGGCGGATGGCCATGAACCCACGCACCGGCGTGTAATCCGCCAGTTCGGCTTTCAGCGCCACCACGGTGTACCACTCGCTGAAGTTCTCGTCCCGCTTGGGAATCCGCGTAACCGCCTCGCGCTCTTTGGCCATCACACCCTCCAACAAAAAAAGCCGTCCGTGCAAGGGACGGGGTCTCCGCGGTACCACCCTGGTTTCGGCCTACGGCCGACGCTTGCTCGCCGTTATCGGGGCGAACCGGACCGGTTGGTTCCGGTCATCTCAGGGGTTGGGCCGGCGTCTCCATCGGATCGGCTCCCACCGAACCCGACTCGCTCAGCCGACGAGCGCGCCTACGGGCCCCCGACGCATTACTTGCGTGGAATTCTAGCATGCGCATCCGTACCGTTCAATCCCAGCTGGGCTGCAATCTTCTTCCAGTCGGCCGTCCCCTGATTGATGGCTGCAACGTCGCCGCGATTGCGAATGACGACGGTGCTCGGAACCGTGAAAATCCCAAAACGGAGCGCGAGAACTGGTTCCGCGGTCGCATCGATTTCCCGGACGTCCACCCGACCAGGAAACCGCCGCTGCAGCTCTTCCAGCGCTGGCTTCTGAACCGTCTTGCACGGAATGCAGTCCGGGGTCGAAAACGCGAGGACGAGCGACCGTCCGGCACCCGGCGCGAGCAGATCAGCCGCCCCGGAGCGGCGGAACCGGGCCGTCCGCCAGCGCAAGAGGAGCCAGGCAGCGGTCAGACCCGCCACGACCAGAACCAGGGCCTGCAGCCGATCGGGCAGCATCATGCTACGCCTGCGCCGCTCCGCGGATGAAGCCCAGCCGGCGCAGTTGATAGTACACGAAACAGCCGGCGCAGAAGTTGAACAGTACGTTTGCCATCGCCAGCGCGGCGACCAGGAGGTTCAGCACCCACCCCAGGACCGGCGCCCCGGTCACGAGCGCGATCCATGACAGCGCGAGAAACGCCGCGCCCACGCCCTGCGAGAACCGGTGCGGGGCAGATTCGTCGTCGACCAGGTTGGGCCGCAGCCAGCCCAGAGGCAGCGCCACACGCAGGTACACGAGTCTGAACAAACCCCACTCCGGTTTCACCGTCGCCGCCGCGAGGATCACCGCGAGGATTGCGACAAGGTTCGGCAATCCTGCGGCGGCCGCCGCGATCGCGACGATTGTCAGGCTTACCTGATTGAACTTGATTGCGTTGTGGTCGACCTTGGCAGTCATCTCCGCACCTCCGGGAATCTGTCGTCTCCTTGTGCTGCACCGGCCCCGAACGGCACACACAGCGGGCCGGTCCGGATGCGGAGACAGGTTGTGGCCTTCGAGAAGCTTAACCCGCGCGGGTCAGCGAAGGCACAGCCTGCCTCCGCCGGCGACAGATGCATTTCATCGGGGTACAGTGCAGGATCATTTCTCGCTCCAATTCCTCAGTTCTGCGCTTAAGAATAGGGCGTCACCGTTTCACTGTCAACCTGCGTCACCGTCTTGTCGTCAACATGCTGCGGCTCAGCCTGCCGTCTCACTGGAAAAAACGACGCGATGCCGCGGACGATGACGACGATGCCATGGAATAGCCAGCCGACGGGCCGCAGCGCGTAGTCAAACGCGAGGTCGACGAACCCGAGCCCGCGCTTCAGCCAGAGGAACCGCTGACCGATCCGCTGCAGTGCGGGGTACTGACCGTAGAGCAATGCCAAGATCAGGGTGCCCAATGAAATGGCGAACTTCTGGACATCGCCGAAGTGAACGCCGAAGAGGTCTTCCAGGAGCAGCTCGACGCCGATGTTGAGAACGAGCAGGTATGCAGCCGCCTCCAACACCGGATAGCGTGCAATGAAGTACGTGAAAATGCCCGCCGCAAACCGCATCGTGACGATTCCCAGAAAAACTCCGGTCAGGACCACCCACAATTCGCGCGACAGCGCGACCGCGGCGACAACGTTGTCGAGGCTGAACGCCAGGTCTGCGAGCTCAACGGCGACGACGACGCTCCAGAACCCCCGCTCGACCCGCTCAACCGGCCGGCCGGCTGCGTGCGCGGCCGCTTCGCGCGCCTTGGCGGGAGTTTCGCCCAGATGATCGACGGCCAACTTGATCAGGTAGAGCCCACCGAGCAGCAGCAGCCAGCGATTCTGGATGACCCAGGAGGCGACGAAGAGCATCGAGCCACGGCCCAGGTAGGCGCCGAAGAGCCCGACCTTGAGCGCCGCCAACCGCTGCCCGCCGAGGAAACGATGGACCGGCTTTTGCAGGAACCGGAGCGGTCGGGGCCAGGGGATGGCATCGTGGCGAGGGAGATGCGCCACCATCGCGCCGAGCACGGCGGCGTTGTCGATGGACAGGATGCCCTCCAGGTACACAAGCTGGAGAATAATTAGTAGGACAGCCGCGTCCATGACCCGTTCATTGTAGCCCACGCGCGTTGCGTATTGCAACGCGTCAGGGAAACTGGTAGTGGGTCGTCTGAATGGACGGGGCGGCTGGCTGCTCGGGGGCGGTCCCTCGCGTCGAGTCGGGCGGCCTCGGATTGCATGTGCAGGCCTCACGCTCCCTGGTGCGCTCGCCTGCCAATATGCGACGGAACACGACGGCCTCTCCTGCTTGCCCGCGACATACCTCGGTCGATCCCTACCTCACGGCCTGCCAGTGGGTTGCCGCCCTCCAATCTCCGCTCGGGGCCGCCCCACTCGCCGCCGCCAGGTTCATCTGGTCCAGTCTACTAACCCAGGGTACTCTCCTTGGCGTGGGCCGGGTGGAAGGCCGCGGAGCGACGTGGCGGCGAACTGTCGCCGCCGTGCGCGAGGGCCGCGTCGCGCAGGGCGGGGCCCCGCACGCAGCGTTGCGCAGGGAGCACAACGCAGGATGGCCCGCGCGGTAGTGCGGGGGGGCCCCGAGCAGCGTGCCCGGCCGTCGTGCAGGCCGGGTGAGCCCAACCGATCGTGGCTGGCGAGCCCGAGCGCTACGCCCGGCGGGTGAGCCGCCCTGAGAGCGGAGCGGCCTTCCACCAGCCCAACAGAAGACGGGACAGTCCAGACTGGCCCACTACTGGGAAGCTACCAGAGCGTGAGCTGCTGAGGCTGGGACTGCGGCGGGGGCGTGCGAGCGCGGACGGCTTCGCGGAAGCCATAGCGGCTCTTTAGAGCGGACACCACTTCCTGGACGCGCCGACGGTATTCGGACGGCGCGTATTTGCCTCGATACAGGCGCTCATAGGCAGGAATCAGATCAGCCCGGCTGCGCCCCAGGTACTGGAAGAAAGCCTGCCGGGTCACGTCACCCAGGTGAAGGGCGTTCGTCCACAGCGATGACGCGCCGTATTCTTTCGCGGCTTGGACAACAGCCGCCAGCTGCTTCGGGTGGTCGGTAATGTGGGGCAGCACGGGTGCAAGGAGCACGGCGGTCGGAACGCCGGCCTGCGCCAGCGCCCGCAGGGCCTCGAGCCTTCGCTGCGGGGGAGGAACTTCCGGCTCGATCTCCCGCGCCAGCACCGGATCCATGGTAGCGATGCTGAAGCACACGAGAGCCCCGGCGCCGTCCGCCAGCTGCCGCAGGATGTCGCGGTCGCGCACGACCATCGTCGAGCGGGTGACAATGCTGGCAGGGGTTCGAAAGTCACGCAGGGCTTCCAGGATTTGGCGCGTAATCCGGTACGCGCCCTCGGCCGGCTGATAGGGATCTGTGGCGGTCCCAATGTGCACTTCCTCGCGCGCCCACGAGTGATGCGCGAGTTCACGCCGCAGCACATCCGGCGCGTTGACTTTTACGAAGATGCGCTGCGACCAGTTGTTCACACCATCCTGGTCCAGAAACCAGTGGGTTCGACGAGCGTAGCAAAAATGGCACGCATGACTGCATCCCCTGAACGGGTTGATCGACCACTTGAACGGCATCCCCTGGACGCGGTTGATGACGGACTTGGTCTGAACCTCGACCCACTCGACCTGCGGGGTGACACGTGCGCCGGTAGTCTTGAAGAGGCGAACGGGGGGTGGACCTGGGACACGTGGGAGATCTAGACCTTCGTCCATGGCCTAAATGATAAATACGAACAAACGTTCGTGTCAATGCCAAACATAGGGGAACTAGACAGGGGGCGTCGAAACAGCACCCCCCCTCCCTGTGGGGATAGGGGGCCAAGGCACGTAACCGCTTGCAAGCCTGAACGTCGAACCGACCTTTGACAGCAACCCTGCTTCTAAAAGTGTTGGACTTGATGGGGCCATCAAAACAGCCCCCCCTAAATGGGGATTGACCAGGAAGGCTCAGACCAACACGCAACCGCCAAGCCATTGTCGAATCGAGAATCGACGCGAAGGGGCGCTAGAGCTCCTCATTTACTTCTAGGAGCGCAGCAAGCTCCGCTTCTTGAATCACAAAGATCCGTTGATTGAAGCGGCTTTGGGCCTCTTTTAAGCTATTCAATAAGTTCTGACTGCACCGCCTCGCAGTTACCAAGACAACAATGCACCTTTCCCCAAACTTAATGAAGGGCCGGAGCACTTGACCCATGAACATCTCACCTAGAAGTCCCTTGACTTCCTTGCCTGAC
>JBIOWP010000155.1:0-15435 GCA_044868695.1 bacterium
GCCATCCCTACACGATGGGGCTCCGCAACGCGTTCCCCAGCCTGCGGACCCAGGCGGCCCAGCTGGTGCCGATCGAAGGCTACCCGCCGGACCTGATCGCGCCGCCGCCGGGATGCGCGTTCGCCGCCCGCTGTCCGTTCGCGATCCCGCGGTGCTGGGACGAGGATCCGCCGCTGGTGGCCGACGCCGCCCACCTGTCCGCCTGCCACCGCTCGTCCGAAGCCGGCACCCTGCGCGCCCAGGCCGCCGAGGCCTTCGCGCGGGTTTCGACTTCCCCGGCCGGAGCGCCGCCGTGAGCCTGCTGGAGGTCAGCGATCTGCGCAAGGAGTACCCGCTGCACGGGGGGCTGTTGGGCCCCGTGCTGGCGCGCCGGGTCGTGCATGCGGTCAATGGCGTTTCGTTTGCGGTTGACGAGGGCGGGAGCCTGGGGCTGGCGGGCGAGAGCGGCTGCGGGAAGACGACCACCGCCAAGCTCATCCTCCGGCTGCTGCGGCCGACCGCGGGGACGATCCGGTTCGCCGGCCGGGAGATCGCCGGCCTGGAAGGCTCCGGGCTGCTCGCCTACCGCCGCCAGGCGCAGTTCGTCTTCCAGAATCCCTACGAAGCGCTCAATCCCCGCTTCACGATCCTGCGCTCGCTGCTGGAGCCGCTGGTCATCCATGACATCGGCCATTCGATGCGCGAGCGGGTCGAGCGGGTGGCCGGCGCGCTCTCGCGGGTGCACCTGGAGCCGCCGGAGACGTTCTTCACGAAATACCCGCATCAGCTCAGCGGCGGCCAGCTGCAGCGTGTGGTCATCGCGAGGGCGCTGCTGGTCGACCCGGTGCTGCTCGTGGCCGATGAGCCGGTCTCGATGCTGGACGTCAGCGTCCGCGCCGGCGTGCTGAACCTGATGCGCGAGCTCAGAGCCGAGCGTCATCTCACCACGATCTACATCTCACACGACCTGGCCCTCCTGCGGTATATGTGCGATGTCACCGCGGTGATGTATCTGGGGACGATCTGCGAGATCGGGCCGACTGCCGAGGTGATCGAACACCCGCGGCATCCCTACACGCAGGCGCTGGTGTCCGCGGTGCCGGATCCCGATCCCGAACGGCCCCGCGCCGCAGTGGAGATCGCCGACACCGTCCCCACCCCGTTCCACCTGCCGCCGGGCTGTCCGTTCGCGGACCGGTGCCCGAAGGTGATGACGCACTGCCGCACCGTCCGGCCGCTGCTGCTCCCCATGGAGGGGGGTTCTTCCGTGGCCTGCCACCTCTACGGCGGCGGCTCCTGATGCGCGCGCCGACGGGGCTGGATCCGCTGGATGTCGAGATCATCCGCCTGCTGCAACGGGACGGCCGCCTGCCCTACAGCGCGATCGCCGCGCGGTTCGACGTGGCCGAAGGCACGGTCCGCAAGCGGGTGACGCGCCTGCTCGAGGAAGGATACCTGCGCCTGGTCGGCGTGGCCAACCCGTTCAAAGTGGGGATGGACGTCGTCGCGATCATCGGCCTCAACGTCGCCCGGCAGAAGATGGCGCAGTCCCGCACCCACCTGCAGCGCCTCGAGCCGGTGCGCTACATCGCCATCACCACCGGGACGTTTGATTTCATCATCGAGGTCGTGCTGCCGTCGATGCAGGACCTGCTGCGATTTCTGGTGTCGGATCTGGCCCGCGTGCCGGGCGTGAACCACACGGAAACCTCACTGGTGCTGGAAATCCCCAAGCAGAGTTACAACTGGCTGCCGTCCGCCCTGCGGACCGGCCGCCGGCGGGCGCGCGAGCGGCGCCACTAGAGGAGGATGAGGATGAGCTACGTCGATCCGCACGAGGGCGCGCTGCGCGACGCCGTGTCGCTGGAGGAGCCGCGCGCGTTGATCTCCCGGTTTTCGACGCTGGTGCGCGAGTCCGGCAGCGAGGCCGAGTGGGCGGCGGCGCGGGAGATCGCCGGCCGCCTGGCCGCGTGGGGGGTGCCCCACACCGTGCACGAACCGCTGCTCTACCTCAGTGTCCCCGAGCGCGCGTCCCTGGAGGTCGTGGCTCCCGCGCCGGCCACCCTGCGCGCAAAGACGCCGTCGTTTTCGGTCTCCACCAACGGCACGCCGGTCCGGGGCCGCGTCGTCTACGTGCCCACGGTCGCCGGGGCGCCCTTTACCGACACGTTCGACACGCCGCTGCCCGCCGACGTGCCTGACGTCTCCGGCCGCATCGTGCTCACCGACGGCTTCCCCTCGCCGCAGAAGGTCCTGGCCCTGCAGCAGCACGGCGCCGCGGCGATCATCTTCACCCACCCCGGCCGGTCGATTCACGAGATGATCTGCACGACGATCTGGGGCGCGCCCGACCTGGATGCGCTGATGCGCAAGCCCACCGTCGCGGTCGTCAGCGTGAATCACACTGACGGCGAGGCCCTCGCCGCGCAGGCCCGCTCCGGCAGCCTGGAGGTCGCCGTCCACACACGCCTGCGGGAGGGATGGATGCGGTGCCCGGTGGTCGTGGCGGAGATTCCCGGCACCGAGGAGCCCGATGTCTTCCTGCTCGCGCACGGCCACATCGATTCCTGGCACGTCGGCATCGGCGACAACGCCACCGGCGACGCGGCGCTGCTGGAGCTGGCCCGCATCTTCTGGGCGCACCGGGGCCGGCTGCGCCGGTCGCTGCGCGTGGCGTGGTGGGCGGGGCACTCCACCGGCCGGTATGGCGGGTCCACCTGGTTCGCGGATACGTTTGCGCTCGATCTGGTGGAGCGGTGCCTGGCGCACATGAACATCGACTCCCCGGGCTGCCGATGGGCGACGGAGTATGAAGACATCTCCTGGATGAGCGAGACCGAGGCGCTGTGCCAGGCGGCCATCCGCGACGCGACGGGGCAGCCGTCGTTCGGTGAGCGGCCGCACCGCGCCGGGGACTGGTCGTTCAACAACCTCGGGATCAGCGGCTTCTTCATGCTGTTCTCCACAATGCCGAAGCGGTTACTGGCGGAGAAGGGGTACTATCCGGTGGGCGGTTGCGGCGCGAACATCGCCTGGCACACCGAGGACGACACGATGCCGATTTTCGATGAAGACAACCTGGAGCGCGATCTGAAGGCGTACACGACGGCGGTCGTCCGGGCGCTGAACGCGCCCGTGCATCCGCTGGACTTTCGCGCGGTCACGCGCGAGTTTGCCGGGACGCTGGCCGGGTACCAGGCGACCGCGGGCGATCAGTTCGATCTCTCGCCCGCCGCCGCGGATCTCGCGGCGCTGGAGCGCTCGCTGGACGGATTCTACCGGCGCTGTGAGGAGCTGGCGGGCCAGCCGGTCGGTGACCCGCGCGTCCGCGCCGCCAACACGGCGCTCCGCGGGATCGCCCGCCGCCTGGTGACGGTAAACTTCGCTCGCGCCGACCGGTTCCACCATGATCCCGCCGCGCCGATTCCCCCGCTGCCGGATCTCTCCGCGGTGGCGCAGCTACGGACGGCCGACGCGGTGGCCCGCGGGTTCGTACAGACCCACCTGCTGCGCGGGCGGAACCGCCTGATCTGGGCCCTGCGGGAGGCCCGGCGTCTTGCCGAGTCCGCGCCGTGAGACCCCGAGGCATTGACAACAGGGGGCGGGGTGTTAGTGTTATGGTTACAATTCGTCGAGTAAACTGCGGTTTCGTTAGACGGAACACCCACCCTCTCTCGATTCATGCCGACCGCGCCGAAGCGGGATCCGACCTACACGATCGACGCGCTGCACCAGGCGCTGCGGGTGCTGGACACCTTCCTGCTCCACGGGCGGGACAGCGTGCGGCTCGCGGAGCTCAGCCGGGAATTGGGCCTGAACAAGAGCCGCGTCTTCCGCATTGCCGCCACGCTGGAACAGCACGGCTACCTGGCGCAGGATCCCGCGACGCGCGCCTACCGCCTGGGCCTGAAGTGCATCGAGCTCGGCCAGGCCGCGCGGCGCCACCTCTCGCTATTGGATGCGGCGGATCCCGTGCTCACCGACCTGGCGGAGCACACGGGCGAGACGGTGTTTCTGGGCGTGCGCGACGGGCTCGAGGCGGTGTGCGTCGCGATGCGAGAAAGCCGCCACTCGG
Source organism: bacterium (assembly GCA_044868695.1). GTDB lineage: Bacteria > Sysuimicrobiota > Sysuimicrobiia > Sysuimicrobiales > Kaftiobacteriaceae > JBIOWP01. The sequence goes on from JBIOWP010000155.1 coordinate 4,055, forward strand.
TGCGGTTGACCGCGGAGATCGGCCGGCGCGTGCCCCTGTACGTCGGCGGCATCCCCAAGATGCTGCTGGCGATGCTCCCGCCCCCCGAGCAGGAGGAGGTCGTCGGCCGGCTGCGGCTGGTGCCGATCACCGCCAAAACCATCACCTCCCGGTCGGAGCTGCGCCGCCAGGTCGCCGCCATCCGAGCTCAGGGCTACGTGGTGACCGCCGACGATCTGGATCTCGGCGCGACCTCGGTGGCCGCGCCCGTCTTCGGGCCGGCCGGGGAGCTGATCGCCGGGCTCAGTGTCGCCGGGCCTACCGAGCGCTTCACGCCTCAATTTGTCGATCGGGCGGTGCGCCTCACGCTGGCCGCCGCCGACCGCATCCGCGTCGCCCTGGGCGGGGCCGCGGCTGCGCGCGCGCACGCGACGCCCGTGGGCAGGCCATAGCGCACCAGGGGGTGAGGGTATGAGTCGATTGCAGGAAGAGCAGCTTGCCGATCTGGTGGCAAAACTCAAGTCCGGAGTGATCACGCGGCGCGAGTTTATCGCCGCCGCGAGCCTGCTCGGGGGGCTGACCGCCGCCGGCGGCACGATCGCGTCCATCCTGGACTCGGCCGGGCTGCGCGGCACGATCGCCAATCCGCTGCCGGCCGCGGCGGCCGGGGCGGCGAAGCGGGGCGGGACGGTCGTGGCGGCCACGATCGACAAGCCGGTAAACATGGATCCGGCCTTTGCCGAGCTGTACTCCTCGATGCAGGTCTACCAGAACGTGTTCAGCAAGCTGGTCTACGTCGACCGCAACTACAAGTTCGTCCCCGGGCTGGCCAAGAGCTGGCGCCAGGTCAATGCGACGACGTGGGAGTTCGACCTGGTGGACAATGCCTGGTTCCACAACGGCGACAAGTGCTCGGCGGCCGACGTGAAGTACACGTTCGACCGGCTCTTCGACAAGAAGCTCGGCGCCGCCAACGCGGTGTTCCTCGCGCCCACCGAGGGTGTGGAAGTCGTCAGCCCGACCCGCGTGCGCATCATCACCAAGCCCAACTGGGGCGGCCTCATTCCATCCCTCGCCGCGGTGCTGGAGGTCGTGAGCAAGAGGGCCATCGAGAGTGCCGATCCGAAGCTGGCTCCGGTGGGCACGGGGCCGTTCAAGTTCACCGAGTGGGTGAAAGACGACCACATCACGCTAGAACGCTGGGAGAAGTACTTCAAGCCGGGCCGGCCCTCCCTCGACCGCGTCATCTTCAAGGCCATCGCCAACGACACCGTACGTCTGACCGGACTGCAGAAGGGCGAGCTCAACTGGATCGAGCAGGTGCCCCTGCAGATGGTGGACCAGCTGAAAAAGAGCGGGGCCATCAAGGCCAATCCCAACGGGGCCTTCTTCCCGGATCTCTTCCTAATCAACTGCACCAAGCCGCCGTTCGACAAGGTCGAGGTGCGCCAGGCTCTGTCGTGGGTCTTGGACCGCAAGGCCATCGCCCGGCTGGTGTGGTTCGGCCAGGCCATGCCGTCGGCCGAAGCGCTCGCGCCCACCAACCCGCTGTACAGCGGCGTCGATCCGTTCGAAGGCGCGCCCAACGTCGCCAAGGCGAAGGACCTGCTGGCCAAAGCCGGTTACCCGCGCGGGCTCCGGGCGGTGTTCGCCGCCCAGCCGCAGGTGCCCACCCAGGTGCAGGTCGGCCAGTTGATCCAGCAGATGGCCAAGCCGGCCGGCCTCGACATCGAGGTGCGGTCGTTCGAGTCGGCCCGCTGGTTTGAGGAGCTGGCGACCAAACGCTATGACTTCACCAGCACGTACTGGTCGGCGACGCTCGATCCCGAGCACTGCTACTTCCCGCTCGGCCACTCGCAGTCGCCGTGGAACTTCGCCGGGTATAAGAACGAGCAACTGGACCGGGCGCTGGAGAAATACCGCTTCACCGTCGATCCGGTCGAACGCAAGAAGGCATACGCCGTGGCGGTGCGCCTGATGGCGGAAGGCGCGCCGGTGGTCTTCCAGGTGAATTTCCTCCGGACCTACTGGACACAGCCCAACGTGATCGGTGCGGCGACGCTGCCGAGCCTCGAGCTGCGGATGGAGGACATCTCGTACGCCTGACGACGTAGGGGCACGGCGATGGGGCTGGTCCGGTTTGTTGGGCAGCGGCTGCTGCTGACCGTCCCCGTGCTGGCGGGGATGTCGGTGGTGGTCTTCTTGCTGCTGCGGCTGGTCCCGGGGGATCCCGCGCAGGTCATCCTGGGCCTGCGCGCGACCCCGGAGGGCCTGGCCGCGATCCACCGGGACCTGGGACTCGACCTGCCCCTGCACCGGCAGTACCTGCACTGGGTGGGGAACGTCCTGTCCGGCGATCTCGGGCAGGACTACCGCAGCCATGTGCCGGTGACGGTGCTGCTCCGCCAGCGCCTGCCGGTCACCCTTGAGCTCGCCGCGCTGTCCATGCTGCTGTCGGTCCTGATCGCCGTGCCGCTGGGCGTCGCCGCGGCGGTACGCCGGGGCCGGGGGGCGGATCGGGCGGCCCTGCTGCTGGGCCTGATCGGCATCTCGATCCCCGATTTCTGGCTGGCCATCATGCTGGTGCTGTTCGTTGCGCTGGGCCTGGGTGTGCTCCCGTCGGCGGGATTCGTTCCGCTGAAGGAGGGGATCGCGGGCAACCTGCGCTCGCTGGTCCTGCCGGCCGTCACGCTGGCCGCCGGGCTGGCCGCGGTGCTCGTCAGGATGACGCGGGCCGGAATGCTCGAAGTGCTCGGCAGGGAGTACATCAAGTTTGCGCGGGCGAAAGGCCTCCGGGAGCGCCTGGTCATCTACCGGCACGCCCTGCGCAACGCCGCCGTGCCGATCGTCACCCTGCTGGGCCTGCAGTCCGGCTACCTGTTGGGAGGCGCGGTGATCGTGGAGAATGTGTTTGATCTTCCCGGGCTGGGGAGCCTGACCGTCACCGCCACGCTGGAACGCAACTATCCGGTCGTCCAGGCGACGGCGATGCTGATCGGGCTGCTGTTCGTCCTGGTGAATGTCGCCACGGATGTGCTGTACGGCGTGCTGAACCCGCGGATCCGGTTGCAATAGGCGATGGCGACTGCAGAGGTCACGGCCTCCCCGCATCGCGCGCTGCGCGCCGGAGACGTGCTCCGCCGCAGCCCGATGGCGTCGGCGGGGATGGCCATGGGCATCGCGCTCGTCGCCCTGGCGGTGGGTGCGCCGCTGGTGGCGCCGGCGGATCCGACCGCGATGGATTTCAACGCGCCGTTCGCGAGGCCGGGCCGCACGCACCTGTTCGGCGCGGACAACTTCGGCCGGGACGTGTTCAGCCGGGTGTTGTTCGGCTACCGCACCTCGCTGCTGGTCGCCGCGGGGTCGGTGGCGCTGGCGGTGGCGCTCGGGTTGCCGCTGGGCGCGCTGGCCGGTTTCTTCGGCGGGCTGGTCGACCATCTCATCATGCGGCCGATGGATGCCTTGATGGCGTTTCCGGCCATTTTGCTGACGGTGGCCTTCGTCGGAGTGGTCGGAGCGGGCACCGGCGTCTTGATCGTCGTGGTAGCAATCGTGTACCTGCCGATCATTGCCCGCACGATGCGTGCGGCGGTGCTGGCGGTGCGCGTGGAGCCGTTCGTGGAGGGCGCGCGATCCCGCGGCGCATCGCCCCTGCGCCTGCTGCTGCGCCACGTGCTGCCCAACGCCATCGATCCCGTGCTAATCCAGGCCTCTGTGCTGATGGGGATTGCCATCCTCATCGAGGCGGCGCTGAGTTTCATCGGGTTGGGGACGCAGCCGCCCAACCCCTCCCTGGGCCTGATGCTGGCCGACGGAAGAGACATCATGCGCGACGCGCCCTGGGTCGTCATCTTTCCCGGCCTGGCGATCATGCTGGCCGTCTTGAGTTTCAACATGGTCGCCGACGGCCTGCGCGACGTGCTCGATCCCCGGGGCACGGCGCGGTGAGCACATTGCTGGAGGTGTCCGACCTGACGACGGAGTTCGTGACCGGAGCCCGGGTCGCGCGCGCAGTCGACCATGTCTCGTTTGATCTGCGCGCGGGCGAGATCCTCGGGCTGGTGGGCGAGAGTGGGTGCGGCAAATCCACGACCGGATTCTCCATCGTCCGGCTCCTGCCCCCCAACGGCCGCATCGTCGGCGGCGCGGTCAGGCTGGACGGCGAAGATGTGCTTGCGCGGTCCGACGACGAGATGCGGCGGGTCCGGGGCAGCCGGATCGCCATGATTTTCCAGGATCCGATGACCTCGCTCAACCCGGTGCTCACCGTCGGCGCGCAGCTGACCGAAGTGCTGCAGGAGCACCGTGGGATGGACCGCCTGCGGGCGCGGGACGAGAGCCTGCGGCTGCTGGCGGAGGTCGGCATCGCCACCCCGCAGCGGCGGTTCAACGCCTACCCGCACGAGTTCAGCGGCGGGATGCGCCAGCGCATCGTGATCGCGATCGCGATCGCCTGCACCCCGCAGGTCCTGATTGCCGATGAGCCGACGACCTCGCTGGACGTCACCATTCAGGCGCAGATCCTGCGGCTGCTGCGGCGGCTGAACACCGAGCGGGCGCAGACCGGCATCCTCCTGATCACCCATGACTTCGGGGTTGTGGCGCAGCTCTGCCACCGCGTGGTCGTCATGTACGCGGGAGAGATCGTGGAATCCGGCGACGTGCGCGCGATCTTCACCGCGCCCAAGCATCCGTACACGCAGGCGCTGCCGGCGTCCCTGCCCTCTCGCGGCGGCGGCCGCGGCGCGCTGCCGGTGATCGAGGGCACCGTCCCCGACCCCGCAGCGTATCCACCGGGCTGCCGGTTCCACCCCCGCTGCCCCCAGGCCTTTGACGCCTGCCCGGCGACCCACCCGCGGCGCGTGCCGGTGGCGTCGGATCATGATGCCGCGTGTCTGCTGTACGGCCGATGACCGGCGCGCTGCTGGAGGTCCGCCACCTGACCAAACACTTCCCCGCCCCGCTCCCCTGGTGGGCGGGACTGCGGCGCGGCCGCGCGGTCGTGCACGCCGTGGACGATGTCTCGCTGGAGGTGCACGCCGGCGAGACGCTGGCGCTGGTCGGCGAGTCGGGGTGCGGGAAGTCCACCCTGGGACGGTGTGTGGTGCGGCTCGTCGAACCGACCGCCGGCGCGATCGTCTACCAGGGGGAGGACATCACCCGCGCGGGCGCGGGGAGGCTGCGCGAGCTCCGGCGGCACATCCAGATGATCTTTCAAGATCCCTACGCGTCACTGAACCCGCGGATGGCTGTCGGCGCGATCCTCCAGGAGCCGCTGGACATCTACGGCGAAGGAACTATCCTGCAGCGGCGGCGGAGGGTGGTGGAGTTGCTGGCGCGGGTGGGCCTGTCTGCGCATACCACGCAGGCCTACCCGCACGAGCTCAGCGGCGGCCAGCGGCAGCGCGTGGGGATCGCCGCCGCCCTCGCGCTGGAGCCGGAGCTGATCATCGCCGATGAACCCACCTCGGCCCTCGACCTGTCGGTGCAGGCGCAGATCCTCAACCTGCTGGCCCGCCTGCAGCGCGAGTATGGGCTGTCGTTCGTGTTTATCTCGCATGATCTGGGCGTGGTTAGGCACTTCAGCGACCGAGTGGCGGTGATGTACCTGGGACGCATCGTCGAGGTGGCGCGCTCGGCCGAGCTGTTCCGGTCTCCCCGCCACCCGTACACGCAAGCGCTCCTGGCCGCGATTCCTGAACCCGATCCCGCGCGGCGGGCGGACCCCGCGCCGCTACCCGGCGAAGTCCCGAGCCCGATCACCGTTCCGCCCGGGTGCCGGTTCCACACCCGCTGCCCGTTTGCGATGCCGGTGTGCCGGGAACACGAACCGCATTTCTATCCGGCCGGAGAAGCGCACACGGCCGCGTGCTTCTTGCTGGACACAGAGCACCGCACATCATGACTGGGGTGAGACCGGGATGGCAGAAGTCCGATCAGCAGATGTCGCTGGGGCCGCGCGGCTTGCAGGCCTCGAGCTGGAGGAGCGCGACGCCGAGAGTTACGCGAAGGGGTTGAGTGCTCTGCTGGCGGCGGCCCGGGCCCTGGCGGTCCCGCAGGAAGTCGAGCCGGCCGGGACGGTGGCCCCGCCGGAGGTGTCCCATGGCAGGTAGCGAGCATAGTTTTGCGACCATCGCCGAGCTCGCGGCCGGGTACCGGCGCAGAGAGGTCTCACCTGTAGAGGTCACGCGCGCGGCCCTGGAGCGGATCGAACGCATGGACGACCAGCTCAACGCGTACATCTTAGTCACGGCCGACCAGGCACTGGCTCAGGCGCGGGAGGCTGAGGCGCGGTTCATGCGCAGAGAGTCTCCGCATCCGCTGTGCGGGGTTCCCTTCAGTCTGAAAGACATCTTTGATGTCGCAGGGCTGCCGATGACGTGCGCGTCCGGCGTGCTGAAGGACCGGTACGTGTCCACCACGACCGCGACGGTCGCGCGGCGGGTCCTCGAGACCGGGGCGGTGCTGCTCGGCAAGAACAACATGCTGGAGTTTGCCTACGGGGAAACGCATCCGGACTTCGGTCACACCCGCAACCCCTGGAACCTCGACCGGTCGACCGCGGGATCCAGTACTGGATCCGCCGCCACGGTGTCGGCCGGCCAGGCCTATTTCTCGATCGGCACCGACACCGGCGGGTCGATCCGGCTGCCGGCGTCGTACTGCGGGGTGGTCGGGTTGAAACCCACGTACGGGCTGGTGAGCCGCCGCGGCGTCGCGGCGCTGAGCTGGACCGCCGACCACGTGGGACCGCTCGCGCGGACGGCCGCCGATGCCACGATCGTGCTCGGGGCGATCGCGGGCCACGATCCTGACGATCCCACATCCCCCGACCGCCCGGCCGACGACTACACGGCGGTTGTCCAGCGCCCAGTGCGCGGGCTGCGGGTCGGCGTGGTGCGCCGCGAGTTCGACGGCGTCCATCCCGAGGTGCGGCGGGCGGGGCTGGAGGCCGTGAATGTGCTGGGCGAGATGGGGATGCAGATGCGCGACGTCGAGACGCCGCCGCTGGAAGAGGCCGTCGTCGCGCTGCTCACCATCCTGTGCGCCGAAGCGGCGTCGTATCACCGGCAGTGGCTGGCGCAGCGCCCCGAGGGATATTCGCAGGCGGTGCGCGACCGTCTGAAGATGGGCGCGCTCATCCCCGCGGTTGACTACCTGCAGGCGATGCGGTACCGGCGGGTGTTCGGCGAGCGGCTGATCCGGCTGTTCGAGGACATAGACGTCCTGGTCCTCCCGACGTCTCCCGGCCCCGCGCACGCGTTCACCGAGGAAACTCCCGGCCGCGACTTTACGCCGTTCGTCCGCCGGACCGGGCCCTTCAACCTGACCGGCCTTCCCGCCGTGTCGGTGCCCTGCGGGTTCACCGGCGACGGGCTGCCGGTCGGTCTGGAGATCGCGGGCCGGCCGTTTGCGGACGGGACGGTGCTGCAGGCGGCGCACGCCTATCAGCAGGCCACGGTCTGGCACCTGCGCCGGCCGGCGCTGGCGGCGTGAGCCGCATGAGGAGGAACAGATGAGCACCGCGGTGATGCTCCACGGCGCGCAGCTGCTCGACGGCACCGGCGCCGATCCGGTTGCCGACGGCGCGGTGGTGGTCGAGGTAGACCGCATCACGCAGCTCGGCCGGGCCGGCACCCTGCGGATGCCGCGCGGAACCGAGGTCGTCGAGTGCGGCGGCACCATTCTTCCGGGACTGGTGAACGCGCACACCCACTGCTCCATCATCCCCGGACTGGGTGACCAGACCGGTCAGATGCGGCAGGGCCCGCTGCCCAGCGGGTTCCGCGCCGTCGGTAACATGCGGCGCGAGCTGCTCAGCGGCGTCACTACGGCGCGGGTCATGGGCGAAGAGCACCACCTCGACATCGAGCTGCGCCGCGCCATCGACGGCGGCGCCGTCTCCGGACCCCGGCTGCTGTGCTGCGGGATCCATCTCACGAGCGCCCACGGTCACGGCCGCGCGCTGACCACCACCGACGGGGTCGAGGGCATGCGATCGCGCGTCCGCCAGAATATCGCTGCCGGCGCGGACTGGATCAAGCTGTTCGTGACCGGAGGGGTCAGCAGCGTCGGCGCCTCGCTGGAGGCCTACACCTACACGCGGGAAGAGATCCGCGCGGCATGCGATGAAGCACACCGCGCCGGCCGCAGGGTCGCCGCCCATGCCCACGGCGGGCCGGGCGTGCGTGTGGCTCTCGAAGAAGGCGTGGACACGATTGAGCACGGGGCGCTGCTGACCGCCGACGACGTCGACCTGATGATCGAGCTCAACCGGTGGCTGGTCTGCACGTTTTCGATTCTCTATCACGCCGACGGGATCGAGCGCACCGACCGCCACAACCCGGCCATCTGGACCAAAGTGGTCTCCCTGCGCGAGCAGGAAGAGGCGCGGTTCCGCGAAATCCTTGCGTCCCGCATCCATTACACGGTAGGCACCGACAGCATGCACGGTCTGCTGTGGTATGAGATGGCCACCCTCGTCCGCTTCGGGGTCTCGCCGATGCATGCCATCCGGGCCGGCACCGCGTGGGCGGCCGAGGCCTGCGGCGTCGGGGACCGTGCGGGGGTGCTGGCGGCGGGCCGGCCGGCCGACGTCATCGCCGTGGACGGTGATCCGCTACATGAGATCGAGGCCCTGCGCCGCGTCCGCCTGGTGATGAAGGGCGGCCGGCGGTACGACCATCTGTCGGCAGAGTAAGAGGAGGGAGCAGCATGAACTGGACGGCGACCTGGAAGGATCCACACGAGCAGGCGGTGACCGCGGCGGTGTCCGTGGACGCGCCGTGGGCGCTGGTGGAGCGCTTCAACGGGCTGGTGCGCGACTCGGGGGGCAAGGCGGAACGCCGTGGGATCGACTACATCATGAAGCAGCTGGCGAAGTGGGGCGTGCCCCACACCCTGCACGAGCCCGAGCTATTGATCAGCCTGCCCCGCCGCGCTCGGCTGGAGGTGCTCGCTCCGCAGCCCCGCGCGCTGACTGCCAAGACGCCGTCGATGTCGCTGTCCATGGACGGCCACTGGCAGCGGGGAAATCTGATCTACGTGCCGACCGGGCAGGCGGGAGCGATCACCGCCATCTTCGCTAAAATCGAACTGCAGGCCGACGTCGCGGACCGCGTTGTGCTCACCGAGGGATATCCGTCCCCCGGCAAGGTGGCCGCGCTGCAGGACCGCGGCGCGCGGGCGGCGGTGTTTATCAGCCCCGGCGAGCGCATCCACGAAGGCATCTGCACCACGATCTGGGGATCGCCGGACCTGGATTCGATCGGCCGCAAACCGAGAATCCCGGTGCTGGCCGTGAACAAGACGGAGGGCGCGTGGCTGCGCGATCTGGCCGAAGCGGGCGCCGTCAAGGTCCGCTACTCCACCAAGCTCGACGAGGGCTGGCGGCCGATCCCCGTGCTTGTGGCGGAGATCCGCGGCACGGTCGAGCCCGAGAAGTTCGTGCTGCTGCACGGCCACATCGACTCCTGGCACCAGGGGATCGGGGACAACGCCACGGGCGACGCCACCCTGCTGGAGGTGGCCCGTGTGCTGTGGCAGCACCGCCAGCACCTGCGCCGCTCGGTGCGGATCGCCTGGTGGTCGGGCCACTCCCACGGGCGCTATGCGGGATCCACGTGGTTCGCCGATACGTTCGGGCTGGACCTGGACGAGCACTGTATCGTGCACATCAACTGCGACTCTCCGGGCTGCCGCTGGGCCACGGTCTTCGAAGACGTCTTCTGGATGAGCGAAGCCCGCGAGATGGCCGGCGCGGTGATCCGGGACGTGACGGGGCAGGACAGCAGCGGCGGGCGGCCGCTGCGGGCGGGGGACAAATCGTTCAGCAACATCGGCGTGTCGACGTTCTACATGCTGAGCTCGACGATGCCGAAGGCGCTGGTCAAAGAAAAGGCCTACTACCCGGTCGGCGGGTGCGGCGGCAACATCGCCTGGCACACGGAAGACGACACCCTGGAAGTCGCGGACCGGGACCACCTCCTGCGCGACATCAAAGTGTACGCCGCCGCCACCTTCCGCGCGGCCAACAGCCCCGTGTACCCGCTGAATTTTGCGTCGACCGCCGCGGAGCTGGAGCAGACGCTGCGCGCTTACCAGGAGGCCTCCGGTGGACGGTTCGACCTGGAAAGCACGATCGCCGATGCCGTAGCCCTGCAGCAAGAACTCGCGCGGTTCTACGACCGGGTCAGCGCGCTGGCGTCCGCGCCGGTCGACGACCCGCGGGTGCGGCGGGTTAACAGCGTGCAGCGCCGGCTGGCCCGGATTCTGGTGCCGGTGAACTATTCACGCGCCGGGCGGTTCCGCCACGATCCCGCGATCGACGTGCCGCCGCTGCCCGACCTGGAGCCGGCGACGAAACTGGCCGCCATGGACCCGGGAAGCGAGACGTACCGCGTGACGCTGGTGCACCTGGCCCGCGGCCGCAACCGCGTGCGGGCGGCCCTGCGTGAGGCCAAGACCGTCGTCGAGGAGCTCGGCGGATCATGAAGGCCGTCGTCATCCGGGCGCACGGCGGCATCGAGACGCTCAAACTCGAAGAGATCCCGGCTCCGCGGCCGGGCGCCGGCGAGGTGCTGGTCCGGGTGCGCGCGGTCGCCCTGAACAACCTCGACGTCTGGGCGCGCAGCGGTCCGCCCGGCGGCCGGCCGATTTTCCCTTGGCGCGGGTTTCCGCTGCCGGCCATCACCGGCGGTGATACGGCCGGGGTCGTCGAGGACACCGGTCCCGGCGTCGCCGGAGTTGCGCCGGGCGATCGGGTGGTTGTGAATCCGATCCTATCCTGCGGGCAGTGCGCGTTCTGTCTCGCCGGCGAGCAGACGATGTGCGCCGACTACCGAATTTACGGCGAGCACGTGCACGGCGGCATGGCGGAGTTGACGGTCGTGCCGGCCCGCAACCTCCTCAAGATCCCGGACGGGATCTCATTTGAGCACGCCGCCGCGGCGCCGGTGTGCTTCACCACGGCCTGGCGCATGCTGGTCACCGCCGGACGGCTCCAGGCCGGTGAGGACCTGCTGGTGGTAGGCGCGTCGGGCGGAGTGGGGACGGCGGCGATGGCGATCGGCCGGCTGGCCGGCGCGCGGGTCTTCGGCCTCGTCTCCGGCCCGGCGAAGGCCGGGAAGGTCGAGCTCTGCGGGGCGACGCCCATCGATCGCGAGGCGTCCCCTGCGTTCAGTGAGCGGGTCCGGGAGTTCACCGGCGCCGGCGTGCATGTCGTGGCCGACCCGGTGGGGTCGAGGGTCGGTTCCAAACCCTTGACCGGCGACGCCGTCACGGTGACGACGACGTCGGGCGGCACATGGGCGAGGACCTTGTCCTCGGTCGCCTTCGCGGGCAGCACCTCGTAGCGGACGCTGTCCAGCAGCGAGCTCAGACCGGTGGCGGCCAACGTCTAC
>JBIOWP010000156.1:0-19326 GCA_044868695.1 bacterium
AGGCTCCGATTCACGGCATGGCCGGCTCGGTGGTGGATAGTCCGGCCTGGCGCCTCATCCACGCGCTCTCCGCGCTCACGACGCCGGGCGGGCGCGCGGTCCCCCGGGACGGGTTCGACGGCGACGGGCAGGCACCGACGCCCGAGGAGGCGGCGGAGATGGACGCGGTTCGCCGGCGGTTTGCGGGGAGGCCCTGGCAGGAGGTCCTGCCGGGAGTGCAGGGTGCCAGAACACCGGCGATCGGCGACGCGGCCGAAGACGAAGTCTACCGCCGCTACTTTTTCGGCTCGAGTGTGAACATCAACGGGCTCCGCAGCGGGTACCTGGGTCCCCACACGGCGAGCTTCACGCTGCCGCACGTGGCGGAGGCGTTCCTCGACATCCGCGTCCCACGCGTGTGGGACGTCCGCCGCGTGCTCGACGTCATGCGGGCGCGGCTGGACGGCTCGGCCTTCGCCGACGTGGAGCTCGACGTGATCGGCGCGTTCAACGGATTTCGGGTGAGCCGCGACGCGACGATCGCCCACGCCGCGGAGGGGCTCTTCGCCGCTCACGAGGTCGAGGTCGTGTGGTGGCCCATGACCGGGGGCGGGGGACCATGGTCGATCTTTTCAGAGGAGTTCGGAATGCCGGTCCTCCGAGACGTGGGCCTCGGCCACGGGCGGGCGGGCGCGACCGACGAGTACCTTGTCGTCGAGGGGAAGGGCCGGGTGGCGGGGATGGTCGAGATGGCGCTGTCTCACGCTGAGGTGATGCTGAGGCTGGCACAGATGCCGGCGGGGAGGAAGACGCAATGACGGCGGTGGACATCGGAACGCCGTTGAGCCGGCGGGCGATCGACCTGGCGCAGCGCCTCCTGCGTACGCCGAGTGTCAATCCTCCCGGAGATGTGTCCGCCTGCGCTGCCCTTCTCGCCGGTGCGTTCCAGGAGGCGAAGATCCCTGTCGAGCTGGTTGAGGGCGAGCCGGGACGCGTCAACGTGGTGGCGCGCCTTACGGGCGCGAGCGAAGGCCGGCGCGTGCTGCTGAACGGCCATCTCGACGTCGTGCCCGCGACGGCCGGCTGGCGTGTCGATCCCTTCGAGGGGCGCATCGAAGATGGGCGCCTGATCGGTCGGGGCGCCGTGGACATGAAGGCAGGCGTGGCGGCGATGGCCGCGGTCATGGAGGAGTTGCGCAGGCGCGGCCTGCCCCGCCGTGGCGAGGTGCTCTTCGCCGCGGTGGCGGACGAGGAGACCGGAAGCCATCAGGGGACTCAACTGCTCATGCGGCGGGGACTTCGCGCGGATGTGGCCATCGTGGGAGAGCCCACGAATCTGGAGATCAGCCACGGCAACCGCGGGTCGTGGTGGGCGACGGTGACCATCAAGGGGAAGGCCGCGCACGCCGCCCGGCCCCACCTGGGTGTGAACGCGCTTTCCGCTGCCGCCGAGTTCGTGCGCCTGGTCGAGTCGTTCAAGTCCGGCCGCACCGACCCGCGCTTCGAAGTACCCACGGCAACGATGACCCCCACGGTTATCCAAGGGGGAGTGAAGAGTAACATCGTCCCCGACCAGGTGGTCGTCACCATCGACCGGCGCATGGTGCCCGGTGAATCAAGCGCGACAGCCGAGCAGGAGCTCCGCACCCTGCTGGACCGCATCGGCCGTCCGGGCATTAGCGCGGAGGTGGAGGTGCATCCATCCTACGAGCCATACATGATCGATGCAGACGCGCCTGTGGTCGCGGTCCTACGCCGGGTGTGTACGCGGGTGCTCGGGCGGACGCCGGCGCTCTCAGGGAAGGCGGGAGCGACGGACGCCTCTCATCTCTTTCACCTGGGAGGGATCCAGCCGGTGATCTTCGGCCCCGGTGATCCCACCCTCGCCCATACGTCCAATGAAGCGGTCGAAGTCGCCCAGATCGCCTCGGCCGCATCGGTGTACCTCGAGGCGCTGGGAGCGCTGACGGAAGAAGGAGGGGTCTGATGCGACGCACTCTTGGTAGATTCACAATGCTGTTCGTGATGGTCGCACTGCTGATCGGCGGCGTTGCGACGGCGCCATATGCGGCGCCGGGTCAGCCGCGGGTGCTGACCTACGGCATGCGGCTGGAGCCGAAATCGTTTGATCCCGCCGGCGGGAACGAGCAGTACACGCTCAAGGTCATCCGCAGCGCCTACGAAGGGCTCATCCAGGAAAAATTCGGCACGACGCAACTCGAGCCCGGCCTCGCCGAGTCCTGGACCGTGTCGCCCGACAACATGACCTGGACGTTCAAGCTGCGGCGGGGCGTGAAGTTTCACGACGGCTCGGAGTTTGACGCCGGCGCTGTCCAGTTCACCTTTGATCGCCTGAGGAAGGTCCCGATCGGCGCCCACCGGCTCGTCGCCGGCGCGGCGGTGGAGGTGGTCGATCCGTTCACCGTCAGAATTGTGCTGAAGGCGCCCGACGTCTACTTCCCCTACAGCCTCGCGAAGGTGCCGATCGTGTCGCCCCGGGCGGTCCGGGACCACGACGAAGGCGGCGACGACGCGCAGAAGTGGCTGGCCCGGAATACCGCGGGGACCGGACCCTACCGCATTGCCCGGTGGGAATCCAACCAGTTCATTCTGCTGGACCGGTTCCAGGACTACTGGCGGGGGTGGACCGGGCCGCACCTCGACCAGGTGCGGATTATCATCGTCCCCGAGCCCGCGACGATGCTGCAGATGCTCGAGCGCAACGAGATCGACATGATGTCGAACCCGATCCTCCCGCAGGACATCGAGCGCTTGAAGAGGAACCCCGGCCTACAGTTCGTGGCCGGTCCGGCCCTGGAGACGGACATCTTCAGCCTCAACACCCGGAAGCCGCCGCTGGACAACAAGCAGTTCCGCGAGGGGCTGTCCTATCTGTTCGACTACCAGACGATGGCGCAGCGCGTCCTCGGAGGGTATGGACGCATCCCCCGAGGGTTCCTCCCCACGGGCTTCGAGTGCTTCAACCAGAAGATGAAGCCAATGGTGCACGATCCTATGCGAGGCAGAGCGTTGATTCAGCAATCCGGCGTGACGCGGGCCAGCCTGATCTACAACTACACTGCGGCGCGCGAAGACTACCGGCAGGCGGGTCTGCTGCTCCAGGACGCCTTGCGGGACCTGGGAATCGAATTGCGGATGCAGGAGTTCCCGTTCACGACGCTGATCGAGCAGCAGCAGCGGGTGGACACGGCGCCCCACATGGCGCCGCTGGCCATGGGCGCGTTTAGCGGGGACCCGATTTTCTTCCTCGAGCTGAACTTCCACAGCAAGAACATGGGTGGTCCCTACAATTGGTCCCACTACCAGAACCTTGAGGTCGATGGCCTGCTGGCAAGAGCGCGCGCGACCGCCGATCGCGCCGCGCGCTGTCAGATGCTCGGCAGGGTGCAGGAGATTCTCGTCGCCGATGCTGCGGCGATCTTCATGGTCAGTCCATCAAAAGTGGAGTTCATACGGAAACGCGTCAAGGGCTACCGGCTGCATCCCCTCGACTTTGTCTGGCCCGTGCGTTTCTATGAGCTGCATCTCGAGGAATAGGAGGAATCGCCGGGAGATCCGCGTCGCAGGGGGGCGGCCATGGCCAGGTTCCTCGTGAAGCGGCTGGGCGCCATGCTGCTGGTGCTGCTCGGCATGTCCCTAGTCACGTTCGTCATCGCGCACCTCCTTCCATCGGATCCCGCCCGCGTGGCCGCGGGCCCCAATGCATCTAAGGAGGACGTGGAAGTCGTCCGCCGCCGGCTCGGCCTGGACAAGGCGCTCCACGTCCAGTATGCCGTCTACCTCAAGCACCTGCTCACACTGGACCTGGGCACCTCCATCCGGAGCCGCCAGCCGATCACGACGGAGATCGGCCGCCACATCCCCGCGACGGTCGAGCTGACGTTGGTGTCCATCGTGGTCTATGTGGCCATCGCGGTTCCCCTCGGGGTGCTGGCCGCAGCGCATCATTCGAAGTGGATCGACAGCCTGGTCCGGCTGGGATCGGTCGCGGGGTCGGCCCTCGCTCCCTTCTGGCTTGCGCTCGTCCTGCAGTTCGTCTTCTATCGGACGCTCGCCTGGCTGCCCGCCGGCGGACGGCTGCCCATGGATCTCTCGCCCCCGCCCCATAGCACCGGCCTGTACCTCGTTGACAGCCTGCTTGCCGGTGACCTGCGGACGCTGGGGGCGGCCGCGGTGCATCTGGTCCTGCCGGTCACCGCGCTGGTCTTGGGCCGGCTCGGCCTGACCACGCGCATGACGCGCGCCCAGATGGTGCAGGAGCTGTCGCAGGACTACGTGCGGACCGCCCGGGCCAAGGGCCTGGCCGAGCGCCGCGTCCTCTATCACCATGTGCTGAGGAACGCGCTCAACCCCGTCGTGACGATGGTGGGGATCCAGACGGCCTACCTGCTGTCCGGAACCATCCTGGTCGAAGGCATCTTCCGCTGGCCGGGCCTCGGTCAGTACGCGCTGGAAGCAATCGTGGAGATGGATGTGCCGTCCGTCCTGGGTGTGGCGCTCACGAGTTCCGTGTTTTTTGTACTGATAAACCTCATCGTGGACACGGCTTACGCGCTGATGGACCGGAGAGTGCGGGTATTCTGATCCGCCGCATCTTCCTTCGCGATGCCGCGGCGGCGGCAGGGACGCTGCTCACCCTCGCCGTGCTCGTGTTTGCCGCCGTGGGTCCCCTGGTCGCACCCTACGATCCGATAAAGATCGACATGACCCGCCAGCTGCTGCCGCCGACCCGTGCACATTGGTTCGGCACGGACGAAGCCGGACGTGACCTCTTCACGCGCATGGCCCACGGGGCGCGGTATTCGTTGGGCGCGGCAGCGGTGATCATCGGCCTGGCCACAGCCGCCGGCTTCGCCGTCGGGGGGATCTCCGGCTATCTTGGAGGATGGATTGACGACATCCTCATGCGCCTGGTCGATTTGATCATGGCCTTCCCGCTGCTGATCCTGGCCATGGCCATTGCGATCGTCCTGGGGCCGGGGCTGCAGTCGAGCGTGATCGCGCTTGCCGTCGCCTGGTGGCCTTCCTACGCGCGGCTGGTCCGGGGCATGGTCCTGACGATCAAGGAGCGCCTCCACGTCGAGTCCGCGCGAGCGGTCGGCGCGCCCCTCTGGCTCATTCTCGCACGCCATATCCTGCCGCACACGGTCCCAGCCGTCAGCGCCCGTGTCGCGACGGATCTGGGGTTTGCCATCATTGTGAGTTCGGGGCTTTCGTTCATCGGTCTGGGAGCGCAGCAACCGCTGCCGGAATGGGGCTCGATGATCGCGACCTCCCGGCTCTTCTTCCTGACCGCGTGGTGGTATGGCTTGTTCCCGGGACTCGCGATTTTCGCCACGGTTCTCGGCGTCAGCCTCGTGGGGGACGCGCTGCAGGATGCTCTGGATCCAACACAGCGCGGCCGCGCATGAGCCGGGGTCGTGCCCTGATGAGACGGAGGCGCACACGATGCGGGCGGTAGTGCTCGAGCGGTTCGGCGGTCCGGACGTCTTGCAGGTGCGGAGTCTTCCGGATCTGCGCCCGGGCCTGTCACAGGTCCGGGTGAAGGTCGAGGCCACGGCGCTGAACCGCGCCGATGTGCTGCAGCGCGAGGGGAGGTATCCTGCCCCGGCGCCGAAGCCGGGGGACATTCTCGGGCTGGAGTTTTCGGGCACCGTGGACCAGGTCGGCCCCGGCGTGACCGCGTGGAAACCCGGCGATCGGGTCTTTGGGTTGGTCGGGGAAGGGGCGTACGCCGACCAGCTTGTCACCCACGAGCGCATGCTGATGCCGATTCCCGCGGGCCTGTCGTTCGAGGAGGCGGCCGGCATCCCCGAGGTGTACTTTACGGCGTACGATGCGCTCGTCGACCGCGCCCACGTTGGTCTGGGCGACGTCGTGCTCATTCATGCGGCCGGCAGCGGAGTCGGCACGGCGGCGATCCAGCTGGCCAAGGCGATGGGAGCCCGCGTCATCGCGACGACGGGCACTGAGGACAAGGTGCGCCGCGCCCAGACCCTCGGCGCCGACCGGGTGATCAACTACAAGCAGGAAGCCTTTGAACCCATCGTGATGGCCGAGACCGAACACCACGGCGCCGACGTGATCCTGGACTTCATCGGGGGGCCTTACCTCGAACGGAATGTGTCGGCCGCGGCGACGCTGGGGCGCATCGTGTTAATCGGGCTGCTTGGAGGCACGCGGGGCGAGATTGATGTCCGGCCGTTCTTTGCCAAGCGCCTCAGCCTGATCGGGACAACTCTGCGCGCGCGTCCCATCGAGCAGAAGATCGAACTGACGCAGCGGTTCATGGCCCACCTGCTGCCATTGTTTGCCTCCGGCCGGCTGAAGGCGGTGATCGACAAGACTTTTCCCCTGGACGACATCTCCGGCGCGCACCGATATATGGAAGAAGATCGCAATTTCGGAAAGATCATCGTGCGCCCGGGGGCCGGCAGGGATTAGCGAGGGCCGTTCTAGAGGTTTTGCTTCTGCTGCTCGGCGGCGGGGTCGCGGTCTTTCGGTTCTTCCACTTTGGGGGTTTCGGTGCCGTTGCCGTTCGCTGAGGCGGCGCTCACCTGCGCGGCGACGCGGTTCGAAATACGCCGGACCAGGTCCATGTGCTCCGCGCGCCGGCGGAAGGACCGCAGCGGCTGCATCGCGGTACCGGCCTCGCGCTGCATGACCCGCATGAACGACCCCACCACGGCCGGGTCAAACGCCTTGCCGGCTTCCTGACGGATCACCTGGAGCGCGCGGAGCGGGCCCTGCGCCCTGCGGTAGGGGCGGTCGGTGACCAGGGCTTCGTAGGCGTCGGCGACGGCGATGACCCGCGCCGCCACAGGAATTTCTTCCGCCGATAGCCCATCCGGGTAGCCGGAACCATCCCACTTCTCGTGGCTGTGGCGCACGGCCAGCTTGATTCCTTCAGGAATGGGCACGGGGGAGAGGATGTCGTACCCCAGGATGGGGTGCCGCCGCATGACCTCCCACTCCTCGGGGGAGAGACTGCCGTTCTTCGAGAGGAGCTCGTCTCGAATGCCGATCTTGCCCACGTCGTGGAGCAGCGCCGCGACCTGGACCTCGCTGATAGCCGCATCCCCCAGCCCCATCTCTCCGGCGATGGCCTCCGAGTACTCGGCCACCCGCGACGAGTGGTGGGCGGTGGGCATGTCGCGCGCGTCGACCGCGTTGGCCAGAGACCGGATGATGCCGATGAACGCGCTCTGCAGCACGCCCTGCTGGTGCGCGAGGTTGCGCGACGCCTGGCGGACGATCGTAAACATAGCGACATAAAGAAGCAGGATCCCAAAGACCACACTGCCCCGCATCGTCCAGGTGAGCCGGACGAGCGTGGGTTCCAGGTCGGCCGCATTGGAGACGACGTCGTAGACGGCGACCGGCTGCGAGTCACCCTCTACGACGACCGGGACGAAGACTTCCATCCGGCCCGCCCTGGCCGCCCCGTTCTCGGGCGGCAGCAGCTGCCACGACAGGCGGCCGCCGAGGGCGTTCTGCAGGATTTGAGACAGCGGCTGGCTTGTGCCGATCAGCGACGCGTTGTCGCTGTACAGGATCTCGCCGTTGCGGTTCCACACCGAGACGTGAATGATGTTGGCCTTGCCGATCAGGCTGCGCAGCGTGAATTCGAATTGGGCGCGGATCGCGGGCGGACGCTGGAAGAAGTCCTTGCGCACGAGACGGGGAGCAGCGAACTCGGAGACATACACCGCGAATGCATGAGCCTGCCGGCGAAGCGCAGACTCAGTCGCGATGCGGGCGGCGATCTCCCCAAACATCACTCCGAGAATGATAGCGGTCGTGAGGCTGACCAGCGTAAAACGCTGGAGCAGCGTCATCTCGGAAGGCCCGGCGGCCCGCCCCTGTGACTCGAACGCGTTCTTCTCCCCGAATGAGTGCGGCTCGATACCACACCTCGCCTCGAACCCGAATTGTGCAAGGTGACGCCAGGGGGACGAACCGAGTCCGCCAGACCCGGCTCGCGTCACAAAATGCTGACGATCTCCGGTCCGCCGAGAGGAACGGGGCGCGTATGATGCGGCGAGGAAGGGAAGTAGACTATCGTCCTCGACGGGTTTTGGCGACGGCATCGCAGAGACTACCACAGCCACCTAGGCCCGTCAAGGAATGAATTGTTACATTCGAGTTCCATCGAATACCATGTCTGCCACGTTCCACCTGGGGGAACGGCTTATTTGTGCGACAGGAACCCGGTCTCACCCGGGGGAACTCTTTAGCCCGGCGAACGCGTGTCCGGTGTCGACGCCGGATCGGCTGGGAAGGCGGGTGCCAAGATGGGACCGATGGATGAGCGCGAGCGGACGGGGGTCTTCCGGGTTGGTGCACCTACGGCAAAGGACATCCACAAGATCTTTTCCCACGTCTTCCAGGCATTGAAGGAGAAAGGCTACGATCCGGTGGACCAGATCGTCGGGTACTTGCTGTCGGGCGATCCCACGTACGTGACCAGCCATCGCGACGCGCGGACCGTCATCCGCCAGGTCGACCGGCTCTTACTCCTGGAAGAACTGGTGCGCTGCTACGTGGAACAGAAGATGAAGTAGGTCCCGACGCAGCATCGACGCAGCGACGACAGGGAGACATTCGATGGAAAAGATCCTCATAAACGGCGGGAAGAGCCTGCGCGGCGCCGTCCGTATTTCCGGTGGCAAGAATAGCTCACTCGCCATCATCACCGCCGCGTGTCTTGCTGCGGACGTGTCGACGCTGGAGAATGTCCCCCACTGCCGCGACGTCCTGACCCTCAAAGCGATCCTGGAGGAACTGGGCGCCCGCATCGAGCTGCAGCGCGGCCGCATGCGCATCGACGCGCGTGACGTGAAGTCGCATGCCGCCCCGTATGACCTCTGCCGGCAGATGCGCGCCTCATTCTACGCCGCGGGGCTGCTGTTGGGACGGACGGGACGCGCAGAAGTCCCGTTGCCTGGCGGCTGCGTGATCGGCTCGCGGCCCGTCGACTTCCACATCCGCGGTTTTGCCGCGCTCGGCGCGGCGGTGGAAACCGAACACGGGTATCTGAAGGCGTCGACCCCCCGGCTGGCAGGGACGACGTTCTTCGTGCCACGCAGCAGCGTCGGCACCACCATCAACCTGATGCTGGCCGCCGCCATGGCGGCGGGAACGACCGTGCTCGAGAACGCCGCGCGCGAGCCGGAAGTGGTTGACACCGCGGTCTTTCTGAACCTGATGGGAAGCCGCATCAAAGGGGCAGGAACGAACGCCATCACGATCGAGGGCGTGAGTGAGGTGCACGGCGCCTCGTACGCGATCATCCCCGACCGGCTGGAAGCGGGCACGTACCTGCTGGCCGCGGCCGCCACCGGCGGCGACGTGCTGGTCGAGCAGATGATTCCCGAGCACATTAGCGCCCCGCTGGCGAAACTGGAAGAGGCCGGCGCGATCGTGGGGCGAGGGACCGACGGCGTGCGCGTGCGCGGCGGCGGGATCCACCGGGGCGTGCAGGTGGACACCGCCCCCTACCCGGGGTTTGCGACAGACCTGCATCCGCCCTTCGCGGCGCTCATGACCATCGCCAACGGGCAATCGAGGATTCGCGAAACCGTCTTCGAGTCGCGATTCGGCTACGTTGACGAACTGCGCCGCATGGGCGCCGACGTCCGCGTGGAGGGAGACGCCGCCGTCGTCAACGGTGTGCCGTACCTGACCGGCGCGCCGGTGGAGGCGGTGGACATCCGGGCGGGCGCCGCCGTGATCATCGGCGCCCTGGTGGCGCACGGAACCAGCGAAATCGCCGGCGTCGAAGACGTGGACCGCGGCTACGAGCACCTCGAGGAGAAGCTCACCGCCCTGGGAGCCGATATCCACCGCGTCGAGGTCCGCGGCGGCGAGTCGGTCCCGCAGCCCGTCGCCTGACCCCCGACCCCCTTGTTATAATCTGCTTACGGGGCGAGTAGCTTAACGGTAGAGCACCCCGCTTACACCGGGGAGGCCGCAGGTTCGATTCCTGCCTCGCCCACCATGCACCACTCGCTTCGCTTGGGTGCATGGCGGCGCCAGTCCCTTATTCCTGCCTCCGCCGTTCCTCCTGTCAAAACGGTCCGCCGACACGCCTTCCTCCTCCCGGCAGGAGTGCGTGTTTTCCAGTAGAAGCGCTCTGACCATCCGATGTGGCAGTACGTTCTGGCGCGACTCATTGCCGCGGTGCTCGTCCTGGTCGGCGTCTCCTTCGTCGTCTTCCTCGTCCTCCACTTGACCCCAGGCGATCCGGCGCAAATTCTGCTGGGGCCGCTGGCGACCCCCGATGACCTCACGCAGCTCCGCCGGGAACTCGGCCTGGATCGCCCGGTGCTCGTTCAATATGCGCGGTGGGCGTCCCACGTCGTGCGCGGAGACTTCGGGCGCTCGATCGTCCTGCGCCGGGCGGTGCTGCCTGAGGTGGTCCGCCGGTTCAAGGCCACCTTGATCCTCACCGCGGGCGGGATCCTGCTGGCCTTCCCGCTGGGAACCGTGGCCGGCATCGTGGCCGCCGCGCGGAGGGGCACCGCGGTGGACCGGCTCGCGACGCTGGGGGCGATGCTGGGGCTGAGCATGCCGGCGTTCTGGGTCGGGCTTCTTCTAATCATCACCTTTTCTGTCCGCCTGGGATGGCTGCCCGGCACCGGAATGTACTCCCCGGCGGGGAGCGGGGGTCTGGGCGATCTGCTGACCCACTTGATTCTGCCCTCGATCACGCTGGCGCTCGTGCCCGTAAGCATCATCGCGCGCCTGACGCGGTCCAGCATGCTCGAGGTCATCGGCCAGGATTATGTTCGGACGGCCCGGGCCAAAGGGCTGTCCAACCGCGCGGTCATCGGCAGGCACGCCTTCCGGAATGTCCTCGTGGCGATGGCGACCGTGTTCGGGCTGCAGGCGGGGTTTCTCCTCGCCGGCGCCGTGTACGTGGAGACGGTGTTCAGCTGGCCCGGCATCGGCTTCATGATGGTGAACGCGATCCTGACGCGCGACTTCCCCCTGGTGCAGGGCGGCGTGCTGCTGGTCGCCGCGACGTACGTCCTGATCAATCTCAGCACGGACTTGATGTACGCTTACATCGACCCGAGGGTCCGTTTTGGCTAGTCCGGGCAGCCACCCGCCCACGTCCCTGCAGCGGTTTCTCGCCAATCCGTGGGCCGTCTTCGGCGCGGCGATCGTGGTGGCCGTGGTGACGCTCGCGGCGTTCGCGCCCCTCCTGCCGCTGCGCGATCCCAACGCGACGCAGCCGAGCCGGCGGCTGTCCCCACCGATGTCTCCGGGCCACCCCCTGGGCGCCGATCACCTGGGGCGGGACCTGCTGAGCCGCCTCGTGTGGGGGGCCAGAGTCTCGCTGACAGTGGGCGTCCTCGCCACCTCGCTGGCCATGACCGTGGGGACGGCGTTGGGGCTGCTGGCGGGATTCTACGGAGCCCTTACCGACCAACTCGTCATGCGGGCCGTGGACGTGCTGATGGCCTTTCCGTACATCTTGCTCGCCATCGCGCTGGTCGCGGCGTTGGGCCCAGGTCTGGTCAACGCGATGATCGCGGTCGCCGCCGTGAACGTGTCCTTCTACGCGAGGGGCGTTCGCAGCGCGGTGCTGGTGCTGCGGGAACAAGAGTTCATCTTCGCCGCGCGGGCGGTGGGGGCGACCGAGGGCCGCATCCTGCGCCGGCACGTGCTGCCCAACATCCTGGCGCCGATTCTGGTGTTCATCGCCGTCAACGTCGGCTGGATGATTTCCGAGACTGCCGGCTTAAGCTTTATCGGACTGGGGGCGCAACCGCCGACGGCGGACTGGGGGACCATGCTGGCCGACGGCCGGCAATTCATCACCGTGGCGTCCCACGTTGCCACAATGCCGGGTCTCGCGTTGTTCGTGCTGGTCCTGGGATTGAATCTCGCCGGAGACGGGCTGCGGGACGCGCTGGATCCGACGCAACGCTGAGTCAGGCACTCCAGATCGCACACACCTGGGGAGGTGGGGGACGGAATGAGACGCACGGCACGGCGGAATGCACTAGTAGCAGTGGGGCTGGCGGCGGCATGGCTGCTGGTCGGGGCGGGGGCCCCGCAGGCGGCGCCGGCTCCGAAGACGCTGGTCGTCGGCCTGGTCGCCGAGCCAACGTCCATGGATCCGGGACAGCTCACCGACATCAACTCGATGCGGGTGCTGTCCAGTGTCTATGACACACTCGTCCGTTTCAAAGCGGAGTCGTTCACCCTGGAGCCCGGTCTGGCGACCTCGTGGACGATCTCTGCGGACGGCCTACAGTACACGTTCAAGCTCCGCCGCGGGGTGTTCTTCCACGACGGCGCGCCGTTCAACGCGGAGGCGGTAAAGTTTACGTACGACCGGCTGCTGGACCCTAAGCATCCGTATGCCAACACCGGCCCGTTCCCGTTCGCCGGCTTCTACTACGGCGCCATCAAACAGGTGAGCGTGGTCGATCCGTACACCGTGCGGTTCACCCTCAAGCAGTCGTTCTCCCCGCTGCTGAACAACCTCACCCTCAATACCGGCCGGATCGTCAGCCCCGCGGCGGTGAAGAAATGGGGCAAGGAGTTTGCCAGCCATCCGGTCGGCACCGGTCCGTTCAAGTTCGTCCGGTGGGAGAAGAACGTCCGCATCGTGCTGGAGGCTAACTCGGGCTACTGGGGCGGCCGGGCCAAGCTCGACCGGCTCATCTTCCGTCCGCTGCCGGAGGAGCAGACTCGCGTGACGGAGCTACTGTCAGGTGGGGTGGACTTCATCGTCGACGTGCCCCCCGACAACATCGAGCAAATCCGCAAGGACGCGCGGTTTGCCTTCTACCAGCAGCCGGGCCCTCACGTCTGGTGGGTGACCCTCAACGTCCGCAAGAAGCCGTTCAGCGACGTGAAGGTGCGCCAGGCCGCCAACTACGCCGTAAATAAGGAGGCCATCGCCAACGACATTCTGAAGGGGACGGCCACCGTGTCGTCCGGACCGATACCGCCGGCGATCACCTGGGCCTATACCGACCAGGTCGCCAAGTATCCGTATGATCCGGCGAAGGCGAAGCGCCTGCTGGCCGAGGCGGGATATCCCAACGGATTCCCGGCGATCTTCTGGATTCCGGAGTCGGGATCGGGGATGCAGTCGCCCAAGACGATGGCGCAGGCGATTCAGGCCGACCTGGCCGCCGTGGGGATCCGCGCGCAGATCCAGACCTTCGAGTGGGGAGCCTATCTGAACCAGTATGGCAAGGGGTTCGGAAGCGAGGCCGACATGGGCGCGCTGTCGTTCATGCTGGACCCCGGCGATCCGGCCCCCATGCTCAGCCTGATCCTCGATGGCCATGCCCTGCCGCCCAATGGATTCAACGGCGGATATTACAAGAACGACGACGTCGACAAGCTGCTGGCCGCGGCGACGCGGACCGTCGATCTCAAGCAGCGCGGGGACTTCTACCGGGCGATGCAGCGCATCGTGGCCGACGAAGCGCCGTGGATCTTCATTGACCACGCCCTGCAGAACGCGGCAGGGCTGAAGAAAGTGAAGAACTTCCAGCTCCATCCGTCCTTCTACATGTTCTTCGACGAGATCGACGTCAGCCAGTAGGTGACGCAGCGGGGGGCCCGGCAGGCTCCGGGCCCCCCGGTCGAGAGGGTGTCGCATGGGGCGCGAGATCGAGCTGCCGTCCAGGCGGGTCCACTACCGATGGGACAACACGCTTTCCCCAGTCGCGGAGGTCGACTCCGGCGACGTCGTCGCCGCCGACCTGCAGGAGGTCAGCGGGGGGCAGATTACCCGGACATCCACCGCGGCGGATCTGGCCCGGATGGATTTCGACCGCGTGTATCCCCTCGCAGGGCCGGTGTTTGTCAAAGGCGCCCGTCCGGGCGACGCCCTGGCCGTGGAGATCCTCGAACTGCGGCCGGCAGGGTGGGGGTGGACGTCAATCGTTCCGGAACTCGGGCTCCTGCCTGAGGACTTTCCTGAGGCATACCTGAAGATCTGGGATCTCAGCACGCAGAAATACGCGGAGCTCCGTCACGATATTCGCATCCCCCTGGCCCCGTTTTTGGGAACGATGGGGGTCGCGCCGGAAGAGCGGGGGTCGCTGCCCGTCATGCCCCCTGGAAAGTTTGGGGGGAACATGGACATCCGCCACCTGACGGCGGGGGCGACCCTGCTCCTCCCCGTGTGGGTGCTTGGCGCGCTGTTCTCCTGCGGCGACGCGCACGCGGTGCAGGGTGACGGCGAAGTGTGCATCTCGGCGATTGAAACGCCCATGCGCGCGCGCCTGCGGCTGACCGTGCGCCGGGGTCTGCGGCTCTCGTCACCGCAGTTCATCACGCCCGGGCCGCTGACGCCGCAGGTGGACGGCAAGGGGTACTATGCGACGACCGGCATCGCCCCGGACCTGCTCGAGGCCGCCAAGACGGCGGTCCGCGGCATGATTGACCACCTGGCGCAAACGTATCGCCTGTCCCGCCAGGACGCGTACGTGCTCTGCAGCGTGGCCGTGGACCTCAAGATTTCCGAGGTAGTGGACAAGCCGAACTGGATCGTCTCCGCCTACCTGCCGCAAACCATCTTCATCTAGGGATAGAGCAACACCGCCAATCGAGCTTAAATATATAGACTTTGGTCTATTGAACCCCTCCGCAACCCTATTCAAAGGGAAGAAATAAGTGTACAACGAATGTAGATTCGTACTCGGCTCCACAGACCCCAGCGAGGTGGTGGCGTGAAGAAGCTCAAGCCGCAGGATGTCGACCTACTGCTGCGCGTCATGCAGATCGCCGATGCCCCTCAGAGTCTTGACGCCATGCAGTACGTCATCTTCCAATTCGACTTCAAGGACTACGAGCAGTTCATCCTAGAGTGTCCGCCCGGCAGCATCCGGTTCAATAACTTCCTCCGGGTGGCGGTGTTCTGCGACAACCTCGGCGTGCTGGTTGACGGCGGGGCGATTGACGCCGAATCCGTCTTCGAACTGTACGCGATCCCCTGGGCCAAGATGGAGCCGATCGTCATGGGGATGCGGCGCGAACTGGTGTGGCCCGACCTGTTCGACTACTTTGAGAAACTCGGCCGGCAGTACCAGAAGTGGTGGGAGCCCAAGGCGAAGAAGATCAAGCTCCCCGAGCCGCCCAAGAGCGAGGCACGGCCCGCCATGCGACCGGCCGCCCGTCCGACCCTCGTACAGGCGACCCGGCTGGTGCGCCCGGGCGGCCCACCGGGTCCTGCCCGTCCCGGCGCGGGAATCGTCAAGCCCGCTGCCAAGCCCGCGCCGCCCCGACCGGCCGCAAGGTCGTCCGCGAAAAAGGCGAAACCTAAGAAGAAGAGCCGGCGGTAGCTATCATCGGGAATGACCTGGATGTCTTTTGCGCCCCTCCGGCTACGGCCGGAGGGGTTTTCCGTCTCACGCGCACATGAGCCGCATTCGCCAGCTGTATGAGCTTCAGCTGCTGGACGCGCAGCAGATCCGCCTGGAGGCCGCGCTGGCCGTCCTGGACGACGGGTCAGCCCTGCGCGCGCAGGTCACCGCGGCACGGCAGGAGGAAGAGGCCGCCCAGGCCGATCTCCGCGCGCGCCAGTCCCGACTGCGCGACCTCGAGCTGGAGCTTCAGTCCACCGTCGACAAGTCGAAGAAGGTTGAGGCCGACCTCTACAGCGGGCGGATCTCGAATCCGAAGGAACTGCGGGCCATGCAGGAGGATGTCGAAGCCCTCGGCCGGCAGCGACACCACACCGAGGATGAGATGCTCACCCTGATGGAAGACGTCGAGCGGCTGCTGGAGCAAATCCGCACGCTGGAAGCTCAGCGCCAGGCGAAAGAGCGCGCCCTCGACGAGCATCTGGAAGACTACACCGTGCGGCAGAAGGGGCTGACGGCGGACCTCGACTCGGCCCGCAGGCGGCGAGAAACGCAGGCGGCGGAGGCAGATCCCGACCTGCTGCGGCGGTACGAGCGGCTGCGGAGCCGCCGGGACGGTGTCGCGGTGGCTGCGGTCACCGGCGGCATCTGCGGCGCGTGTCACATGGCCATCCCCGAGGAACTGCTCAACAAAGTTCGCGAAACTGACGATGTCCACACCTGCGAGGACTGCGGGCGCATCCTCTATGTCCCGGACCGGTAAGCACCTCATCCTGATGGTAGACGGCGCCTCAAGGGGCAATCCGGGCCCGTCGGCCATCGGCGTCGTTATCAAAGACGCAAAGGGCAAGGTCCTCAAGGAGATCGGCGAGTACATCGGCGACTTCACGAACAACGTCGCCGAGTACCGGGCGCTGCTCCGGGCGCTGGAGGAGGCGAAGGCAATGCAGGGCGCCTCGGTGGAGATTCGCTCCGACAGCGACCTGCTGGTCAGCCAGCTCCAGGGCAGTTATAAGGTGAAGAGTCCCGATCTCGGCCCGCTGTACCTCGACGCCATCCGGCTGCTGAGGGGATTCTCGAAGTCGACCTTCACGAAGATCCCACGGGGGCAGAACGCCGCCGCCGACGCGATGGCAAACCGCGCCATTGATCAGGCGTTCCCGGAGTCGTCGCTTGAGTTTTCCGTGATCGTTGAGAAAGAGGACAAGCTCTACGTCGCGCGGGTCCCGGCCTTCGGCGTGAAGGGGTACGGCGCCACGCGTTCCGAGGCCCTTGAGATGGCGCGGGACGAGGTCATCGAGCAGATCAAAGAACTCCGCACGCAGGGGAAGCCCATTCCGCAGGAAGAACGCATCCGCGTCCGCATCGCCGGCGACGACATTCATTAGAACACGGCTGCATGGGCGCGATTGCAGTGAGGCTGTCCGGATGGTAGGATAGGCCCGGGAGCAGGCCGGGCGACCGCTGGAGGCTGTTCGCCTTCGGAGGAAAGTCCGGGCACCACAGGGCAGGGCGCTGGGTAACACCCAGTGGGGGCGACCCCAAGGAAAGTGCCACAGAAACATACCGCCCTGCACCATTCGCCTGCGGCTCAGGTACAGGGCGTCGCCCTGAACCCGAGCGTAGCGAGTGGTTCAGGGTAAGGGTGCAATCGTGCGGTAAGAGCGCACGAGGCTCCGGGCGACCGGAGACCTGGGCAAACCCCGCTCGGTGCAAGGCCACGTAGGGGGAGATGAGGCGGCCCGCCGCATCCCCGGGTAGGCTGCTTGAAGCGTCCGGCAACGGACGTTCTAGAGAGATGGCCGCCGCCACTCGCAAAGGGTGGTACAGAACCCGGCTTACAGGCCTGCTCCCCCAAAACTACCAGCAGTCAGAAGGCGGTAGGCAGTAAGCAGTCACTGCCTGCTGCCTTGCTGTCTCTGGGGAACTTTCGGCAGAGTATAAGATCTTATGGTGTCATTGCGAGGCCCGTAGGGCCGAAGCAATCTCCTAAGGAAACGAATCGCCGCCTACTTTGCTCCGCCGCCCGCCAGACTTCCACAGATAGCAGGGCGATCGTCGCAAACTACGGCTTTCGCGCGGATAGGCACAGGTCTTACCGGCGCATTGATCGCCGCGGGCTCCGCTTTGACCGGCAGGGGTATCATCTGAGCCACCCCGCCTGACCGAGGGTAGAGCAGAAAGCGCTGGCGCACGTCCAAGAATCGCTCCAACCCGTTCTGCCACGAGGCCACGATCCGATCGGGGCTTGATCCACGCACAAGGGCACGCCGGACTTCATCGCTTCCCCAGACCAAATCGAAGACGTACCGCCCGCTGTAGACCGACGTCGTGAATCGCAATAATCCCGGATGCAGGTCCCGGATAGCGGCGAGGATGTACACAGTAGTCGTCGCAGGCAGAAACTGGCGGGGATCGGTGATGACGAGTTTCACGCCGCCCTTCCGGTTGCCGCCGGATCCTGCGACCTGAGGTGCGAAGTGCACCCCAGGCAGACCAACGCGATTCAGCCTCTGCGCCAGCAGGTCGCCTCGGATCCCCGGCCCGGTCACAGTCTCAAACGGCACACTCGAACCGGCGCCGACGGAGAGATTCGTCCCCTCGAGCATCCCGGTGGCCGCATGCAGCAGGGCGGCGGCGGGAGAGCGGATCATCGGCGACGGCCGGAACCACTGCAGGCCGGTGTCATCCCACTGCATCGCCGGCTGCCAGCCTGACATCGGAACCACCACGAGTTTCGCCCCGATCCTGAACTCCTGGTTGAACAGCATCGCCAACTCGCCCACCGTCATGCCGTGGACGGAGGGGACAGCAAAGATCCCGATAAACGACGCAAACGCGGGGTTTAGGACCGGCCCGTCCACGCGCTCCCCGCCTAGTGGATTCGGCCGGTCCAGGACGACGAATAACTTGTCATACTCAGCGGCCGCCTGCATCGCCAGGGCCATTGTAGAAATGTACGTGTACGCGCGCGCGCCGACGTCCTGAAGGTCGAAGACGAGGGCGTCGATGCCGGCCAACATTTCCGCGGTCGGCCGCCGGGTATCGGAGTAGAGGCTGTAGATGGGGATCGGCCCGTCAATCGACGGCACCCGGGTTCCCGCCGGCAGGGTGCCGGACAGTCCGTGCTCGGGCGCAAACAGCGCCACGATCCGGATCCGAGGGTCGAAAGAGAGCAGGGTAGACGTGGGGTAGCCGCCCGACCCGGCAGCCGCTCTGTGAGTAATGAGTCCTACACGCTTCCCGGCCAGGAGATCGCCGCGGCCGGACAGCAGCATGTCCACGCCGGGGTACACCTTGGTCTGGGTTGAGAAAGCAGGTGTTGATAGGGCGGTGAAGGCCGCCAGGAGAACGACCGAGCAGGGAAGAATTCGTCGTAGTAGAAGGTGCGTCACATGCATTGTCCGTATTGTCGAAGCCGTCACGTAATCCCGAATATCACCGTCCGCTGGAGCCAGCTCCGGGGGAGGCTCCGCCCTGAGCGAGGGCATTTCTGCACCGGGTGCGGACGCCCCTTCGTAGCGGCCCCCGCCAGCGACCTCACCCTCCGCTCAGTTCGAGTGGACGGCATCAGCCCTGCGCTTTCCAGCCTTCAGGGGAGCGGTGACGTGGTGATCGTTCGTCACCGCGCCGGCACCCCCGAAGTCCTTTTCTAGCGCCTGCCCAGGCGAGGCCTCATCCGCTTCTGTCGTCGCAAGGTTTCGGCCTCTTCTGTTACAGCGAGCTCCCGGTCTCTTCCGTCATCGCGAGCCCCAGAGGGGCGTGGCGATCCCCTTCCTATAGTTCCCCTCTTCGGGCCGTTCAGACAGGGATGTCTTTGCTGTGAAAAGGGCGTAAAGGGACTCTCAACAGGGAAAGCAAAGAACACCTGCGATTTGAGGCCATATTCGGGGTGAAGTGTGTCTGAGGCTGTTGTTCCATTGCCCGAAAAAGAACGCCCAATCGGCTTCCTCGGCCTCATGCGCAACCGCAACTACGGGCTGCT
>JBIOWP010000157.1:0-4741 GCA_044868695.1 bacterium
CGACCTCCGCAATGCGAGTGCGGCGCTCTCCCAACTGAGCTACGTCCCCACCGAACGCGACACTCCTCGTATTATAGCGGATTCTTCCGGTGTCTGAGTCCGTCGAGAATTTCGAATTGCGGATTGCGAATTGCGGATTGAGGCCTTAGCGGTCCGGCCTGCCGCCGTAAAGATCGCCAAGAGCTCCTTCGCCTCGCTTACCAGCTCTTCGGCACGAGGCCGCGGTATCATTTCCGCACCCACGAGGACTTCAAGCCAATACAGGGTCTCGTCGGCCTCCTGTTCCACCAGTCCAATCTGCGAAATAAAGTCCGGTTTTGACCTAGCCCGGCAGGCCGAGCGGTAGTTCGCCCCCACCGACGTAGCTGACCGTATGATCTGCCGGGCAACGACGTCTGTCTCCCTTGACTTCGGCAGCGACGATGCCAGGCGAATGACGGCTAGTCCAAATTGCAGCGTTCGTTCTTTCAACGCACGGTCGTCCATGCATTCAATTCACAATCCGCAATCCGAAATTCGCAATAGCCCGTTTGAGCTATTTCCACTCCCCCGGGTCTCATCGCGCGGCATCGGTGGTACAATGAACGCGGTTCTGCCGTCGCAAGGGCAGGACGGACTCCACTATGGATCAGTGGCGGACCAAAACAACCAAACAGGCTGAGCTGGTGAAGCAGCGCTCACTCGAGGCGTACCGCCGGGCGCTGAAATCTATCCGCACGCGCGCGCCCGAGTGGCGGCCGCAGATGCCGTCCGACCGGGAAGGCTGGACGCGCCTCGCACTGATCACCGTGGCCATCGTGCTGGCGCTGGTCGTCCTCGGGTCCGGTATGGTCGCCGGGATGGCGCTGGCGTTCAACCGCAAACTGCCAGACGTCTCCGCCCTCTACGCGCCGCCCGATGAAGCCACCCGGGTGTATGCCGCCAACGGCGAGCTGATTGCCAGCCTCTTCCGCGAGAACCGCGACTTCATCCCTCTCGACGAGATCCCGCCGGCGGTGCGCGAGGCCGCCCTCGCCGTCGAAGACGACCGGTTCTACCAGCACCACGGCGTCGACCTGCGCGGGACCGTGCGGGCTGTGTGGCACAACCTTCTGGCCGGCGAGGTCGTCGAAGGCGGCAGCACGATCACGCAGCAGCTGGCGCGGAATCTGTTTTTGACGCAGCGGCGGCTGGTGAGCCGGAAGCTCGCAGAGATCATGCTGGCTCTGGAGATTGAGCGGCGGCTCACGAAGGACGAGATCCTCGAACGCTATCTCAACCAGGTGTACTTCGGCAACGGTGCCTACGGCGTGGAGATGGCCGCCCGCGTCTTCTTTGGCAAGACCGCCCGCGAGCTGAACCTGGCGGAGAGCGCGATGCTGGCCGGGACGATCCGTTCGCCGTCGGTGGCGACTCCGTTCCAGAATCTTGCGCTGGCCAAAGAGCGGCAGCGCGTCGTGCTGCGGAGGATGGCTGAGCTGCACTACATTACGCCCCGCCAGGCCGAGGAGGCGGCGGCGCAGGAGTTGATCCTGGCGGAGCAGGGCAACGCCGGCTTGATTGGGATCCGCGCGCCGTACTTTGTGTCCTACATCCTGCCGTACCTGCTGGAACGGTACGGGGAGGACATGGTCTACAATGGCGGGCTGCGGGTCCACACGACGCTCGACCCGGAGCTGCAGGTGGTCGCCGAAAAGGCGGTGCGCGGCGGGATCGAGCAGGCGCAGACGGATGAGTTGAACGTCACGCAGGGAGCGCTGATCACCCTGGACCCGCGCAACGGCTACATCAAGGCGATGATTGGCGGCTATGACTTCGTGCAGAGCCAGTTCAACCGCGCCTGGCAGGCGCGCCGGCAGGCCGGGTCGGCGTTCAAGCCGTTCGTCTACACGGCCGCCATCGCCAAGGGGATCCCGCCAACCCGGGTCATTATCGACGAGCCGGTCACCTTCGAAATCTTCGGTACGGTGGAACCCAAAGACAAAATCTGGACCCCGAAGAACTACGACGATACGTTCCGCGGCCCGATGGTGCTGCGGGCGGCGCTGGAGCAGTCCATTAACGTTCCCGCGATCAAGACGATCTACGAGGTCGGGCCGCAGGCCGTGGTCGAGTACGCCAAACGGATGGGGATCACCAGCCCCCTGCAGCCGAACCTGTCGCTTGCTCTGGGGACCAACGACGTCACGGCCCTGGAAATGGCGACCGCCTTCGGCACCCTGGCCACCCTCGGGGTCCGGGCCGACCCCATTGCCATTCTCAAGGTCACCGACCGGGAAGGCCGGGTGCTGGAAGAGCGCGCGCCGAGGCGTGAGCTGGCCCTCAGCGCCGATGTCGCCTACCTCATGACGGATCTATTGAAAGGCGTGATCCAGCGGGGTACGGGGACGGCCGCGAACATTGGCCGGCCGGCAGCCGGAAAGACCGGCACGACCGACGACTACCGCAACGCGTGGTTCATTGGATACACGCCGTATCTCGTGACGACCGTGTGGGTCGGGAACGACGATAACACGCCGATGAACCGGGTCGTGGGCGGCAATGTGCCGGCGCGGATCTGGTCGGCGTTCATGCGGGTGGCGGTGCAGGGCACGCCCGCGGAGGACTGGACGAGGCCGGACGGGGTCGTGGCCGCGTCCGTGTGCGGCACCTCGGGGCTGCTCGCAACCAGCCAGTGCCCCAACCCGCGCGCGGAAGTCTTCATCCGCGGCACCGAACCGACCGAGTTCGACCTGAATCCCTCGGCGGTGCCGCTGCCGCCACCGGACGGGACGCCCGGGACGCCCGAGCCGGTCGCCGTATCCCTCCCGTTGATGATCACCTCCCCGGCTCAGGGGCAGGGCGTCACGTCGCCGTTCATGATCGAGGGGTCCACCGATCCCAGCGCGGCCGTCAGCGTGAAGGTGATTGCACGCGGCAGCTTTGTGAAGATCAACGTCGCGGAGACGCGCGTGCCGGTCACCAACGACGGGCGGTTCGCGTACCTGTTCCGTCCGTCGATTCACGTGGGCGGCGTGGAATACGTGATCACGGTGATCGCCACGACCGCTTCGGGACACCGCACCACCGCCTCGGTGACCGTCAAAGAACGCTGAAAAGCTCGAGTGTTGAAGGGTGAAGGGAGTACAATCGGAGTATGTCGGGTCATTCGAAGTGGCACAATATCCGCCTGAAGAAGCAGCGCGTCGACCTCGTGCGCGGCAAGCTGTTCAGCAAGCTGGCGCGCGAGATCGCAGTCACTGCGAAAGAGGGCGGCGGCGACCCTGACGGCAACCCGCGCCTGCGCACGGCGATCGACCGGGCTCGCGAGGCCGGCATGCCCAACGACAACATCCAGCGAGCGGTCCAGCGCGGCGCCGGCGGGGCCGAGGGGGCGACCTATGAGACGATCACCTACGAGGGGTACGCGCCCGGGGGTGTCGCAGTCCTCGTCGAGGTCCTGACCGACAACCGCAACCGCGCGGCCAGCGACGTGCGCAACCTGTTCACTAAGCACGGAGGCGCGCTGAGCGAGGCCGGGTCGGTCGCGTGGATGTTCGAGCGCCTCGGGGTGATCGCCATCGACCGGAGCAAGGCGAAGGAGAACGACGTCCTGCAGGTCGCTCTCGACGCGGGCGCGGAGGACATGCGCGCGGCGGGAGACGTCTACGAAGTGCTCACCCGGCCCGAGGAATTCCATAAGGTCAAGCAGGCGCTGGCGGCGGCCAAGGTCCCCACCCAGTCCGCCGACATCACCATGGTGCCCAAGTCGACCGTGCGGGTCGAGGGCCGGGATGCCCAGCACGTGCTGCGCCTGATGGAAGCTCTCGAGGAGCACGATGACGTTCAGCGGGCATATGCGAACTTCGACATTCCAGATGAGATTCTCCAGCAGGTTGGATGACGCTCTAAGTCGAACACGGGTTCGCGTATGCTTATCCTCGGCGTCGATCCAGGGCTGCGGGCGACCGGCTACGCGCTCCTGCAGGGTTCACCCGGCGGGGTGGAGCTGATCGACCACGGTGTGCTCAACACGATCGACGACGCTCCGCTCCCAGACCGGCTCCGCCGGATCCACGCCGGGCTTCACGCCCTGCTGGAACGCCACCATCCCGGGCAGGTGGCGGTCGAAGATCTCTACGCCTCCCCGCGGTACCCCCGGACGGCAATCCTGATGGGTCACGTGCGGGGCGTCGTCTGTCTCGCGGCGGCAGAGCTGGAGATCGAGGTCACAGCGCTCCCGCCCGCCGCCGTCAAGCAGGCCATCGCAGGCTTCGGCGCGGCCAGCAAGGGACAGATGCAGGCGGCGGTGCAGCGGCTGTTCCGCCGCCGCGAATCGCTGGACTCACACGTGTCCGACGCCGTGGCGATCTCTCTCACCGCACTGTCGCGGCAGGGCATCCCCCTGCGTCGCGCACGGGTCGAGGCGGCGCGGTGATCGCGTACCTGCGCGGGCCGATCCTGCGGCGGACCGACGACGGCATCGTCGTGGAAGCCGGCGGCGTGGGATACGAAGTGCACCTGCCTGCGGTCGTCGCCCGGGCCCTCCCTCAGCCGTCCAACGGGGAGCCACCGGTCGTATCGCTGTACATCTCGTTCCATGCGACGCAGAACCAGCCGAAGCCGCTGCTCATTGGTTTTCTCAATGAGATCGAGCAAGAATTCTTCGAGCGGTTCATTACTGTAGACGGCATGGGGCCGACGAAGGCGATGAAGGCGATCGTCCATCCGATTCACACCATCGCCGACGCCGTCGAGCGCAAGGACGTGCAGTTCCTGCGCC
>JBIOWP010000158.1:0-11155 GCA_044868695.1 bacterium
TCTTAGGACTGGTCCAAGTCTCCAGGGTTCCTGCCGCGTGGAGCGGAGTACCTGATCTTATTGCAGCATCGCCAAGGCGTCAGGTCTATGACCCAGATGAGCTAATCGGTGCCAGGCACCCGGGTGCCTGGCACCGAGGTACCTGGCACCGCAGTACCTGGCACCGAGGTACCTGGCACCGAGGTACCTGGCACCGGGGTACTTGGCACCACGGCGCCTGGCAGCTAGGCTTCAAATGAGACGCGAGACACGTGGGTGTCATGGGAAGAGTGGCGCGCCCGTAGGGATTTGAACCCCAGACCTTCGGCTCCGGAGGCCGACGCTCTATCCGCTGAGCTACGGGCGCGCAGGCAGGCAAGAGGACGCGATATGCATCCTGAATTATATCAGCGTGCCCATACCCAAACAAGGAACGAGAATTTCCCGGCGGGCGGTCGGCTTCCGCGGCGTCACGCTGGTCGGCCCACGCGGGAGGATCCTTGCGTATGCGGACAAAGCCGCCGCCGGTCCAGGGACGATCGGTTTCAGCCGCGTGACGTTTGGCGCGTCGGCGCTTCCGGGCCTACTCGAAGGACGCGTACTCGGCGCCACGTTGCTAGCCAACGGCCGTCCCCGCCTGCGGCTCGTCGGCTTCCGTCTCATGACCCCCACGGGTGAACAGCGGCTGCCCGGGGGCGGGTGGGCCTGCGACGCGGCGATCGGGACCTTTCGGCGCCTCGTCCTCCTGAAGCGTCCTCGCCGGACACCCCGCCGGTGACCGCGGACTGCCCGCAGCAGGCGGCGTCCAGCCCCACGTCTACCGATTTCGGCGCAGTGGCATGACACCAAGTGCAGGTCAACGCTGATAGAGCGTCCCGTCGCCGCGATGATCAGACGGGACGCTTGGCTTGCGCGGGGTGGGCCCGATGGAAGAAGCCGCAGTCATTGAACGCACGCTGCTCAGCGGATTCATCCGTGACCGATTCCTACTCGGCCGGGCGCTGGACTCGGGATTTCGTCCGGACCTGATGCCCCACGCGCTGGGTCGGACGCTGGCGAAGGTCCTCGCCGACCTCTACGAGCAGAAGGACATCCCGCTGGAGCCACTGACCGTGCGGGGGTTGATGGGCGAACGTGGGACGATGACGCCGGAGATGCGCCGCTTCCTGGACGCGGTGGAGGCGACCGAGGAGCCCGAGGCGGCCCAGGTCATGGCCTACGTGGATATCCTGAAAGCCCGGGCGTCCCGGCTGCGCCTGGTCGAGGTCAACACGGCGATCACGACCTACCTGGAGCAGGAGCGTAGCGAGGGGAAAGATCTCGTTGATTTCGTCGGCCAGATCATTCCGTCCCTCCTGGAGATCCAGCAGCAGCGGATGGCGCGCAACACGCCACCGGCGAACAAGATCGGCGGCGCCATTGTCCGCGAGATTCTCGAAGGTCATGCGGGGTCGATGCTGGGATACTCGCTGTCGCCGTTCGACCGGCTCAGCGACGCGCTGTCCGGGATGCGCCGCGGATTCTACTACGGGCTCGCGGGCGCGCCGCGGCGCGGCAAGACCAACTTCGCGCTGGAACTCGCCGCCACGGTGGCCGCGCGGTACAAGATCCCCGTCCTCTACTATTCGTGGGAGCAGACCAGCCGCGTGCTGTTCGCGCGGCTGCTGGCGAAAGAGTCGCTGATCAACCCCGCGGCGCTGCTGTCCGCGGATGCGAGCTCCCCGCAGATCCAGGGGCGCGTGAAAGAGGCCTGGGCGAAACTCGAGGGCAACCTGGGCGCGCTGTATCTGTTTGAGGGCGGCCGCACCGACACCATCGAGCGCATCAAGGCCCGCGCCCACAACTTGATGCACGCCTACCAGACCGACCAGTGCGTGGTGTTCATCGATTATCTGCAGCGCGTCCCGCTCGACGAACCCGTGCATGACGACAAGGCGCGCACCGACCTGATCTCTGCCAAACTGGCCGATCTGAGCCTGGAACTCAATACGCCGGTGTTCGCCATTTCGCCGTTGGACAAGGAAGGGTGCCGTCTCGATGAAAAGCCGGCGGAGGACATCTCGGAGTTTGCGCGGCCGACGATGCACCACTGCGTGGGGAGCGGCGACCTCGAGTACGACCTGGACGTGGCGCTGGTGATGTCCAAGGACTGGGTGGCGACGAAGAACCTCGAGGATCTGCTGAAGACGGAGGCGAAAGCGGGCCGGTCCGGGAGCGACTTCGTGCCGAAGATTGACGTCATGGACGTGCACCTCGACAAGAACCGCGACGCGCCCGACACGATCGCCAACACCATCCAGTACGCCTTTTTCGTGACGCTGAACAAGTTCGTGGAGATCGGCTACAAGACGAGCGATGAGTTCAGCAGCGGGTTTCGCGACTTCGCGAAGATGCAACAGATTCTCGAGAACCTGCGCGAGGGCGGGCTGCTCTCACCGGTCTAGGCGAACGCCCGGCAGGAACCGGCTGCGCGGCCGGGAACTGCACCACTACCGACCCGGCGCGCACGTGGAGGCGACACGAATCGTCGCCGGCGGCCCATCGCCCCACAGCAATGGCGCCACTGCTCACAGTTCACGCGCTGTTTCCGTTGATCGCTGCCGCCGCCGCCGGGAACGCCGTGCTGGCAGCGTGGGCATTTGTCGCCCATCGCCGCCACCAGCGTGTGCTGGGGCGCGCGTTCTGGGCGCTGCTGCTCCTCGTCCTCAGTGTGCTGGCCGTGCAGGCGGCGGCGGGAGTGGCACTGGCGCTCGCCGGCGCCCGGCCGAAGACGGGGCTGCATTTCCTGTACGCGGTCCTCGTCGCCTCCGGCGCCGTGGTGCAGTTCGGGCTCCGGCCGGGCGGCTTCCTCCGCGCGGCGGTGACGCGCGACGCCGGACAGTTCGCCGAGCCCCGGTACCTCGCACTCATCTGCTTGACCGAGATGGCACTCATCCTTCGGGCGTACATGACCGGTGTTGCTGGACGCTAGGGGGGATCGTGATGACGTGCCGCGAGCGGCTGGAGCGCTACTTTCGCGAGAACGGGGTCCGGTACGATGTGCAGTCCCACCCCGAGGTCTATACGGCGCAGGAAGTCGCCGCCGTCGAACACATCCCGGGCCGCTTCATGGCCAAGGTGGTGCTGGCCGTGGTCGATGGGACGCTGACCGCCCTCGTGCTGGCCGCGCCCAACCGCATCGACATTCCCAAGTTGAAGGCCGCGCTGGGCGCCAGAGAGGTCCGGCTGGCACGTGAGCAGGAGTTTGCCGCATCCTTCCCCGACTGCGAAGTGGGGGCGATGCCGCCCTTCGGGAACCTGTATCAGGTGCCGGTGATCGTCGACCGGTCGATGATTGACGACCCCAAGATCGTGTTTAACGCCGGCACCCACCGCGAGACGATGGCGGTGGCCTACGAAGACTTCGAACGGCTTGTGGCTCCTCGGACCGTGGAGTTCTCCGCGACCATGTCCGCTGCGAGGTGATGACGATGACGTCGATGGGACGACGCATGCCGCCCGGCGCCCGCCGGCGCGGGTTTGTCATTCCGGTGCCGCACACCCGCTCGGGACAGAAGCATGTACAGGCGTATGTGCAGACCCTGCGCCCCAACGTCAGCGACATCGCCGCGACGCTTGCGGTGGACCGCGCCGCGCTGGCGGAACTGGACGATCCTGATGAAATCGGCGCCATCTACCTGGGGGCATTCCTGGACGATCTCGGCGGACGGATGGGCGCGGCCTAGCCCGCATGCCGGTCCGCTGGCCGCGACAGCGGCGCCTCATCGGGCAGCTCCGGGACATACTGCGCCGCGATTTCGGCTGCCAGGACGCCTGGGTGGTGGTATCGGGCGGCCGGTGCCGTCTGGAGGCGCGCGCCGGCGGCCGCCGCGTGATGCTGCTGGAAGATACCGAGGACGCGTTCTGGGGGCGGTTCTACGAGCCCGTGCTGCGCGAGCGTCTGCATCTGGGCGAACGCCTCGTGGAAACCGAAACCTGGCGCAAGCCCACCCCTGATCTGATCGCGGTCCTCACGCCGTTGTGTCGGGAGCGCCTGGGACCGCCGCGTCCGGCTGGCGCGGGGCCGGGACCCGGCGCATGAGCAGGAGGCCGGCCAGCTGCACGACCGCCGAGGCCGCGAAGATCCAGTGCACGCCGATGCGCGGGATCAGGACCCCGGCGAGAAACGGCCCGGTCGTGGCGCGGATGCCGACCGCGGTGTTGAACAGCGTGACGTAGTGCAAGACCTGGCCCGTCGGCGCGTAATGCAGCGCGGCCGCCAGCCAGCCCAGATCGATGCCCGCTGACGTCAATCCGTCCGTCACGCCCGCGAACTGCACCACCCACGCGTTTGGAGCCAGCAGGTAGACCAGGGGGGTGAGGATGCCGATGCTAAAGACGACTTTCATCGTGTGCGTCGCCGTCCGCCGGTCGATCATCTTGCCCCAGGAGTAGAACGAAAGCATCCACATGGTCGAGGCCACGGCGCCGAGGAGCCCGACTTGGAAGTTGGTGGCGCGGAGCTCATCCACCAGCAAGATCGGCACTGCCGGACTCATGAGCCATCCCCCGAAGCCGTACACAAAGAACGCCAGCAGGAACCGGCGGTAGGCCGCGTCGGCCCACAGGAGGCGCCAGGTCACGGCGGGATTGATGTGCTCCGCCACCTCGATCGTCTCCGGCGTCCGCATCCGGCTGAATACGAGCGAGCTGCCCATGCCCAACACGCCTGCGGCCGCAAAGACCCACTGGAACGGGATGAGCTGCATCAGCTGGCCGCCGACCAGCGATCCGACCACCCAGACGGTGGCCATGCCGACCTTCATCAGCGCCATGATCCGGCCGCGGACATCATCTGGATAGACGGCGCGCATCACCTGTGCGTAGCCGAGGGTGTTGATCGAACTCACGGCATGGTACAGCACGACGAGGAACACGTACTGGGCGGGGGACCGGATGAAGGGCATGAGCAGGAACATCGCCCGGCCGACCAGTGCCGGCCAGACGACCAGCCGCACCGGGTGCACAGGCCGGACCGCGTTGACGATCCAGAATGACAGCAGGAAGACGATCGCGGGCGCGGCCACGAGCAACGATACCTGCAGCGGCGTGGCGCCCAGCCGGCGGCCCATCACCGGAATGAACGGAATGGTGAGGCCGCCGAACGCGCCGTACAGCAGCGCCGCGAGGAAATCGGTTTGCGCGTTGGCGCGCGTCATCGGAGGGATCGGGACGCGCAGCCAGCGACGGAGGAAGGTCATCACTGGTGATCAGACCCCTGGTGGCGGGCGACCAGTGCGACATCTTCGGTGGACGTCCGGGCCTTCCTGTGGGGCGCGCGTGTCATTCACAGGAAGCGCGCGCGCCGATCCCGAAGTGCGGATACATTCCGAATTCTTCCCGCGGATCATGCGGTACGCGATCATCTCCGACGTTCACGCCAACCTGGAGGCGCTGGAGGCCGTGCTGGCGGACATCTCCGCCCGCCGGCCCGACGCGCTCCTGTGCCTGGGCGATTTCGTCGGATACGGGCCCGATCCGGTGGCCTGCGTCGACCGCCTGCGGTCACACCTGGCCGGGGCCGTCGTCGGCAACCATGATCTGGCGGCGCTCGAGCGGATTGATATCTCCACGTTCAACGCGCTCGCGCAGGCGGCCATCCTCTGGACGCGGGAGCAGCTGACCGACTCCGTCCGCCGTTACCTCGCCGGCCTGCCGCAGAAGATGACGCCGGACGGGTTCCTGGGCGTTCACGGAAGCCTGCGCGATCCCGTGGAAGAGTATATCTTCGACCCGCTCACCGCCCGCGCCAGTTTCGACGCCGCGCCGTTTCACTTCTGCGTGGTCGGCCACACGCACGTGCCGGCCGTGTACGTGGAGGCCGGCGAGGCGGTAACGGGGGAGCCGCTGCTGGCGGATCAGATCCTGTCGCTGCGGCCGGACCGGCGCTACATCATCAACGTCGGCAGCGTCGGGCAGCCCCGGGATGGGGATCCCCGTGCGGGATTTGTCTGGCTGGATACGGAGCAGCTCAGCGCCACGCTCATCCGCCTGGACTATCCGATTGCGCAGACTCAGGAGAAGATGGCGGCCGCGGGCCTGCCCGCCATGCTGGCGGAGCGCCTGGCATTCGGACGCTGAGTACGGCCACGTGTCGTATCGAGAGGTGAAGACGTGAGCACACGCAAGGTCTCGATCGAAGATCTGCTCGCGCTACGGTGGATCAGCGATCCTCAGCTGAGTCCCGACGGCGCGCGGGCCGTCTATGTCCAGACGGAGATCGACCGCGTGGCCGATACGTACCGCTCGCATCTGTGGATGGTGTCTCTGTCGGGAGGCGAC
This sequence comes from bacterium, assembly GCA_044868695.1. GTDB lineage: Bacteria > Sysuimicrobiota > Sysuimicrobiia > Sysuimicrobiales > Kaftiobacteriaceae > JBIOWP01. The sequence goes on from JBIOWP010000158.1 coordinate 6,301, forward strand.
CCCCGTCCGTACACGGCGGGCGAGCATCGTGATTCGCAGCCGCGCTGGTCCCCCGACGGCCGCTGGATCACGTTCCTCTCCGACCGGGGGGCGGCGGCGAAGGCCGAGCCCGGCGCCAAGCGCCCGAAACAACTGTATCTGATCCCCGCAGACGGCGGGGAGGCGCGGCTGCTGGTGACCTCCGCCTACAGCCCGTCGGACGTCGCGTGGTCTCCCGACGGCGAGACGATCGCCTTCGTGGGAAAGGCGCCGGTCGAGGAACCCAAGAGCGATGTCAAAGTCATTACGCGCGTCCGCTACAAGTTTGACGGGGAGGGATTTTGGGACGGCCGCTACAAGCAGATTTTCTCCCTCAAGATTGCCAGCGGGTCCCCGCAGCAGATTACCGGCGGCGATTTCGACCACGGCGATCCCGCCTGGTCGCCGGACGGCCGGGCACTGGCCTTCGTGGCCAACCGGACGGCGGACGCCGACTTCACCAACGTCACCGATGTGTGGGTCATCTCCGCATCCGGCGGCGAGCCCACGCGGTTGACGAAGTCCATCGGACCGTGCGCGACCCCCACCTGGTCCCCCGACGGCAGGCTGGTCGCCTATTACGGGCATGACAACGCCTGCAGGGGAGCGACGAATACCAATGCCTGGATCGTTCCGGTGGACGGCGGTGATCCCGCGAATCTCACCGCGGCGTACGACCGGTCCCTCGAGCATCACGTCATCACCGACATGCGGGCCCATGCAAAGATCGGCGGACCGGTCTGGGCGCCGGACGGCGGCAGCCTGGTGGTGCTGATCGCCGATGGCGCAACGAATCAGGTCGGCGCCGTGAACCTGCGCGCGGGCGGCGTGACCGTGCTCACGTCGGGCCGGCGGGAGGTCTATGGCGTATCTGTCGCGCGAGCGGGGCAGACCGCTGTGATCGCGGCGTCTGATCCATTCACTCCGGGTGACCTGTGGGTGGTGCCGCTGGATGGCCGCGGGAACGAGCGGCGCCTGTCGGAGGCGAACGCCTCCCTGCTCGCCGGCGTGGCGCTGAGCCAGCCGGAGCCGTTCACCTATGAGGGCGCAGACGGCTGGCCGATTGAGGGATGGGTCATGCGCCCCATCGAGTACCGTGACGGCCAGAGGTATCCGACCGTGCTCCAGATCCACGGCGGGCCCCATGGCGCATACGGCGAGGCGTTCTTTCACGAGTTCCAGCTGCTGGCCGCCGAGGGATTCGCCGTCGTGTACACCAACCCGCGCGGCAGCCAGGGGTATGGCCAGCGCTTCACGTCGGCCACGCACCACGACTGGGGCGGCAAGGACTACGAGGACATCATGCGGGGGCTCGATGCGGCCATCGCCCGCTGTTCCTTCATTGATCCCGACCGGCTGGGCGTGGCCGGCGGCAGCTACGGGGGGTTCATGACGAACTGGGTCATCGGGCACACCCCCCGCTTCAAGGCGGCGGTGACGATGCGGTCCATCTCCAACCATCTCAGCCAGTGGGGCATGAGCGACCTGGCGTTCATGAAGGGATTCTGGGAGTTTCCGGGCGACCCGTGGGAGGCGCCGACGTGGTACTGGGAGCACTCCCCGCTGGCCTATGTCGAGCAGATCACGGCGCCGCTACTGATCCTCCACAGCGAACAGGATCTCCGCTGTCCGGTTGGCGAGGCGGAGCAGCTGTTCGCGGCGCTGGTCAAGCTGGGGCGCGACGTCGTGTTTGTGCGGTTTCCCAACGAGAGCCACGACCTCTCGCGCAGCGGGCAGCCCAGCCACCGGGTCGAGCGGCTGCGCTGGATCGTCAAGTGGTTTGCCGACCACCTGCGGCGGTCCGCGCCCGCCCCGCCCCGCGAGCCTGCGGTCGCCGGCGGCACGGAGTGACACGCAAGCGCGCGGCGCCGCGGCGCCGCCCTCCGGACGGTGCTCCGGCGCCCCGGATCTACACGCGCACCGGCGACCGTGGAGACACGGGTCTCATCGGCGGGCGGCGCATTCCCAAAGACCAGGTGCGGGTGGAAGCGTACGGCGCGGTCGACGAGTTGAACGCGCACCTCGGCGTCGTCCGAGCGGAGGCCGCCGACGCGGAGACGGCCGACCTGCTAGACGAACTCCAGCACCGGCTGTTCGATCTCGGCGCGGAGCTGGCCACACCCGCGGATGCCGCGGGCGCCGCGTCACCGATCGGCGACGAGGCCGTCGCGCGTCTTGAGCGCGCGATCGATCGTCTGCAGGAGCGGCTGCCGCCGCTGCGCGAGTTCATTCTGCCGGGCGGCACCCCGCTGGCCGCGTCGCTTCACGTGGCCCGCACGGTCTGCCGGCGGGCGGAACGCCGCCTGGTCACGCTCGCCCGCGAGGAACCGGTGCGCCCGGCACTGCTGCGCTACCTCAACCGGCTCTCGGACCTGCTCTTCGTGCTGGCGCGCGCCGCCAATGCGCGCGCGGGCCGGCCAGACGTCATCTGGAAGAAGGGGTACGAGTGAGTCTATGCGCCAATCATCAGACGGCCCGCGCGAGCGTGACATCCTCACGGTTGAGCAGGCCGCGGACCTCCTGCAGATCCACAAGGTGACGGTCTACAAATACATCAGGTCCGGGATGCTCCCCGCGGCCAGGCTCGGCAAAGTCTATCGCATCTACCGCCGCGACGTCGAGGCGCTGTTGCAAGATCACCGCCATCGCGCGCGATGATCGCGTCGCTGGCGCGGCTCTCCACGTTTTCCGCCCTCCGGCACCGCAACTACCGGCTGTTCTGGACCGGGGCGCTGGTCTCCCTGATGGGGACGTGGATGCAGAGCACGGCCCAGAGCTACCTGGTGTGGGAGCTCACGCGCTCCGCGCTGGCCACCAGCCTCACCACGCTGTTCTTCTCGCTGCCTTCGACGGTGCTCTCCCTGGTCGGGGGCGTGGTGGCTGACCGCGTCGACCGGCGCCGCCTGATCCTCGTTACCCAGACGGTCTTCATGCTGCAGGCCGTCGCCCTCACGGCGCTGGCGTTCACCGGGCAGATCAAGATCTGGGAAATCTACCTGCTCGCGCTGGTCAACGGGACCGTCATGGCGTTCGACTCGCCCGGCCGCCAGTCGATGATCCCGTCGCTGGTGCCGCGCGAAGACCTCAGCAACGCGATCGCGCTCAACTCCACGGTGTTCAACGCCGGCCGTGTCATCGGGCCGCCGCTGGCGGGGTTCGTCTACGCGGCCGCCGGGCCGGCCTGGTGCTTCGCGTTCAACGCCGTCTCGTTCCTGGCCATTCTCTACCCGCTGTCGATCATCCGTCCTCTGCCGGTCGCCGCGGGCGTGGTGCGCACGCACCCCTGGGATGACCTGCGCGAGGGGCTGGGCTATGCGCGCGGGCATCCGGTCGTGCGCGCGCTGCTGCTGCTAGTGGGACTCGTGGGAACCCTGGCGTTCACGTACGTCGTGCTGATGCCCGTGGTCGCGTCTACTGTGCTCGGCGGCGGGCCGGCGGAAAACGGCTATCTGCTCGGCTCGGCCGGCGTGGGCGCGACGCTGGGCGCGCTCGGCGTCGCCACGCTGCGTCCGAGCCGGCCGGGGCGGCTGATCGTCGGGTTTGGGTACGCGGCGTCGCTGGCCCTGGTGGCGTTCATGTTCTCGCGCCACCTGGCGCTGTCGATGGTGCTGACGGCGGTCGTCGCGGGATGCGTGATGGCGCTGCTGGCCACCTGCAACGCGACGATCCAGGGGTACGTGCCTGACGCCCTGCGCGGGCGCATCATGAGCATTTACTCGCTGGCGTTGATCGGCAGTGGCCCGCTGACCGCCGTCATCGCCGGCACGTTGGGGAACAGCCTGGGCGCCGCGGCGGCGATTGGCCTCAGCGGCTTTGCGCTCGGACTCTCCGTGGGCCTCGTCGCGGCGCGGAACCGGCTGGTCGTGGAACTCGAAATGCGCCGCGTGGGGCAGACGGCGGAGGGAGCCTCAGTTCCGGTCGGCACCAAGTCGTAGGCAGTCGTCAGAACCTGAGCAGGACGACGGCAGTCAGTACCGTCCCAACGACGGCGGCGGCGTAACATGCGACGGCCACGGCTCGCCGGCCTCCCTTCACTCCCAGGTCGATGAGCGTGAAGCGAAAGCGATGCGCCCAGTGGAACAGCGGCAGAGAGATCAGGGCGAACAGGTAGAGCTTCGTAAGCGGATGTGAGATCAGAGTAAAGAGGCGTTGATAATCAAACGCACCCCTCGCCCACCCCAGCGGCGCAACGATCCCGGTGAGGAGAATCTGCACCGGCACCAGGAACGCGGCGATGACACCGCCTGCGGCGAACAGTGACCACCAGAAAGGTTCGGTTGATTTGACCATCGCTTAGCCCCGCATGACCAGCCAGGCGACCAGAGCGGAGATCACGATCCAGGCGGCGTAGTTGACGCCCGCGATTACTGTTGCCGGAATGCGTTGCTCTCCACGCCGCACGACGATCACCTTGGGCGTGATGTTGATCCACGTGATCGCGTGGTAAAGCGCGGCGGCCAGCACCACGAGATGAAAGACCAGCATCCCGGGCGCCCGCAGCAGCCCAAGGTACTCCTCATATGCCTCCCGCCCGAGGCGCAGTTCGTACAACAGGAGCAGGAGCAAGATGGCGTACGCAGCGTTGAAGACGCTCGTCAGCTCCCGTACCATAAACAGGAAGTAGGCGCGGTTGCGCAGCCACCACGCTGCGGGCATGGGACGGTGATACGGGCTCATCGCTTCCCCCAGGGGAGGAGAACGTCTTTGTACCATTTGAGGGTGGCGGAGACCTTCGCCTGTTGGATGGCCGCGGCCGGATCGACGTGAGCCGGGCATACGGTCGTGCACTCGCCGACCAGGGTGCAGTCCCAGATGCCATCCTCGCTCATTAACGCCA
>JBIOWP010000159.1:0-28161 GCA_044868695.1 bacterium
GGAAGGGTGCGGCGTAAGTAGACTGAGGAGACTGTGTAGACTGAGAAGACCGTGAAGACTAGTGTTTCTGTCCCTTCGACGTCCAGCGCTCGAGGGCGCGGACGCCCAGGGAGCCCAACAGCGTCATGATCAGGTAGAGCAGCGCCACCATATTGTAGGTCTCGAACGACCGGAAGGTGCGCGCGTTGAGCAGGCTGCCGGAGTACGTGAGCTCCTGGACCGAGATCACCGACGCCAGCGACGAGTCCTTGAGCATCGCCACGAAATCGTTGCCCAGCGGTGGGAGAATGACGCGGATCGCCTGCGGCAGGACAATGTGGCGCATCGCCTGCCAGGACGTCATCCCTAACGACCGCGCGGCCTCGCGCTGGCCCCGCGGGATGGACTCGATGCCCGCCCGGTAGATCTCCGCCAGGTACGCGCCGTACCCGATCCCCAGCCCCAACGTCGCCCGCACCACGTCGTCGCGGAGCCAGCGGATCCCCGTGAGGTCGGCCAGCACCGGCGTGACGACGAACGCGATGTAGATCAGCTGGACCAGGAGCGGGACCCCGCGCACCACTTCGACGTAGAGCCGGGCCGGGGTGTAGAAAAGCGGGTTACCTGACATCTGGCCGAAGGCCGCAATCAATCCCAGCACCATCGCCAGTGCATACGAGGAGACCGCGAGTTTGATGGTGACGGCGATTGCCGAGGCCAGGAAGTGATAGGTCTCGATGTAGACCGGCGACCGCAGGATCCCCACCAGCGCAAAGATCCCGCCGATCAGCAGCGCCACTCCCCACCAGGGAGTGTGTTCCAACACACTCAGCGACATCAGCTTGCCGCGACCCGGAAGGGGAGGAGACGAACTCATGCGGGAAGGGCGGTCATGCACAGTGGGGGAGGCTGTCCGCCTCCCCCACCCTGTCGCGCATCGGACGGAAACGTACGCTTACGACGGTTTGAAGTCAACGAACCACTTCTGATAGAGCGAGTCCAGCGTCCCGTTCTCGCGCAGGACCTTCAGCGCTGCGTTGAAGGCGGACTGGAGCTCCGTGTCACCGTCGCGCACCACGATCCCTAGACCCTCGCTGGTGAACTTGTCACCGGCGATCTTCAGTTTGTCGGGGTTGGTGCCCATGTACCCCGAGGCTGCGGTGTTGTCGATGATGACCGCGTCGACGTCCTTGTTCAGCAGCGCCTTCACGGCCAGGTCGAATGTCGGGAAGCGCTTGATGGACCTGAGCTTCTTCTCTTTCTGCATCGCGGTCGCGGCCTCGTCGTTGGTCGTCCCGCGCTGAACCGCCACGCTTCTGGTGACCAGGTCACCCACGCCCATGATCCGCGTCTCGTCAGCGCGCACGAGGACTACCTGTCCGACTTCGATGTATTGGTCCGTGAAGTCCATCGTCTTATCGCGCTCGGCGGTGATCGTCACACCGGAAATCACCGCATCGTAATCGCCCTTCTGAAGCGCGGGGAAGATGCCGTCCCACGCCGTGCTCTTGATGTCTGTCTTGCAGTTCGCCAGCTGACAAATCTCGTTGATGAGGTCGATATCATAGCCGACGATGCTTTTGCTGGCATCCAGCATCTCGAACGGCGGGTAGGTGGCGTCCGTAGCGACGCGGATCGTCTTACCGCCCAGATCCGGCACCTGTGAGGCGGGCTTCGCCGCCGGCGCCGGCTGCTGGGTTTGCTGGCGCTGGCAGCCGACGGTGACGAAGACAGCAATCAGCACCAAGATTCCGACGAGCATCCATCGGGAGGCGTTGCGCATGCCATCCCCTCCTTAACGAGCTGTGTCCCCCTGGAATGCTCTGCTATTTTCCCTTCCGCGCCATGTTCTCCTGCTGCGGCAGGAACTCTACCGACCCGCTGGAAAGACACACCCTCGACCAGTCCGACCCCCGGGGGTACAGGCAGCACGCATGGGCATCGGCCGGTACGTTCTCACGCGCCTTGCGCTCACCGTGCCAATGCTGCTCATCCTCCTCACCATCGTCTTTGTGATCCTGCGGGTGATCCCCGGAGACCCCTGTCTGGCCATGCTCGGCGGCCGCAACGTCGGCCCCGAACAGATCCAGAACTGCCGCGTGCAGCTGGGCGTCGACCGCCCGGTCGCGGTGCAGTATATCCGCTATCTCGGCGGGATCCTCCGCGGCGACTTCGGGGACTCGATCCGCACCGGCCTGCCGGTGACCATCGAGCTCGTGGAGCGGTTTCCGGCTACGGTCGAACTCGCGGTCACCGGGATGGCTCTGGCCACGCTGATGGGAATGGGCACGGGCATCTACGCCGCCTCGCACAGCGACAGAACCGCCGACCATGTGATCCGCCTCTTCAACATCGCGTCCTTTGCGATGCCGGTCTTTTGGATCGGCCTGATGCTGCTCATTATTTTCGCGGTCGACCTCCGGTGGCTGCCGGTGGGCGGCCGCATCGACCCGGTGACCGGCGCATTTTTCGAGCCGATCACACGCCTGTACGTCCTGGACACGCTGCTGCGCGGGGATCTCAACGCATTCATCGACGTCCTGCGCCACCTGATCCTGCCGGCGCTGACCTTAGGGCTCGTCGTCTCGGGGTTCATCGGGCGGATGAGCCGCACGAGCATGCTCGAAGTGCTGGGGCGCGAGTACGTCACCGCGGCCCGGGCGAAGGGGCTGAGCGAACGCGTCGTGGTGGGCAAGCACGCCCTGCGCAATGCCCTGATTCCCATCGTCACCGTCATCGGGCTGCAATTTGCCCTGCTGATGGGGGGCGCGATTCTCACAGAAACCGTGTTCTCCTGGCCGGGGGTGGCCCGGTACCTCCTTGAGAGCATCGAGAACCGCGACTTCCCGGCCATCCAGGGCACGGTGGTGTTCATCGCGCTGTTCATTTCCGCGGTGAACCTCGTCGTTGACGTCCTCTACGCGCGGCTCGACCCTCGTGTCCGGTACTAGAGTCGGGATGTTTCGCGCGGTTCGGGGACCGGCCGGACCGCGCCTCCTTCTTCTTACGGGGCTGGTGGTGGCCGGGGTCTTCGTGCTGGCCACCATCCTTGCGCCGATCCTCGCCCCGGCCGACCCCACCGCGGCGACGACGGGCGGCCGCCTGCAGCCGCCCAGTGGCCAGAACCTCATGGGGACCGACCAGCTCCGCCGCGATGTCTTCAGCCGCGTGCTGTACGGCGGCCGGATCCCGCTGCTAGTGGCCGTCATCTCCTGCGCGATCTCGTTGTCGATCGGCACCCTCCTGGGGTGGCTCTCGGGAGTTCTTGGCGGGCGGTTCGACCGCGCCGTCTCGCTGGTCATGGACGCCGTCTACTCCTTCCCCGCCCTCGTGCTTGCCATTGCCATCGTGGCCATGCTCGGCCCCGGGCTGGTCAACATGGTCGCCGCCATCGCCTTCGTCTACATTCCGGCCTATTTCCGGGTCGCCCGCGCGCAGACGCTGGTGATCCGCGAACAGGAGTATGTGGAAGCGGCGCGCGCCGCGGGCGCCTCCACACGCCGCGTACTGCTGCGCCACGTCGCCCCGAACACGCTGAGCGCCGTGATGACGGTGCCGTCGTTCAACATTGCCGACGCCATCGTGACCGAGGCCGCCCTGGCCTTCCTCGGGTTCGGCCTGCCGCCCCCGACGCCGGACTGGGGATTCGACATCCAGAACGGCCAGCGGTTCCTGCAATCCGGGTTCTGGTGGCTGATTACCTTCCCCGGCCTGGTCATCGTGCTGGTGTCCCTGAGCTTCGGGATGATCGGCGAGGGCCTCAACGACCTGCTCAACCCAAGGAGGCGCCGGCTGGGCGGATAGCGAACACGCTCCATAGTACGTATTGCTGACGGAGGTGAGGCTGAGTGAAGAGATTCGCGGTCGTCGCGCTGGCGGTTTTCCTGCTGGCGTTGTACATGCCGACGACGCTCCCCGCGGCGGCGCCCCGGGACACGATCGTCCTGGGAACCACCGACAAGATCACCACGCTCGATCCCGCCAACTCGTATGACTACTGGACCTGGCTCGTCTTCCAGAACACCGCGCAGGCGCTGGTGGGCTTCAAGCCCGGCACGACGGACGTTGTGCCGCAGCTGGCGGAGAGCTGGACCACCTCGTCGGACGGGAAGGTCTACACGTTCAAGCTGCGCCGCGGCGTGACGTTCACCGACGGCGCGCCGTTCAACGCGGCGGCGGTCAAGTTCTCATTCGACCGCGCGTTCAAGCTGAAGGGTCCTGAGGGGGCGCTGGGGCTCATCGAGAACATCACGTCGGTCGATGTCGTCGATCAGAATACGGTGCGCATCACTCTGAAGAACGCTGATTCGACCACGCTGTCCCGGCTCTCCGAATCCATCGGGATCTCGGTCATCACCAGCCCCAAGTCCACTCCGGCGAACGCCTTCGCCAAGGGCTTCAACCAGTTCGCGGGCACCGGCCCCTACCGCCTGTCCCAGTACACTCCGGGCCAGCGGACGGTGTTCGAGGCCTACCCGGAGTACTGGGGGACCCAGCCCAAGAGCCGCCGCGTCATCACGGTGTTCTACGCCGACTCCGCGGCGCTTGCGGCCGCGGTCGAGTCCGGCCAGGTGGACGCCGGCTACCGTTCATTCAGCCCGGATGACATCAAACGGCTCGAGATGGGCGGCAAGTTCCAGGTCATGCGAAGCGCGCAGTTCCCGTCGGTCCGGTACATCGTGTTCAACGTGACCGCGGCCCCATTTGACAACGTCAAAATCCGCCGCGCGATTTCGTTCGCGGTGAACCGCGACCGGATCGTCGGCGATGTCTTCGGCGGGCTCAACCAGCCCCTGTACAGCATGGTGCCGCCGGGCATGTGGAGCCACGTGGACGCGTTTCCGAAGCGCGACCTGGACAAGGCGAAGAGCCTGCTGAGCGAGGCGGGGTACTCGGGGGGCAACAAGCTGGCGCTGACTCTGTGGTACACGCCCAGCCACTACGGCACCACCGAATCTGACGCGGCCGCGGTGCTCAAGTCCTCGATCGAGGAAACCGGCATGGTTAACGTGGACGTCAAGTCGTCCGAGTGGGGCGACTACACGAAGGCGATGTCCGCGGGCCAGTTCGGGATGTTCCTGCTGGGCTGGTTCCCCGACTTCGTGGACCCGGACAACTTCCTGGCTCCCTGGCTGACCGAGAGCCCCGAAGGCCTGGGCACATTCCTGAACAAGAGCAACCGATCGGTCGACAAACAGTTCTACGCCGACTTCCAGAAGGTCCTGGGGGATGCCAAGCGGACGGCCGATCCGAACCGGCGCGCCGTCTTCTACAAGCAGGCGCAGCAGAAGCTGGCCGACGGCGCGATCCTAGTCCCGCTGTGGCAGAACCTCGCGCAGAGCTACGTGATCGCCCAGAAGAACGTCAAGGGGATCACGCTCGACGCGACGACCATTTTCCGGACCTATCTCCTGTACAAGTAAGCAGACGGTCCGCGGGAACACGACCGCACGTCACCGGGTCCGCCGCAGGGCGGACCCGGTGTATTTTATGCCGGCGAGAGGACTTCGGGATTGACGGGGTTGGGCGGCCGCATGCCCTGGAGCACGGCCGCCAGGTTCTCCGCGGCCAGCGTCGCCATGCGGATGCGCGTCGGGATGCTGGCACTGGCGATGTGCGGGACGACGATGACGTTGTCCAGCGCCAGCAGCGGATCATCAGCGCGCACGGGCTCCTGCTCAAACACATCGATCCCCGCAGCGAAGATCCGCCGGTTCGTCAGCGCCTCGGTGAGGGCCCGCTGGTCCACCACGGGCCCGCGGGACGTATTTACGAAGACGGCCGTCTTCTTCATTAGAGCAAACTGTTCCCGGCCGATCAGGTGGCGGGTCTGGTCCGACAGCGGGACGTGCACGCTGAGGACGTCTGCATCACGCAGGACATCCGCAAACGGCTTGTACTCGATGCCCAGGCTCTTCTCGAGGTCTTCGCGGCGGAAGGGGTCGTAGTAGATCACCCGCATCTGGAATCCCTTCGCGCGGCGGGCCACGGCCGAGCCGATGCGTCCCAGCCCGATCAATCCCAGGGTGGCGCCGTACACATCCTGCCCTGCCAGGAGCAGCGGTTCCCACGTCTTCCACTTTCCCGCACGGGTGTACGCGTCGGCCTCGACCAGGCGGCGAGCGGCTGCCAGGATCAGGCAGAAAGCGAAGTCCGCGACCGTCTCGGTCAGGACATCCGGGGTGTTGGTGACCACGATGCGGCGGGCGGTGGCCGCGGCGATGTCGATGTTGTCGAACCCGACGGCGAAATTGCTGATCACCTTCAGGTGAGGCGCGGCCTCCATGACCTCCCGGTCGATGCGGTCGGTGAGCAGACTGAGGACACCCGTGGCCGGCGCCACCTCACGCAGCAGGACATCGCGCGGCGGCGGGACGTCTTCCCGGTCCCAGATGGAGAGGTCGGCAACCGGACGGAGAATGTCAAGCGCGCTCTGAGGAATCTTGCGGGCAACGTAGACTCTCGGGCGACTCACAAACCACTTCCCTACGACCCTCCGGGACAGAACTCCTGTCAGTCGGGAGGAAGCAGGTCTGCGGCGGAAATGGCCAGCGGGCGCAGGACCGACGGGAGGAGCGCTGACGCCTGCTGCTCACGCACCTTGTTGAGAATCTCCTCAAGTCCCGCATCCAGCCGTGTGACATTGTCGAGGACGGCTACGGCGCTCTGGCGCACGTCCGCCGGCGCGGGCTGATCCGACACCAGCAGCGGCACGACTCGCCAGCCCGACTTCTCAAGGGAGTGCGCCTGCTCCAGCAGCTTCGCTGCATCGGCGGGGGTGGCGGCGCCGGTGAGCCCGCGGAAGAGGAGCACGACGCCGTGATAGAACGCCGCGCCGTCGACTGCGCCCCGGCCGGGATCCACGACCGCAGCCTCCACGCCGGCCCGCCGCAGCGCGGCTTCGAACAGCTCACAGATCGAACGGTTGTCCGACATCTTTGCGTTGGCCAGCTCGGTCAGCCGGTACGCCACATCCTGTGTTTCGTCTCCCACGCGCGTCCCGCAGTGAGGGCAGGCCACGTTGGAGGCGATGAAGGACTTGAGCTCCTCGTTCCCCGGCGCGACCGCCAGCCACTGGCTGCCCTGCTTGCACAGCACGACGTGCCAGCGTTCGACAATGCCGGACGACACCAGGCGGTCCATCGCCTCGCGCGCCTGTTCGGCAGGCGTGTCGGGAAGCAGCGCCGCCATTTGCGAGGCCAGCGCGGTCGGACGCCCACGGAACACCGGCTGGCGTCGGAGGGCCATCATGATCTGCATCGACGTGCCGTCGTTGCTCCCGACGATAATCCCGCCGGTGGCGAGTTTCAGCGCCGGCACGACCTCGCGGCGAAACCGATCGAGGCTTTCACGGTCCCCGCCGTTGGCCAGCAGTTCACTGATGTGGCCGCCCACGACGGCTTCCAGGTGCATCTTGGTCGCCGTGGCCACCCGGCGGACCTCCGACTGGTTCCGGCCGGCCACGATCATGCGCAGGACATCGGGCTGCACGAGAAACAGGATGACCCGAGTGTGCGGTTGGGCGGGTGGGATCAAGACGTCGGCGAACGCGTCGCTGTGCGCGAGGCTGGCCGCCAGCGGCCGGTTGGACTGGCCGCGGGCGAACCGGCCCGCCGCCTGATGGACCTCCGCGGCAAGACCCTGGTACCCGCTGGCCACCAGGCGGGTCAGCAACGTGGACAGGACCTGAGCATCCCACGTCGCTCGTTTGAAATCGAAGTGTTCGACGTACATGCGGCTCCCGCGCGCGGCCGACCGCGCATATGTCCACTGGGGGGTATGCCCGGGGAGGATGCGCTTCAGACGACGGGCGCTGGCACGGAAAATGCCTATGGTGACCCTCCAAGGGGGAACCGCCGCCCATGCTTTCGAAACTGCCAGATATGGTCCCCACGCCGGGGCGCCTGCTCATCGCCGAAGATGACGAGAGCCTGCGCACCCTGCTCGTCCGGTACTTCACCTCGCTGGGTCACGACGTCCGGAGCTGTTCCGACGGCGCGGGCGCCGTGGGCGCGCTGGCCACGGACCAGTTTGATATCGTCCTGACAGACGTCCTGATGCCGGGCACCAACGGCCTGGACGTCATGCGAGCCGCGAAGTCGGCCGACCGACTGGTCGAAGTGATCTTTCTGACGGGAGCGGCCGACCTAAGCACCACCATCAAGGCCCTGCGCGAAGGCGACGCCTTCGACTACATCCTGAAACCCTTCCCGAATATCGAGATTCTCCGTGCCACGGTCGACCGCGCGATGGAACGGCGCGCGCTGCGGCAGGAGAACGAGCGCCTGACGCGCGAGCTCGAGCGCTCCCGGAGCGCCGATCTGCTGACGGGCACGTTGAACCGCCGCGCGTTCTTCGATCAGGGCGAGCGGGAGTTCTCGCGCGCCAGCCGCCACCACGAACCCCTGTCGCTGATCATGCTCGATCTCGACCGGTTCGAGGAGGTCAATGACCGCCACGGTCCGGTGGCCGGGGACACCGCGCTGATCCGGGTGGCGCAGATCTGCCGGGAGCTCCTGCGGACCGAGGACCTGCTGGCCCGGTACTGGGCTGACAAGTTCGTCTGCCTGCTGCCGGTCACCGACATCCGCAGCGCCGAGGCCGTGGCCGACCGGATCCGTGCGAAGGCGGCGGTCGCGCCCGTGTCCACCGGCGAGGCGGAGTTCGCGGTGCGGATCAGCGCTGGGGTCGCGTCGCGCCAGGATACCGATCGGTCCCTGGATACGCTGCTGCGGCGCGCCGAGCGGGCACTGCGGCAGGCGAAAGAACATGGCGGCGATCACGTGCACGCGGAGCGGTAACCGGGGTTACTCGCCGGAGCCTTCGTACAACCACCGGTAGATCCCGTGCGACTGAAGGACGCGCTGGACGTACGCCCGCGTCTCAGAAAACGGAATGCTCTCGATGAACACGTCTGGATCGGTGCGGGGGAATCTGGAAATCCGGCCCGCCAGGCCCGGACCCGCGTTGTAGGCAGCCAGCGCGAGCACCACGTCCCCGTTGTAGCGCCGCAGCAGCCCCGCCAGGAACTTCACGCCGAGCGCAATGTTCGTCGACGCGTCCATCAACGCGTCCGGACTCATGTCCGATCCGGCCACGCCGCTCGCCGTCGACGGGAGCAGCTGCATGAGCCCGATGGCACGGGCCGGAGAGATGGCCCGCCGATCGAAGCGGCTCTCCTCCCGGATAAGCGCTGAAACAAGATATGGATCTACCCCCGGCGCCGCCGCGGCGGTGCGGATCTCGGTCCAGAACGCGCGCGGGTAGGCGAGCATCAACACCTCGCGATCCGGCTCCTCCTCGCGGGCCCGGGCCGCCCGCACGGCCTGTTCTGCCGCTGCCACAGACGCGCCGTACTCCTCGATCCGGGCCCGCAGCCATGCGATGGCTGACAGGATGTTTCCATCCGGCGACGTCACCGCCATGTCGGAGGCCGCCTCCGCGGCGTCGCGGTCAAACCCCAGCGCTGCGAGTTCCTCGAACAGGACGTGGGTATCGCCGTCGCCCAGCCGGATCGCCGGGGGCCCCGGCGGGGTCTGCGGCGCGGGCATCCCCAACTCAGTGCGGGCGCGCTGCCCATAGTACGTATATGGATAGCGCTGTGCGACGTCCGCCATCAGCGCCCGGGCATCCCTGCCGCGGCGAGTCCGCGCCTTTGCCGCCCAGTAGAGGTTTGCGGCTGCCCGACCGGTTGCGGGGAAGTCGGCTGCCGACTGGAGGAACTGCCGCTCCGCATCCCCGTACCGTCTTTGCCGGTACGCGAGCCAGCCCAGCCGCCACCGCGCCTCGTCGCCCGACGCCGATGCCGGGTACTGCCGCGCGAGCGCCGCGAGCGACCGGCTCGCCGTGAGCAGATCGTCCTCCCCTTCCGCCGACAACCCCAAGGACAGCCAGGCCCGGGCCGCCCAGGCGGACTCGGCGTAGTTGGCCGCAATCTCTCTCCACAGTGCCCACGCCTCCGCGCGCCGCCCCACCGACAGGAGAGCGCGTCCCCGCCAGTAGAGAGCGCGCGGCGCGTCGGGACCCCCGGGCTGCGCCGCCTGCGCGAATGCGTACACGGCGCCCTGCGTCCCGAGCCGGAGAAACCCGAGCCGGTACCAGGCATCCGCGGCGAGTTCGGGACTCAGGGGCTGGTGCAGCGCTGAGGCCAGCTCGCGTTCGGCGGCTTCGAACTCCCCCACTCCGAGCAGGCGGCGAGCCCGCTGCACGCGCGCCTCGGGCGTCGGCACCGGCGGCCGGTCGGGAATCAGCACGCGCAGCCTCGCAAGGGCGGCGTCGGCGTCGGGTGAGCCGGGAACGCTCCACCACGCCATGCTGTACGCGCGGAGGGCCAGGAGGCGGTCCCCCGCCCCTTCCGCCGCCTGCCCCAACAACCACCAGGCGCGGCCGTAGGTGGCATCATCCGGAGTACCGTTCAGCACCTGCTGCACGACGCCGCGGGCCCGTTCATACTCGCCCAGCCGGAGCAGGACATCCGCGTAGGCGAGCCGCGCCCGCCGGGCGAGAGAAGGAACCTGCGTGTCGGCAATCACGCGATCCAACCGTGCCGCGGCTGCGTCTGGATGGCCATCCTGCAGGGCCGCGACCGCACCGTAGAACCTGGCGTGGTCGGCCAGCACCGCGTACCGGCCGGCGACGCCATCAAACATCTCCACCGATGCGGTGCCTTCGTTCCTCAGAAGCAGGCAGTGCGCTACCAGATAGGCGGCGCGCGCGCCGTCTGGGTCGGGCCGCTCGCTCAAGCGGCGAATCTCGGACAGATCCCCGTCGCACTGTCCGTCGCGCACTGCGACGACAAGCTGGCCGAGGTGCAGCGGCGGCAGGATCGGCGCCGAGGCCGCCGGAGCGACCATTGCGGCAACGATAAGGGCTGCCAGGACTGGTCTCATTTGCCCATCAACTGGTCGATCGCCGTGCGGATGATGCCGATCAATTCCGTCGTGCCCTGACTGTCGCGCGACGGGGGCGGGATGGGATCACCGATGCGGATGCTCACGCGCCCGGGGCGGGGCAGGCGCGCGCCGAGCGGCCACATCTTCGACAATCCAAGGAGCGCCACCGGGACGACCGGCACCTGCGCGCGAATCGCCAGGAAGGCGGCTCCCTGATGCAGGGTGCCCATCCCGGGCTGCACCACGCCGCCTTCCGGAAAGATCACCAGCACCTCGCCGCGGGCCAGACGCTCGAGGCAGGCTTTCATCGCCCCGACGTCACCCACCCCCCGCCGGACAAAGATCGGGTTGAAGAGCCGGATGATCGCAAACAGGAGCGGATACTGATCGAGTTCCTGCCCGGCCAGGTACGTGACGCGAAACGGCATGGCCGCGGAGAGTACGATGGGGTCGATTTCACTGGCGTGATTGGCCGTCATGATGAATGGCCCGCGCGGCGGGAGCCGGTCCAACCCCTCGGTGTCCAACCCCCAGCCTGCGCGCAGCAGGACGCGGAAAAAGCGCGAGACGATCCAGTATCCCGGTCCCATCCGCGTGGGCGGATCAGTCCGCCGCGCGTGCAGCACGACCGGGTCCATCATCGGGCCGGCGCCCGCACAGCCTTGACCGCGCACTCCACGTGATGTGTGTGGGGAAAGAGGTCTACGGGCTGGACCGACTCGATCTCATAGCCTCCGGCGCACAGGGCACGGAGATCCGTGGCGAGCGTCGCGGGATTGCAGGACACGTAGACGACTCGGGACGGAGCAAGACCTACAATCTGCCGGATCACCTTTGCACCGGCACCGGCCCGCGGAGGATCCAGAATCAGGACATCCGGTCGCTGGCCGGGCATCAGCACGTGGGCGACCTGCGACGCGTCGGCGACCGCAAATGTCGCATTGGCAATACCGTTGAGGGCGGCGTTTTCTCGCGCAGCGTCGACGGCGGCCGGCACCGCCTCCACGCCGACGACCTGCGCCGCCTCCCGCGCGAGCGCCAGCGCGAACGTTCCCACCCCGCAGTAGAGGTCGACCAGGTGCTGCGTTCCGGTCAGCGCCGCGTACTCGCGCACCACGCCGACCATCTGGTCCGCCTGCACGGTGTTCGTCTGGAAGAAGGTCAGCAGCCCAACCTTGAAGGTCAAGCGACCGAGGCGCTCATAGATGAATGGGCGTCCCGCCAGCACCTGAATCCCGTTCACCTCCACCGCGTCGCTCTTCGCAGGATTCACCGCCCATAGGATACTGGTGATGCCGGCGACGCGCGCGAGCAGCGCGTCGGCCAGCGCCTGAGCCTGCGGGAACGGCCCCGGCGCCGTAATCAGGGCAACCATCATTTCGCCGGTCGCCTTGCCCTCCCGGATGACCAGATGGCGGAGAAATCCCGTGTGCGTCCACGTGTCGTAGCACGGGAGGGCGTGGTCGCGCCTGAACGAGCGCACGACATGGAGGACCTCCACGCAGCGCGGCGACTGAAGGTAGCAGACATCCAGGTCGATGACCTCGTCCCACCGGCCCCGCCGGTGGAGCCCGAGGCGGTCCGGCGGCTGAAACGAGAATTCCATCTTGTTCCGGAAGTACCATGGGTCGGCGGCGCTGAGGATTGGCCGGACCGGAGGCGCGCCGATCTGCCCCAACTCCGCCACCCGCTCGGCGATGAGAGCGGCCTTGGCCCGCGCCTGCGCGCCGTAATCCACGTCCTGCCATTGACACCCGCCGCACGGCCCAAAGTGCGGGCAGCGCGGCGCGACGCGGTCGGCCGGCGCGGTATCCAAGCGAATCATGCGTCAATTGTAGCAAGGGACCGCGGAAGATGGCACCCACGCGCGGGAACGGAGCGGGCCGCCGTCGAAACCGCGGGATGTGGACGCCTATCGCTGCGTCGTCACCAAGCGCGATCTGCGGACGTTCGCCGACCGGCGGCTGGGCACCGCCGCCGTCACCAAGATCCTCGATGCCGGCCGCATGAGTGGAAGCAGCAGGAACCGGCAGCCGTGGCACTTCGTGGTTGTGCAGGACCGCAGCCGTCTGACCCAACTGGCCGGTTTTGGTCGATTTGCGCAGCATGTCGCCACCGCGGGGGCGGCGGTCGCGCTGGTGATCGACGACCCCTCGTATGCATTTGACGCCGGCCGGTGCGCCCAGAACATGATGCTGGCCGCCTGGTCGATGGGCATCGCCTCCTGCCCCGCGACGATGCACCGGGCGGGCGACGCCGCCGCGTTTCTCGGCGTCCCGACGGGCAAAATCCTGGCGGTCGTCCTCTCGTTCGGCTATCCGCACCCGCGCGGGCGCGGCCCCATCGAACGGACGGCGCTGCGCATCCTTGCGGGCAGAGGGCGTCGCAAGCTGGCGACGATGGTCTCGTGGGAACAGTACGGCTGACGACGGTCGCTTCCATTTCGAGATCCCGCTGTCTCTCGGCGGCGCTGGCCGCGCTGCTGACCCTCGGATGGCCGGCGGGGCTCAGGGCACAACTGCAGACCCCCTCGGTCGACACGCTGCTGCTGCGCCTGTTTGGCTCGGAGACCAGAGACCCCTACGAGCTCACCGCGGACTTCATGGGCGCTCTGAGGGTCACCGTGCGGGGAAGTCAGCTGGTGGTGGAAGCCGAGGGATCGTTTTTCGAGTCGCGCGGAACAGACGGCGTCAGACGCCGCAAAGTGGCGGTCAGGAAGTTGAGCGTCCCCCTGATCCTCCGGCCGTTCTCCGCGTCGATCGGCCGGGCGATCGAGGACCGGATAGAGACGCAGGCGGAGAATCCGGAAACATTTCACGCGCATGACATTTTCGTCGCGGACGTGCAGCCGGGACCCCGGTACGTGCTGGGCGGGGTGCACCGCGACATTGTCGACGACGCGATCGACCGGTACGGAAAACCGCGAGACAAGCTCGACGTCACGACACGGCGGAAAATCGCCGAGTGGCTGTTCAGCGCGCCGACGATGCGAGAGTTCATCGTCCGGCCCGGACCGCCCTACGCGTTGCGGGCCGTCATCGACGACACAGGGCTGCTGTACGAGTTGATCCTCTCCTATGACTGGGGACAGGTCAGCACGAAGGTCGCGTACGCCTACATCAATGGGCAGGCGGTGTGGGCCCGGGTGGTGGCCGATACCATGAGCGATCTCTCCGGGGTCGGCCACGTCACAGGACAACTCTCCCTCGTCTTTACGAATCACTGCGTCAACTGCAGACGGTGACCGCCCCCCGCCCTCAGAGGACCATCTGGACGATCGTGATTGCCGCGCTGCTGGTGAGCGCCTGTGGCCCGAGGCCCCCCGCCCCGCTGATCGAATACCGGGATGGGACGCGCGGGTTCGTCATCCGGCATCCGGCGGGGTGGACGCCGTCGCCGCGCGATGACGCGGTGTGGATTGTCCCCGGCGATGCCGGGCGCATCCCGGAGGTTCCGGAATTCATCGTGGTGGTCAGCAAACCGTCAGACCGCAAACTGGACGACACGGCGATCCGGCGGGCCGTCTTCGAGTTCTTGCCGATCCACGGGGTCTCGGGGTTCCAGCAGGACGCGCGCACAACCGCACAGGTGCTGTGGTACAAGTTCGAGGTCACCGGTGCGGCGGGCGACCAGGAGTGGGCCTCGGTGGGCGTCGTCACCGCGGGCGACGTCCGCTATCATCTCGTGGTCTGTGCGAAACCCCTGCCGAAGTGGCGCAGCGGTCAAAAGCAGTGCGACGAAGTCGTGCGCACCTTCACGCCCGGTCCGCTGAACGAGTAACCGGTCACGACCGCGCGGCCGCCTTGTACCGCTTGAGCGCCTCCCGTATCCGCCGGAGGGCTTCTGTGATGTTCTCGACGCTGTTCGCGTACGAGAACCGGAGGTAGCCGCCTCCGTGCGGACCGAAGGCGGTTCCGGCCAAGCAGGCCACACCCCCCTCGGCCAGGAGAAAATCCGCCAGGCGCTTGCTGTCGGGGTCGATGCGGCTGACGTTCGGAAAAGCGTAGAAGGCTCCTTCCGGCACGGTGCAGGTCATCCCGTCGATTGCGTTGAGACCGGAGACGATGACATCGCGCCGCCGGCGAAACTCCGCCACCATCCGCTGGACGGGATCGCGCGGTCCTCTCAGCGCCGCGATACCCGCAAGTTGCGTAAACGCGGCGGCGCAGGAGTTGGAGTTGACCATCAGCTGCGCCATGCGGGCGGCGAGTTCCTTGGGCATCACGCCGAACCCCAGCCGCCACCCGGTCATCGCGTAGGCCTTGGAGAACCCGTCGAGGATGATCGTCCGGTCCTTCATGCCCGGCAGGCTGGCGATGCTCGTGTAGCTGCCCTCGTACATGATCTGCCAGTAGATCTCATCAGACAGTACCAGGGCATTGGTCCGCTGGACCGCCTCAGCTACCGGTGACAGGTCCTCGCGCGTCAGCACGGAGCCGCAGGGGTTGTGCGGTGAGTTCAAGACGACGAGCTTCGTCTTCGGTGTGATCAGGCTCCGGAGCGCCGCGGGGTCGACGCGGAATCCCCGTTCCTCCTTCAAGACGAGCGGTTTGACGACCGCCCCGACAAAGCGCGCGACGGACTCATAGATGGGATAACCGGGATCGGGGCAGATCACCTCATCCCCTGGGTTCACGAGCGCCAGGATCGCGAAAAACATCACCGGCTTGCTTCCGGGGGTGACGACAATCTCATCCGGGGTCACCGGGATCTTGCGCGTCGCCTCGACGTGCTGGGCGATCGCCTCCCGGGCCTCATAGAGTCCCGCCGAGGGCGTGTAGTGGGTGGCTCCCTCGCGCAGCGCCTTGAAGGCAGCCTCTTTGATATGCTCGGGCGTGTCGAAGTCAGGTTCGCCGATCTCCAGGTGGACGATCGACTTCCCCCGGCGTTCCAGGTCCCGGGCTTTGGCCAGGACTTCGAATGCGGTCTCGGTCCCAAGTCCCGCCATGCGCTGCGCGAACTGCATCTCCGTCACCGGAAACTCCTTCAACGCTTCAACGTTCGATCTTTCCAACGGTCCAACTTTTTAACGTTCCAACTTTCCAACTCTTCAACCCGTCTGCGTCAGCGTCCTGCGGTGATGCGGGTTCCCGTCTGGCCCGCCAGCGCCCGTTCGATGGCCCCCGGGGATGTAATGAGCGCTTCCGGCCCCCCGGCCTCGACGTACTCGATCGCCGCGCGCACCTTCGGTCCCATGCTCCCCGCGGGAAAGTGTCCCGCGCTGAGATACTCCTTCGCCTCATCGACGGTGATCGCTGTGAGGTCGCGCTGCTCCGGCCTGCCGTAGTGGACCGCCACCCGCTCGACCGCGGTGGAAATGAGCAACAGATCTGCGCCGATCGCTTGCGCGAGCAGGGAGCTGGCCAGATCTTTGTCGATCACCGCCTCGACCCCGGTCAGCCGGCCGTCCGGTTCACGCACGACGGGAATGCCGCCCCCGCCGCAGGCGATGACCACGATGGCCTGGTGGACGAGTCCCTTGATGACCAGCCGCTCGACAATCTCGACCGGCAGCGGAGACGGGACGACGCGCCGCCACCCACGTCCCGCGTCCTCCACCATCTGCCAGCCCCGTTCCGCCTGCAGCCGGCCCGCCTCATCCTTCTGGTAGAACCTGCCGATAGGCTTAGTTGGACGGTGGAAGGCCGGGTCGTGGGGGTCCACGACTGTCTGGGTGACCACCGTCGCAACGCGCTTACGGATGGTGCGGCGGCGCAGTTCGTTGCCCAGGACCTGCTGGAGTAGGTAGCCGATCGATCCCTGGGTCTGCGCCCCCAGCATGTCCAGGGGCAGTGTGGGCGCGGCGCGGGCCGCCAGTTCGCTGCGCAGGAGGTTGAACCCTACCTGCGGGCCGTTCCCGTGAGTGAGGACGACGTCCCATCCGGAGGCCAGCATGCCGCCGATGTGCGCGCAGGTCTCCTGGAGGGCCGCGATCTCTCCGGCCACACTCGGATGCGCTTCATCTTTGATGAGGGAGTTGCCACCGATGGCGACGACGGCGACCGGCACAGTGGGCTCCTCGGGCGGGTCAGAACACGACATAGTGTTCGAGGTCCCGGAGACCCTCCCTCTCCAGGCGGCATTGATCTTGCTACCTAGAGAGGGTGCGACCCGCCGCGAAGGGGGTCGGAAGTGCCAATGAACTTCGAACAAATTGACATCCGGCTCGGCGGGATTCTCGGCCGAGCACGTTAGCGTCGGAGGACGCGCACATGCGCGTATCAACGCGGTTCGCAGTGGTCATCCTTCTCATCACGATGGGGATGACAACCCTATCCCTCGGCACCGTGAACCAGGCGGCGGCCCAGGGCGGCAAGCGCTACGTCCTGATCGGGAAGGGCAACCGGCTCCCGGCAGGCCTGGAGTCGCTTGTAGCCGCTGTCGGCGGCCGGGTTCTCTACTCGGCTGATGACATTGGCGTCGCCGTCGTCGAGTCGGCTGAGCCGGCTTTCGAGTACGCGGTCGCCGGGATCGCGGGCGTGGAAGGCGTCGCAGCGGACCGTCAGCTCGCGGTGGCGCCACCTGATCAGAACCATGCCCTGGTCGCTGAGAGCCTTGGTGCCGAGGCCGCGGCGGAGAACCTTGTCGCCGAAGCCTTCAGCGCGACGCCGTGTTCGAACCCACCGACGGCCGACTGCAACCCGGCGCTGGCCTTCTTCATGCCAATCCAGTGGAACCTGCGGACGATCGGAGCCCCCGCCGCGTGGAACGCAGGGGCGACAGGCGCTCATGTCAAGGTCGCCGTATTGGACACCGGCATCGACTACTCGCACCAGGAGTTCCAGCGGCGCATCAACGGCACCGTGGTCAGTATCGTCGATCCGGTGCTCAGCAAGTCGTTCTTTAATGAGTTTGACTGGCCGTCCACTCCGAAGCCGCCGAACCTGCCCGCGGGGTTCGTGGTGAAAGACTACGCGGACTTTAACGGGCACGGCACGCATGTCGCGGGGATCATCGCCGCCGGAGGCGTCAGGCTGGCGGGTATCGCGCCGGACGTGACGCTGATCGCGGTGAAGGTGGCGGACCGCAGAGGGTTCGCGGAGTATGGGACCATCATCGCCGGTCTCAAGTATGCCGTGGATGCCGGCGCCGACATCATCAACATGAGCTTCGGTGAGGCACTGTCCAAGGATATGCTCAAGGAGGACCATCTGAAGAATGCCCTCCTCCGGGCGCTGAACTATGCGCACAGCAAGGGTGCGCTGCTGATTGCCTCCGCGGGCAACAACGGGATCAACTGGGACGCGAAGGAACTTAAGCAGATGACCAAGATCCCGGCCCAGTTGCCCCACGTCCTGGCCGTATCGGGCACGGGCCCGCAGGGGTGGCTCAACATGGATGGCATGGGCGTCGTGCCCGTAGAAGGGAGCCCCCGCGCCTACACTGACTACGGCGACTCGATCGTCACCTTTGCGGCGCCGGGCGGCAGCGTCACACCGTTCGTTGCGCCGCCAAACACGCCGTTTGCGGGCATGCCGGTGGACCGGATCTTCTCAGCGTGCAGCCGGTTCATGATCCTGCCGACGGTCCCGCCATCCAACCCAGCAGCATACCCTTGCAGAGGATCGGGGACAGGACGGCCATTCGGGATTTCGAATACGTTCATGATCGGCACCAGCATGGCGGCCGCGCACGTGAGCGGCGTGGCGGCGCTGGCGCTCTCGGTTCGCGGCGGGCATGGTGCCCAGATGGCCAATCTCTTGATGCTGACTGCCGATGACCTTGGCGACCGTGGGAAGGATGAGTGGTACGGGTACGGCCGGATCAACGCGTTCCGCGCGGTAACGGGCAAGTAGACCCGCACCATCAAAGCGCGGCGCGCGAAGCCGATTCGGCCAGCTCCATCATCGGAGGGGAGGCGGTGCTCCCCTCCGATGCTTTTTCTCTCGCTGGCCCGGGTCTCCGCCGCTTGTTAGAATGTGACAGATGCCGCCTGCCCGCTTCATCCAGTACGGCCTGGGTCCGATCGGCATAGGAATCGCCGAACTGGCGCTCCAGCAGGGCCACCGCCTCGTCGCCGCCGCAGACATCGACCGCGCCAAAGCCGGCAGGCCGGCTGCGGCGCTGATTCCCGGCGCCCCCAAAGACGTGATCGTAACGGCGGATGCGGCCGCCGTGCTGGCCGCCGGCGCGGATATTGTCCTTCATTCGACGCAGTCGCGCCTTCGCCAGGTCCTCCCGCAGATCATGCCGCTCCTCGAGGCCGGTCTTTCGGTCATCTCGACGTGCGAAGAGCTGGCCTTTCCCTGGTATCACCACGAGCATGATGCAGCCGCGCTGGACACGCTGGCCCGATCGCACGGCGTGGTCGTCGTGGGGCTCGGCGTCAACCCGGGGTTTGTCATGGATCTGCTGCCGGCCGTTCTGGCCCAGCCCTGCCGTGACATCCGCCAGGTGACCGTGGAGCGGGTCGTTGATGTTGGGACCCGGCGTCTCCCGCTCCAGCAGAAGGTCGGCGCAGGGCTGAGCCTCGAGGAGTTTGCGAAAGGAGTCGCCGACGGCCACATCGGCCACGTGGGCCTCCCGGAGTCGGCGGCGATGATCGCGCACGCGCTCAGCTGGACGGTGGACCGGATCGATGAAGTCGTAGAACCGGTCGCAGGGCCGGACCGGTCCGTGCGGGGCCTCCACCAGGTCTGCACAGCCTACCGCGACGGAGCGGCCGCTATCACGCTCGACCTGACGATGGCCGCCGCAGCTGAACAGCCGCGCGACGTAATCCGCATCGACGGCACGCCCCCGGTGTCCGCGACGATTCCCGGAGGCATCCACGGAGACCAGGCGACCTGCGGGATCATCGTGAACGCGATTCCCAGAGTGCTGCGCGCCGCCCCAGGCCTGCGGGTGGCGCTGGAACTCGCTCCACTGATGCAGGATGTGGTAGAGCACCGCAGAATCTGACCTGTGACCCCCTGACCGTTGTGGATCAAAGAGGAGGCTGTCTACGAATGCGGTCGATTTTGAAGCATCCGATCGTCCTGGCATTAGCAGTCAGCATCACCCTGGTCGGCATGCTGACGCTCCCGTCCACGGGTCGGGACAGACCCACCGACCTGTTCGCGATCAAGTGGCTCCCGGCTCCGCAGGAGTTCGACCTCAGCAGCGCCGGCATGAGCGGGGCCGGAGGTGAGTTCAGCAAGGTGGCGGTTGAACGATTCTCCTGCACTACCTCCGGGAGTCCGACCGCCGGGGTCATCCTGAACTGCGCCGTCCCGGAATTCGCTCAGGACTTCTCGCCGGACAACGAGATCGCGGTTGCCGTTAATCCAGACAACCCCGACCACATCGTGGTCGGATCAAACGACTACTACTACCGGTTCAACAACTCCACCGGGGCCAGGCAGGCCCTCGTCCCGACAGGATTCTTCACCTCGTTCGACGGAGGAGTGACCTGGAAAGACGGCCAGATTCCCATGAGGTTCGGCAACGGCGCGGGCGACCCGTCCCCCGCCTTCGACAGGAAGCACAACACCGTGCTTATGGCCCAGCTGGAGAACGTCGGCGGGCAGGGCGGTCCTTGGGTCTCGCGGGGCGACGTGTCGGTGAGCCGCTCTACTGACGGCGGACTGACCTGGAACGAACCGGTCACCGTGATGAAGGGAACGGGCGCCGGCATCGGCCCGGCGAACCAGGCAGTCTTCTGGGACAAGGAGTGGGTGACGGTCGACAACTTCTCTGGGTCTCCACATTATGGCCGGGCATACGTCACGGCGTCGCGCTTCTTGAACAGCATCCAGGGCAGCTACGCCGAATCGCCCATCTACCTGAGCTACTCCGACGACGGGGGCGTGACGTGGTCCACGCCAAAGGAAATCTCCGGTTCGAGCGCGAGTCTATGCACCCTCCAGAGCACCGGACCGGCCGGGGAGTGTGACGAAGACCAGTTCAGCATCCCCACCGTCGCGCCGGATGGCACCGTCTACGTGATGTTCATCAATGGGCAGCACAGCGCTGCGTGGGAGCAGCCCTTTGACTTCGACTCCCAGATTATGGTGGTAAAGTCGGTCAACGGTGGAGCCAGCTTCAGCGCACCGGTCGCGGTCGTGCAGATGGAGGATGGGCTCTCAGACATGCCCTTCTCCGTCATCCGGCGCCAGACGGTCTGGGGACACCAGATCCGCTGGGCGCCGCTCGGCGCGATTGTGGCCGACCCGACCGATTCGAATGGTGATACGGTCACGGTCGTCTTCGCCGATCGGGTAACTGCCAACCCCGCTGCGACGCTGGGCTGCTTCCTGACCCCGACCGGAGGGTTGACCATCGGCACGGCTCCTAACTACGACCCCTGCGGCGCCGGTCCCGGGTCACTCCTGAGAGTCCGGACGACGACAACCACAGATGGGGGGGCAACCTGGTCCACCCCCGCGGTGGTCTCGTCAAGCGGGGGCTCCCAGTGGTTCCCGTGGGCGGCCTACCTGAGCGACGGCACGCTGGCCATCGCCTGGGATGAGGATCCCTCGACGGATCCGGCAGAAACGACGTTCACCCATGTGCTGTGGAAGGGCGGGACGAAGACGACCTTGAGCCCGAACCCCGAACAGGTCGACAACTCCGTCACACACTGGGCCGGCCAGTACACCACCGCCTGGCCCGCGGTCTGCGGCGGGGCGCCCGCTGGGAAAAACTGCAACGTCTTCCACGGCGACTATACGGGCCTGGCCGTGGACTCGACCAACAGGGTCCACGTGGTCTGGACGGGATTCCAGACGTTCGCTACGTCCCCGCAGGTCGACTTCTACACAGGTTTGCTGAAGACCGGATACCGGCAGGACGCAATGTACAGAAGGGTCAATCCATAGACTGCTCTGCTGGTGAGCCGGTGGGGAAACTGCGATCCCCACCGGCTCTTTTGTTTTTCTCTCAAAGTTACAGAGAAGTGACAGTCTCGCGAATCCTCCATGTCAGCGGGTCGCTGCACTGAAGCAGGAGGTCCCAGTTCAGCCAGCGAACACAGTGACATCCCCTGAATCAATCGCACATTGTCCGCGACATCGCATGCTCTCACACCCTCTGAGGAGGTGGAACGCATGAGTCAGGTTCTCAGACGGCTGGCGGGCATGCTCGCCATCGTGGTCCTCGCCGCCGTCTCCGTTGGCCCTGCCGGAGCCGGTGGGCAGGCTACTGACGCGCCGGCAGCGGCACAGCCGCAGCATGACTACGTGACGATCAAGTTCTTGGACGCCCCGATCGCATCTTACATGGGCGGCATCCCGGGGCTGGAACGGACCAAGCCACTTCGAGGCAAGAAACTGAACATGAACTCGAAACCCGTCCAGGCGTATGCCGGGTATCTGAACGGCAAGCGGCAGGATTACAAGCGCTGGCTGCAGACCAACGCGTCTCGCGCACAGGTCGTGCGAGAGTACTCCGCCGTGTTTCACGGCTTGGCCGTCAAACTGAACGGCGAACGGCAGGACCTGCTGGCGGGCGGACCGGGAGTGGCTCGCGTCTCTCCCAGCTTCCTGGTGCGGCCGGCGATGACCATTAGCACGGGTCTCATTGCCGCCAGTGCCATCTGGTCCGCCGCCGGAGGCCGCGACAATGCGGGCTTCGGCGTCAAGGTCGGTATCATTGATACCGGCATCGAAGACAGTCATCCGGCGTTCGACTGCAAAGGGCCAATCACGCACGACGTCTTCGCCAGCGGCGTGGCAGTGCCACCCGGCGCGGCCAAGACGATTGTGTTCAACCATGGGACCCACGTGGCCGGCACAGTCGCCGGCTGTGTCCTCGATCTGAGCGGGCCTGCGGACGGCCCGACGGCAGGCACCTGGAGCGGCGTGGCGCCGGGCGCGACCCTCCACGACTACAACGTCTTCCCGGGCTTCGGCGCGGGGTTCCGCGCCTTCGACGGCTCGGCGTTCAGCCACGACATTGCGGCCGCCCTTGAAAAAGCCGTCGCTGACGGCATGGACGTGGTGAACATGAGCATCGGCGGCAAAGTGCAAGGACCGAGTGATCTGCTGGCCGAGGCGACAGATGCGACAGTGGATGCCGGCGTCGTCGCCGCCGTCGCCGCAGGCAACTCCGGGCCAGGAGATTCGACGGTTGAGTCTCCGGGAAGCGCCCCGGGAGCTCTCACCGCGGGGGCCAGCACGAACCCCCACTTCGTCGGAGTTCCAGTCACCGTAGGCACCTCCGCGCTCGGCGCAGCACTGGGTGATTTCAACACCTTCGGCGATACGGACGAGGACGGGGTTGCGGATGTCGTCGTCAGCGCCGCGTACACGGTCACCACTCCTGCCAACGGCTGCTCCGCCATTACGACTGTCATCACCGGAAAGATTGCACTGATCGACCGTGGGGTGTGCACGTTCACAACAAAAGTCCGTAACGCGGAGAACGCCGGCGCGCTGGGAGTGTTGGTCGTCAACAACGTCGCCGGTGACCCGAGCGCCATGAGCCACGATGGGACCGAACCGTTTCCCATCATCCCTGCCGCGATGCTCAGCAAGACGCAGGGCAACGCTATTAAGCCGTCTGGCACGGCGACGATTGACGGGACCTCCCCGGCAGAGTTCCTCACCACGAACGCCGACATCATCGCGGGGTTCTCGAGCCGTGGCCCGACGCCGTTCACGTCACTGATCAAGCCTGACGTCACCGCGCCGGGCGTCAACGTCTACTCCTCGGTCTTCGACGAAAAAACTGGAGAGCTCGGGTTTGCATACTTCCAGGGCACGAGCATGGCCACGCCGCACCTCGCCGGAGCTGCTGCGCTCTTGCTCGCCCTGCATCCCGACTGGTCGGCGGCGGATGTCAAGTCGGCGCTCGTCAACACCGCCAAGCGGCCCGTTCTTGATCACGTCAACGGAACGGCCTCGACCGGGGTCCTCACGCGCGGCGGCGGCCGGATCGACTTGGTCGCTGCGGACTCCACTCCGCTGACCATCGACCCCGCCAGCGCCAGCTTTGGGGCATGGACGGGCAACAAAGATGTCAGCGCGGCTGTCAGCCTCTCGGTTCGCAACGTTAGTGGGAGTGCCCAGACGTGCTCGCCCAGTGTGACCGGCGCAGGCAGCGGCATTACCGTCACCGCCTCGCCAAACGACGCCATCAGCAGCCTCGCGGCGGGGGCGACGGCGGGCCTGACGCTCACACTCGCCGGTGGCAAGGCGGGTCAAACTGCGAGCGGCGATCGCAGCGGCGATCTCGAGATCACCTGCGGCTCGACGACGCTACGCGTCCCGTGGTGGGTTCGGATAGATCGACAAGGGCAACCGTAGGACAGGCGGGTCCCATCGAGAACGGGCGGCGGAACGTCGCCGCCCGTTCTCCTTTGTCCACGCTCACTTCAGTACAGCCAGAGCCGCCGTGGCCACCACAACCTCTCGGGTTCCCGCGGCGCGCAGGACCCGCGAGCACTCCGCAGCTGTGAAGCCGGTGGACATCACATCATCGAGCAGCAGGATGCGTCCAAAGGCGCACCGGCTCCCGGCGACAAACGCGGCCCGAACGTTGGCGCGTCGATCGCTGCGGGAGAGCTCGGTCTGGGACTTCGTCGGCCTCGCTCTGTGTAGGAGATCCGTTCGAACAGGAAGACGCAGGTAGGCCCCAACCTCCGCCGCCAAAAGCTCCGCTTGATTGAACCCCCGCTCGCGCAATCGCTGGGGGTGCAGCGGGACGGGCACGATGAGATCGGCCCGCAGCCTGGGGTCGGTGGCCGCGACCTCCGCCATCAGGCGGCCCAGCGGCCCTGCGAGCGCCTGGCACCCCCCAAACTTCAGGGCGTGGATCGCGTCGCGCAGCGGCGCATCGTAGATGCCGGCCGCCCGGGCGCAGGCGAAGGAGGTGCGGCGGTGCCTGCACGGGACGCAGGTAAAGAGCAGATCCGGCGGCCCCCGCAACGGCTTACCGCACTTCCGGCAGACCGGCGGGCCAATGAGCGGCATGGCCTCCCGGCACCGAGGGCAGAGCGGGAAGTCGCCCGGCGTCTCGCACACCTGGCACGCTGGCGGGAAGAATAGATCGGCAAGTCCGCGCAGGAGCGCCACGCCCGAAGTGTCGCACGATAGCAGTGCGCGGTGCTATGACCGCTTTGGGCTATTCTACATTCCGGAGTATGCCCTTACGTGGACCGGCTCTGTCCGAATGAAGAAGGGGTCTGACCAACCTGGGTCAGACCCCCGTTCTTAACCCGGCGTTCTGATTTCTTACGGCCCCAGAATAAGCCCGAAGATGTTCTGGTCCAGTCCACCGGCGTTGGCACAGTTGTCGGCACTCCAGACGCCGGTAGTCGGGTTAAACACCCGACACTGCAGCACATCGAATCCGTCGGTACCGTTGTCGGGAGCGACCGCCGGATCATCGTACCGCGGGTCGGTTCCCGCGACCGTTTCACGCGAATCCGTCCAGAGCATTGCTACCGTGGAGCCGACAACGTCGACGTAGTTGTAGTCACCGAAGAAGGGGACGTCGCGGTTCCCGAACTGTTCGTAATTCTGCAGATATGACACACTCGAGGCCTTCGCATGGCTCCATGTCGCCCCGCCGTCAGTGGACCAGGAATACCAGGTCTCCAGGCCGATGCCGGCGATCGACCCGGCGGCGCCTCCAACGTGAATGTTGCCGAATGGCACAGTGCGGTAATCCCCGCCGCTAGGCGTCCCGGGTGGACCGCTTGCGTTGTCGTTGCGACTGTCATGGTAGACGACATAGAGAACGCCGTTGTCGATGTCGACATCAGGATAAAACTGGTGACCCTGCGCCTGCGGATCGACTCGTGTCGCCTCCGACCACGTCGCCCCCCCATTCGTCGTCCTGGCGAAGTAGATCGACCCCTGGCTGCCGACGCCGTTCGCTACGGTGCCGTAAGTCGAGCCCGTCGCCGTCTGCGTGTCCGGCACCGTCGCCTCGACAACGACGTACGCTTCGTCACCCTCGCCTCCAACCGGGTCCGCGGTAATGCGCGGGCCGCTGTCCGCGCGCCCAAAGACGTAGCCTGACTGGCACGCCTGTGGTCCGTCACCACAATCCCTGCGCCGCGCACCCGAGAGTGATCGATCAACCATGTCCCAGTGGGTGAACTCGAATGCCACAGCCGGCTTCGTGAACGACCGGCCGCCGTTCGTCGACTTTACCCAGGCTACCGCGTCGTTCTGCTTCTGGGGGACGTCTTCCCCGGGGGTGAAGTCGAACTGGCGCCACGCGACAAAGACCGTGCCGGTTCGGCTGATGCCGATGTCGCACGACTGGTTGCCGTGTATTCCCTCTGAGATCTTCTGAATCCTGAATGTTCGGCCGCCATCGGTCGAGGTGGCGAACTCCACGAAGTTGTTGGAGCCGCCCGTGAATCGGGCCCAGCAGAGGTAGACGTTGCCCGCAAACGGACTCGCCGTCCCCTTGTCTGCCTCAACCTCGATCTTGTCCTCGAAATGGCCGATACCGAATGGGCTAGGCGTCCCACGAGAGACGAGCGTCGTGAACTCGTAAATCGGCGCCGCCGCCACGGCGGGCCAGTGGTAGCGGGCGAGCCAGATGGACCCGTTCACGGGACGGACACGGTTAAAGGCGATGCCCGCGTAGTAGAGATGGTTGGATCTGTCCCACGCCTGCACGGGATCGCCGGAGCCCCCGACGAAAAGGTAGAGAGGAGACGCCTGGCCCGCGGTGGACGTATCCGTCGGATAGCCGGGAAGCAGGCTGTTCGCCCAGGTCGCTCCACCGTCCGATGAGTAGTAAAACCCCGCCCACGCGTCGCCGATCGTCTGCACGGCACAGTAATCGTTTGCACCCGCGGTCATATACAACGTGTTGAGCGGGTTGACCGCGACCGTTGGCTCGTTCTGCTGCCGCTCGCCGCTGCCCTCGGGAGTCCCATCACCTGCGGGTGGCGCACCATCCGGCCCCGGATCAGTCGAATCGTCCGAGCAGTTCGCAATCGTGGCGTCTGAGCCGCCGTCGTGCCGGACGTAGGCCTGGTCGCTCACCTTCACCTCTCCCGGATCTGCCAGCGTCACCTCGGAGTTCATGAAGAGCAGCACAACGGCGAGACATATCACCGCCAATGGTGAGATACGTCTCCTCATAACGCACCCCCAGCTGGCACGGATTGTTGGATCAAGGCGAATTGGTTGGATGGAGAAATTCGGCAGAGTGGGACGATGTTGGGATTTTGCTAAGCGCTACGTCCCTTCCTCCCAGGACTGGAGGTACTTCCGCTGTTCGGGGGTGAGCTCGTCGATCCGGATCTCCATCGCGTCCAGCTTGAGGCGGGCGACGGACTGGTCGATATCGGGCGGGACCGAGTACACGGTGGGGGCCAGGGTCTTGCCCTGTTTCGCCAGGTACTCGACCACCAGCGCCTGGTTGGCGAAACTCATGTCCATTACGGCGGCCGGATGGCCCTCGGCGGCGGCCAGGTTGAGCAGACGCCCCTCGGCCAGCAGGTACAGCCGGCGGCCATCCGCGAGCCGGTACTCCTGGACGAACGGCCGGACCTCGCGCGAAGAGGCGGCCAGGTCCTCCAGCGCCGGGATGTCGATCTCCACGTTGAAATGCCCGCTGTTGCCCAGGACCGCCCCGTCCTTCATGACGTCGAAGTGTTCCTTGCGGATCACCGCCCGGTTGCCGGTCACGGTGATGAAGATGTCTCCTTCCCGCGCCGCCGCGTCGATCGGCAGCACCTCGTAGCCCTCCATCACCGCCTCGAGCGCGTGCAGTGGAGACACCTCCGTGACCACCACGCGGGCGCCCATGCCCCGCGCGCGCAGCGCCAGGCCGCGGCCGCACGACCCATAGCCGCAGACGACCATCGTCTTGCCCGCCAGCAGCAGGTTCGTCGCCCGCAGCAGCCCGTCGAGCGTGGACTGCCCGGTGCCGTACCGGTTGTCGAAGAGATGCTTCGTTTTGGCGTCGTTGACCGCCACGATCGGATACTTCAGGGCGCCGTCGCGGGCCATCGCGCGCAGCCGGATCACACCCGTCGTCGTTTCCTCGGTGCCGGCCACGATGTCGGCCAGCAGGTCCCGCCGCGGGCCGTGGATCGTGGAAACCAGGTCGGCCCCGTCGTCCATCGTGACCTGGGGCTTGATGTCCAGCGCCTGGTTGATATGGCGGTAATAGGTGTCGCGGTCTTCGCCCTTGATGGCGAAGACCGCGATCTGCTCTTCGACCAGCGCGGCGGCCACGTCGTCCTGGGTGGACAGCGGATTACTGGCGCACAGCCGCACCTGCGCGCCGCCAGCCACCAGCGTCCGCATCAGGTTGGCCGTTTCAGTGGTGACGTGCAGGCAGGCGGCGACCCGCAGGCCTCCGAGCGGGTGCTCGCGGTTGAACCGCTCCCGGATCC
>JBIOWP010000160.1:0-13599 GCA_044868695.1 bacterium
GCGTGGATCTCGTCCACAATAACGGCTTGCGCCGTCCGGAGGAAGTCGCGGCTGCGCTGGGCCGTGAGCAGAATGTACAGCGATTCAGGAGTGGTGATGAGGATATGCGGGGGCCGGCGGAGCATCAGGTTACGTTCGCGCGCCGGCGTGTCGCCGGAACGGACCATCACGCGGATCTCCGGCAGTGGCGTCCCTGCCTGCTCGGCCAGCGTGCGCATCGCCGCCAGCGGCTCCTGAAGGTTTTTCTGGATGTCGTTCCCCAGGGCTTTGAGCGGCGACACATAGATGACCGCGGTCTCATCCGCCAGAGCGCCGCGCTGGCCGCGTTCCTGTGGTCGATCAATCACCTGGTGGCCGCGGCGCGGCGCGGGGCGCTGGCGGATGAGACCGCGGTCATCTACGTCTCACCGCTGAAAGCCCTGGGCAACGACATCCAGAAAAATCTGCAGGAGCCCCTGGCGGCGATCCGCGTCCTGGCCGAACAGGCCGGGACGCCGCTGCCGGAGATCCGCGCCATGGTCCGGTCCGGCGACACACCGGCGCGCGAGCGGAACCTGATGGTCCGCCGGCCGCCGCACATCCTCATCACGACCCCGGAGTCGTTATACATCCTGCTCACCGCGGAACGCAGCCGGGAGTTCCTCCGGACCGCACGTGCCGTCATCGTGGATGAGATCCATGCGGTGGCCGGCGACAAGCGGGGCAGCCACCTGGCTGTCTCGCTGGAGCGGCTCGACCTGCTCGCCGGACGCCGGCTGCAGCGGATCGGGCTCAGCGCCACGGTGAAGCCGATCGAAGAGATCGCGCAGCTGTTGATCGGCGGGGGCCGGACGACGCCGGACGAGCGACCTGACTGTGCGATCGTCGATGTCGGGCACCGCCGGGCGTGGGAGCTGCGGGTGGACGTGCCCGGCCAGCCGCTCAGCCATGTGGCCTCGCACGAGATGTGGGCGGAGATCTACGATCGCATCGCCGCGCTGGCCCGGGAGCACCGCACCACGCTCGTGTTCGTCAACACCAGGCGGCTGGCGGAGCGGGTCACCCACCAGCTGACCCAGCGGCTCGGCGAGGGCAAGGTGGCGCCGCACCACGGCAGCCTCTCCCGGCAGATCAGGCTGGACGCCGAACGCCGGCTGAAGTCCGGAGAGCTGTCGGTCGTTGTGGCGACGGCGTCGCTGGAGCTGGGCATCGACATCGGCCATGTGGATCTGGTCTGCCACCTCGGCGCCCCGCGGGCCCTCGCGACGCTGCTGCAGCGGGTCGGCCGCTCCGGGCACTGGTTGGGCAGCGTGCCCAAGGGCGTCTTGTTCCCGCTGACCCGCGATGAGCTGGTCCAGTGCGCGGCCGCCGTGCGGGCCGCACGGGCAGGGGAGCTCGACCGGATCATCCTGCCCCGCAAACCGTTAGACGTCCTGGCCCAGCAGATCGTGGCCACCGCCGCCAGCGAGGAGATCCGCGAAGACGATCTCTGGGCCCTGCTCAAGCGCACGCTGTCCTATCAGGATCTCACGCGGGACGAGTTCGAGCAGGTACTCGTGATGCTGTCCGAGGGCATCAGCCACCGCCGCGGCCGGGCCGGCGCATTTCTTCACCGCGACCAGGTGCACGGCGTGCTACGCGGCCGCCGCGGGGCGCGCCTGGCCGCCATCACCTCCGGGGGCGCGATTCCCGACACCGCCGACTACGACGTCATCGAGGAGCCGCAGGGCACATTCGTCGGGAAGGTCAACGAGGACTTTGCGATTGAGAGTCAGGGCGGGGACATCTTCTTGCTGGGCAATACTTCCTGGCGCATCCGGCGCGTGGAAGCCGGGAAGGTCCGCGTGGAGAACGCGCACGGGGCGCCGCCCTCCGTTCCCTTCTGGCTCGGGGAAGCGCCGGCCCGCACCGCCGAGCTGTCTGCGGCGGTGTCCGCGCTCCGCCAGGAGGTCGCGGACCGGCGGGGGGATCGCGAAGGAGCCCTCCAGTGGTTGGTCGCGGAAGCCGGCGTGGATCAGCCGGGGGCCGAGCAGATCGTCGCCTATGTGACCGAGACGGCGGCGGTCCTGGGGTGCGTACCGACCCAGCGCACGATTGTCGCCGAACGGTTCTTCGATGAAGCCGGCGGGATGCAGTTGGTGCTGCACACGCCGTTCGGCGGCCGGATCAACCGGGCGTGGGGACTGGCCATCCGCAAGCGTTTCTGCCTGACGTTCGACTTTGAACTGCAGGCGGCGGCCACCGACGACGGGATCGTGCTCTCCCTGGGTGAGCAGCACAGTTTTCCACTGGACGGTGTCTTCTCGTTTGTGCGGACCGCAACGGCGAAGGACGATCTCGTCCAGGCCCTCCTGGCATCGCCGATGTTCACGAACCGGTGGCGGTGGAATGCGAACCGTGCCCTGGCCATCCTGCGGTACGGGGGCGGGCGGCGCGTCCCGATGCCGATCCAGCGCATGCGGGCCGAGGACCTGATGGCGGCGGTATTTCCCGAGCAGGTGGCCTGCCAGGATAACCGGTCGGGCCCCGTGACCCCGCCCGACCATCCGCTGGTCAATGAGACGATCAGCAACTGCCTGCACGAGGCGATGGATCTGGACGGGCTGCTGGAAATCGTGGGACGAATGGAGCGGGGCGAGCTGCGCACGGTCGCCGTCGAGACGCCCAGTCCGTCGGCGATGTCCCATGAGATCCTCAACGCGAACCCGTTTGCCTTCCTGGATGACGCGCCCCTGGAGGAACGCCGCGCGCGCGCCGTGAGCCTGCGCCGCACGGATCCGGATCTCGCCGCCGGGATCGGCGCGCTGGACGAGGCGGCCATCGAAGAGGTCCGCCTGCAGGCGCAGCCGGACGTGCGGGACGCCGACGACCTGCACGATCACTTGTTGTCGGTGGGCCTGCTGCCCGAGGCCGCGGACGAACCCTGGGCCCCATTCGCCGGGAGCCTTCTGGCATCCGGCCGCGCCACGACCGCCCGGTGGCGTGATGACACGGGTTGGGAGCACTGCGCGTATGTGGCGGCCGAACGACTCGCGCTCGTCCGCGCCGCCCTCCCCGACGTCCAGTTCGTTCCGGAAATTGTGCTGGCGCTTCCGCGGGCGGGGCACACTGCTCTGACGCAGGACGACGCGATTAGGCTCATCGTGCTGGGCTGGTTGCAGGTAAGCGGTCCGGTGACCGCTGCGGCCCTGTCCGCACGGCTCGGTCTGCGGCGGGCCGACGTGGACATCGCGCTGGCGGCGCTGGAGGGTATGGGGACGGTGCTGCGCGGCCGGTTCACGCCAGGCGCGGCTGAGGAAGAGTGGTGCGAGCGCAGGTTGCTGGCGAGGATCCACCGGCTGACGCTGGGCCGGCTCCGCCGCGAGATTGAAGCGGTTTCCGCCGCCGACTTCATGCGCTTCCTGTTCCGCTGGCAGCACGTGCAACCCGGGACGCAACTGCACGGGCGGGACGGCGTGGTCCAGATCATCGGCCAGCTGCAGGCTGTAGAGCTGCCGGCGCCCTCGTGGGAGGAGCACGTGCTCCCCGCGCGCATTCGCCTCTACGATCCCGCCGACCTGGAGTACCTGTGTCTGTCCGGGACGGTGACCTGGGGCCGGCTCAGCGCCAACGGGGCCGCCGCGGATGAGGAGCCCCCGGCGGGGAAGCGAAGCCGGAGACGATCTGGTCCCGGCCGCAACTCACCGATCGCGTTTGTGCTGCGTGAGGACCTGCCGGTCTTCCTTAAAGATCGCCGGAATCTGGAAGAGGTGCTGGCGCGACTCTCGCCGGCAGCCGGAGACATCGCCCGTTATCTCCGGCAGCGGGGCGCTTCGTTCCTGTTCGACATCGTCAAGGGCACGCGGCGTCTGGCCGCCGAGGTCGAGGACGCGCTGTGGGAACTGGTAGCGCACGGGGCGGTGACCGGCGACGGCGTGGCCGGGCTGCGGCAGCTGCTGCACGGCGGCCCGCGCCACCGCGGCCGGCTGCGGTTCCGGGCCTACGGCGGGCTGCGTCCTGCACCGGGCGCGGGGCTGCGGACGCACGGCCGATCGCTCCCGGTCGGACGCTGGTCGTTGTGGCATGAGGCCGGCGACGTGGACGCACGCAGCCGCGAAGAGGCCGTCGCCCGCCAGCTGCTCCGCCGGTACGGCGTGGTCTTCCGCGATCTGCTGGCCCGCGAAACGCTGGCGCCGCCGTGGCGCGCGCTGCTGGAGGTCTACCGCAGGTGGGAAGCTCAGGGGGAGATCCGCGGCGGCCGCTTTGTCGCGGGGTTCGTCGGCGAACAGTTCGCGCTGCCGGAGGCGGTCGAGACGCTGCGGGGCGTGCGCCGCGCCGCGGGAGAGGACGAGGTGATTGCGGTCTCCGCCGCCGATCCGCTGAATCTCGTTGGGATCATCCTGCCGGGTGGGAAGGTGTCGCCGGTGTCAGGGATGGCGATCGCCTACCGGAGCGGGGTGCCGTTCGACGTGGCGCCGGTGGGCGCGCTGCGCGCACGGCTCCAACGGACGGGCACCAGGTGAGCGGAGGACTCCTTATCTGATGGGTCGAAGGTTCGCCCGAGATGAACGAGACCGTGGTGCCGACCGCGCCGATCACCTCGGTGCCGCCCTTTTCGGAGTTTACCGAACCGGAGCTGGCGAGGCTGCTGCCGCGCGTGCAGCGGCGCGCCTACCGCACTGAGGAAACGCTCTTCCGGGAAGGCGACCCGCCCTCGTTTGTCTATTACGTCCAGAGCGGCGAGATCAACCTCACGTTGACCTCTCAGGAACGGCGCATCACTGTCGGAAAGTTCGCCTCCGGACGGCTATTGGGGATTCAGACCATTTTTGACGACGGCCCACACTTTCTCTCCGCGACGGCCCTGTCGCCAACGACGGTGCTGGCTGTTCCTCGTGTCGACCTGATCGAGATCCTGCGCCGGCATCCCGATGCGGTGCTCAAGATGGCCGCGATCTTCGCGCGCCAGATCCGTGCCGTCGCAATGCTGGTGGCGGAGATGCAGTTCCTCGACCTGCCGGTCCGCCTGGCGAAGCGGATCCTCGAGCTCGCAGAAGAAGGCGGCGCTGCCCACGGTAAACCCGGAGGCCTGGCGGTCCGTGTCACACAGAAGGAGTTGTCGGAACTGGCAGGCGCGACGCGCGGCGGTGTGAACCGGGCGCTCAAGCGGCTGGAGCAGCTCGGCGTGATTCGCGTCAGCCGTGGCTCAATTATCGTGGCCGCCCCCGACCGCTTGCGCCGGCTGGCGCAGCAGGAGGCCCTGCCCATGATTCTTGGAATCTCACAGCCCGCGAAGGACGAGGTTTTGTCTCCGTAACCGAACGTTAGTTCGTCAATGATTTACCGCTTTCAGCCTCCGTAGTTATCCTGATTACTTATCCGAAAGGAACATGATGACATAGGCATTGCATGGTACGGTCGCGCGTCCGGTCCGGGCGATTTGCCGTGCTCGTCTCCAACCCCCTAGGGGGTGGGTTTCGTGCCCACCCCCTCTTTTTTTGTCCGGAAACCAGCCAGCGTAAATGAGGAGGCCGATCATGAGGAAGGCGCTCATCGCGGGCATCCTTGCGGGTTTGATGCTCACCATGCTGGTCAACTCCGGGCGAGCCGATCACGTGCCGACCGGCGTCACATCTCCGCAGGGGTTTCCCACCGACGTTCCTTATCCCGCGAACGGCTCGAGCGGCCAGTGGCGGTTCGTGGCCAACTTCCCGATGGGGCCGGGCACGATGCAGCCGCTGGGCACCGACGTGGAGAGGTTCGTCCGGAACGGAAAGGTTCACGTCATCGTCGGATCCATAACGCTGGGCTTTCGGATCTTCAGGTACGACAGCTTTTCGCTGATATCGGGCCCGGTCCCGGTCTCTGACTACGCCTCGGCGTTCGGCTGCCCGAACGCCACGCCGGAGGCCCTGATCCAGAACAAGGTGGAGGGAGACGAAGATCTCTCCGACGCCATCGGCGCGGTCTCGGGGTGGCAGGACGATGTCCAGGTCAACGCCGACGGCACGCTGGTGAGCATCGCGACCGACGCAGATGGACGCTGCCACGATCCGGCGGGCGGCGGAGTGGAACTCGTCGACATCTCCAGCCTCGCGACCCCCAGGCTCTTTCATCTGGTCCGAAGCTTCGGGGAGGCCCACAACAACCCGATTGACAAGCGGCGGGGGTTGATCTTCATTTCGTCGTCAGACACCCAGCTCAATGCCATTGACATCATCGACTTTCGTTCCTGCGTCCCGCCGGCGGGCGATCCAGCTCGCTTCGCAGGCTGCCGCCCGGCCGTCGCCCGCTTCCAGTTCCCGGTCCCGCACACGCTCGCCGGGCAGACGGTAGACGTGCCCGCCGCCTTCACGGACGCACGCTTCCCTGAAGGGTTGACCGCGGGCGCTTTTGACAAAGGCAATAACGGGTGCCACGACATCACCATCCAGGGCAACTTCTTGTACTGCGCCGCGATCAACGCGACGGTCATCTTCGACATCTCGGGTGTGACCCAGCGGAACATCAGCCCGGCGACCCGGAAGGACGGCGTCAACTGCGTCAGCCTGACCGATCCCGCCTGCCGGCTAACGGGCACGCACCTGACCAGCCAGCAGATGATCGACCAGGATCGCGATCCCAGCGCCGCCGGCCTGCCACCTGCCTGCCCGGTCGTGGACGGCGATCCTGCGCTGGGCCGCCCGCAGTCCGTGACCAATTGTGAACAGTGGGCGCGGCCGACATCCGGCACACAGGAGTTCCGCTACGAGAACGACGACTTCATGCGGGCCAACCTGCGCCAGGCGAACGTCAAGATCGTCTCGGTGATCCAGCACGGTGGGACGACCACGCCGAGGGGTCCCACCGAGGACATTTCCATCTCGCACGAGGCCGACCCCACCGAAGATGGCAAAATCCTCATCGTCACCGATGAGCGCGGCGGCGGCCTGACCAACGTCTGCGATGGCGCGCCACCGGACGGCGGCGGAGGAGCTTGGTTCTACGACATCCGCGACAAGGCCCGGCCCAGACTATTGAAGCAGCCCGATGGGGCGAATGGCGTGTTCATCTCGCAGCGCACGCCGGTGCCGGGCAACTGCACCATCCATGTGATTGTTCAGGTTCCCGGGACCAACGTGATCGTTGCCGGCTGGTACATCGAGGGAACGCATGTCTTCGCGTTCGACCCCGATCTGGGGAAAGGCCTCGTCCAGTTTGCCGAGCTCGGACACTACGTGCCCGGCAGTTTCTCGCTGCCCAACACCTGGACATCTTACCCCGTCTCGCTTGAAGACAACGTGCTCTTCATTCAGACGGGAGACATGACCAGGGGGACAGACGTGCTCGCCTTCACGGTCCCATCGGAATTTCTCCCTCGCCGCCGGTGACGGCTTCATCGAGAGAATGGCATCAACGAAGGATCCCCATGGAGCACGGTGGGAGGTGGGAACCAACGCGTTGTTCGGCCACGGCGCGGATGTCCTCGCCGCCGTGACACGATAAGGAGGGGTCAAACGTGAGACCTACGGTCGGTGCGTTTGTCGCATGGATACTGGCTGGGGTTCTGGTGGGTGGTCTCGTAACCCAGACCACCGCCCCGGCCGGCGCACAGCTCCTCTCAGATCGAATCGGCAACGAGGTTCTCTCGCGCGCGGTGGCCGTCGAGCTGGGAGAAGTGGCTCCAGGATTGAAGGAGCTCCCGCTCTCCGCGGGTTCGACGTACGCGGCCCTGCAGGCGTCCGGCGCGCTCGAGCAGCGCGCCAACCTGCAGCCGGGCAGCGGCCTTCCGCGCCCGATCTCCAAGCACGGGACCCAGGGCTGTCAAAACCGATATGAGGGCGGCGGGCCCGGTGGTACCAACATCCGTGTGAACCAGGACTGTTCGCTCCGCCGGCAGGCCGAGGAAGTGGTGGTCGTTAATCCGCTTGATGACAGCAACCTGGTCGCCGGCGCCAACGACTCGCGGATCGGCTTCAATCACTGCAGCTACGCCTGGTCGTTCGACGGGGGCAAGACGTGGGGCGACCAGACTCCGCCGTTCTGGCAGTTCCAGCTTGGCGACGGCCACACATCGGACGCCTGCAGCGATCCGACGGCAACCTTTGACACACAGGGCAATGTGTACGTCGCGGGGATCATCTTCGGCGCTGCGGCCACGACCTTCGCAAACGCGATCGTGGTCGCCAAGTCGAATGCCCCCATCGGCGGTGCCTTCTACCACTCGCCCCGCGTCCAGTCGTTCCAGACCTTCCGGACGCTGCCCCTCGGCGTCGTGGCGAACGACAACAACCCGCTCATTTTCAACGACAAGGAATTCATCGTCGCCGACGCCAACGCCGGCAGCCCGAAGAAGGACAACGTCTACGTTACCTGGACCCGGTTTTCCGGGGTCAGCGTCACCCAGGACAGCCCGATCTTCTTCAGCCAGTCCACCAACGGCGGGGATACCTGGTCCGCGGGGATCGAGATTAGCGGCTCGAACCCGACGGTCTGCACGTTCCCCGTCCCGGGTCCTTGCAACGACGACCAGGGGTCGCACCCGATCGTGGGCCCGGACGGGACGATCTACGTTATCTTCGGGAACGCGAACACTCCGCTCGCCGGGATCAACCAGATCCTGTTTGTGAAGTGCCCGCCTTTGGCAAATTGCGCGAACGCTTCGAGCTGGACGGCGCCTGTGAAGATCAATGACCTGATCGGCACGCACCCGATCGGGGATGCTGGCAACTCCGGCGGGTGCCCGAGCGGACGACAGTGCCTGCCGCCGAACGGCTACCGGGTGCCCGAGTTTACATCTATGTCACTCTCGATCGACCAGGCCGGGAGGCTCTACGCCATCTGGTCAGACTTTCGCAACGGCGACGATGCGGGAAGCACCTGTGGACCCTTCGGTGCGTGGTCCACGCGCACGCCGCCGTGCAACAACGACGTGTTCTACTCGTTCTCTACGACCGGCGGAGCATCGTGGAGCGCGGCCGTTAACGTCGCGCCCGCATCAGTGTTCGGCCCCACGGCCCAGTGGCAGCCGTGGAGCAAGGTCACCCGTTCTGGCGTGTTGTACGTCGCCTACTACGACCGCTTCTACGGCAACTGCGAGTTCACCGGATGCAACGACATTACCCTGGCGACCGTGACGAACGCCGCGTCTGCGCTGGCGACGATCTCCTACAAGCGGATCACGACCGCGTCGATGCCGAACCTCATTCCGGCCAACAACCCGCTCCAGGCCGGCTTCCTCGGCGACTACATGTGGGTCGACGTGGACAGCAAGGGCCTTCCGCTCATCGTCTGGGCGGACACGCGGGGGCTTGACGGAACGGTCGAAGAGGACATCTACTTCGCAAGGCCGTTCACGCCGTAGGGCAGGGAGGACGGAATGAAAAAGGGAGAGGGGAGACCCGGACCTACGCTCCCCTCTCCCGCTTGCGAAATTCAGATGTTGTGGTCGGCCCAGTACAGTAGCTGGCGTCCCAACAGGGCCGCCAGGGCGCCGGCTACAACCCAGGCAAACATGGGGAGCGCCGGGGGCGCCACTTTGATGTTCCGCTCCTGGAACAGCCCCCTTGCGCTGGGAAATAGGTCTTCCAGACGAGCCAGGTCCTGCACCATCCCCACCACCCCCACTACCAAATAGAGCAACCTGCGTGCCGAGAACAGGGCATTTTGTGGCCATTCTGTGGGTTTTCTTGAGAGGTGGGGCTACTTGATCTTGTAGAAGAGAACGCCTTTTCTGCGGG
Source organism: bacterium (assembly GCA_044868695.1). GTDB lineage: Bacteria > Sysuimicrobiota > Sysuimicrobiia > Sysuimicrobiales > Kaftiobacteriaceae > JBIOWP01. The sequence continues at coordinate 9,678 of JBIOWP010000160.1, forward strand.
TGACCGCCAGCCGCTTTTCCTCGGTCAGCAGGTCGAGGTGGCCGATCACTTCCGAGCAGGCCAGGATGAGGTTGAAGTCGTCCAGCGATTGGTACATTTCCTGGCAGATTGCGGCGACCGGTTTTGCGGTGCGTCTGATCGAGCCGGCGACCTCCTCTTTCCGCTGCTCATGGTGGGTGATGAGTTCGCGCGCCCGGGCGCTCGGGTTGGCGACCGGCCCGCCGTGGCCGGGGTGGGCGACCTCGCAGTTGAGCAGCAGCACCCGCCGCAGCGACTGTAGGTACTGCGGCAGCGTCGGGATGCGTTTGCCGTCCCGCGCGAACTCCACGATCGGGTTGGGGCTGACGTCTTCCAGCAGCAGGTCTCCGGCGATAAGCACGCCCTCTTCGTGATAGAACGAGACGTGGCCGAGCGAGTGCCCCGGCGTGTGCAAGGTCCGGAGGCGCTCGCCGCCCAGGGGCAGGTGCTCGCCGTCCACCAGGGGTTTGGGTTTGGGGACCGGATCCAGATGCTCGCGCAGAGTCCGGAGCCGTTCCCCCAGTCCCTGCATGTAGGTCGCGGGGAGTCCGGCCTGGGCGCAGAAGGTCCGCAGCGGCTGCTCCGGCCACCGCTGCGCCCCGGCTTTCGCCCGGTCGGCTTCGTGAAGGTAGACCTCCGCGCCGCTGCGCTGAGCCGCCCACGCCGCGTTGCCGAAGTGGTCGACGTGTCCGTGCGTCAGCAGGATGCGGCGGATGTCCGTCAGGCGGTGGCCCGCGGCGCGGACGCCAGACTCCAGCGCCGCCTGCGCTTCCGGACTCTTCGGGCCGGCATCGACCAGGGTCAGCGGATCGCCGGTCAGCAGGTAGGCGTTGACGGTACCGACAGGAAAGGGCGTGGGGATCTCGATACGGTGAAGCTGCATGCATGAGTCTTATGCGCGCCGAGAGGAGTCCCTGCGCGCGCCGCGTAGGACTACGACACCATGACCCTCGCCACGAGAGATCTCACGCTCGTCGCCCTGTTCGCCGTGGTGACGGCGGTCTGTGCCCAGTTGAGCCTGACGGTGCCGCTGCTGACCAGCGTCCCCTTCACGCTCCAGGTCTTCGGGGTGCTCATGGCCGGCGCGGTCCTGGGGGCGGCGCGCGGCGGGCTCAGCCAGGTCGTCTACCTCCTGCTCGGAGGCGTCGGTCTGCCTGTCTTTGCCGGGCTCACCGGCGGCCTAGGCGCTCTGGTGGGACCCACGGGCGGCTATCTGTGGGCATTTCCCCTGGCCGCATGGGTGACTGGGTGGGCGGCCGACCGGACAGGGAGGCGGGCGCGGAGCACCACGGTGTTGGGCATAGTCTATGCGGGAATGTTCGCAGGCATCGTTGCCATCTATCTCCTTGGCGTCATCGGCTTGTATGCGACCGGCGTCGCGCCGACCCTACGGGCCGCCGTCCGCATCGGTGTGCTGCCGTTTGTCTGGTTCGATCTGGTCAAGGCGGTCCTCGCCGGGTTCGTCGCGCTGCGCTTGTATGGGGTGGTGCGCTAGTGTGGTATGATACGTGTGCGGATCGAGACTACGGCGATGCGGCAGGCCTCTGGGGTTTCGACCGGAGGCCTGTCCTATCGTCAGGAGGATCGCGGGCGTGATCATCAACCACCTGAAACTCCTCGTCGGCGGCGTCCAGCTCCGGGACGGCGTCGTCACCGTTACCGACGTCCTGGGGCGCATCTTCAACCGCGCCGGGCTGTATGTGCTGGCGATGGAGCGCGGCTACGCGTCGACCATCTACGGGGCGCACCAGTATGACCCGATGGTGGTCGGCGAAGAGCCCCCGGTTTCCTGGGGCGATCCGCAGCTGGACATCCTCGTTGCGCTGGACTACGACAGCAACCCTGACGCGAAGGAACAACCCAACCGCGATACGGTCCTGCGCCACAGCAAATACCTGAAAGACGGCGGCGTGCTAGCGTACGACAGCAGCACCGGCGACGTGCCGGTCGAGGCGCTGGAACGGCGCGGCATCAAAGTCTTTCCTATTCCCGCGCGCATCATCGCCCGCGATGAGCTCAAGCGCGACGTGGTTAAGAACGTCGTCATGGTCGGCGCGCTGTTCCGCCTCCTGGAGTTCGACCGCGACACGACCCACCTGCGGGCGCTCCTCGAGGAACGGTTCCTGCGCAAGGGACGGGAAATCGTCGACCTCAACTTGAAGGCGGCGCAGCGCGGGCTGGAAGTGGTGGAAACCATCTTCAAGGCAAAGGAGTGGACGAGCGCCGGATATCGTCTGGAGCCGCGGCCGGTCAAGGAGTCGCGTGTTCTGCTGTCCGGGAACGACGCGCTGTCCATGGGAGCGATCCGCGCCGGCTGCCGGTTCTACGCCGGGTACCCGATTACGCCGGCCTCCGCCATCCTCGAGTTCATGGAAGAGCACCTGCCCAAGTACGGCGGGCGAGCTCTGCAGGGTCAAAATGAGCGCGAGTCCATCCGCGCGGCGATCGGCGCGGCCATCGCGGGCGTGCGCTCGATGGTCGGCACGTCTGGGCCTGGGCTCTCGTTGAAGGTGGAGGAGTTCGGGGTGTCCGGCGTCGCCGAGGTCCCGCTGGTCATCGTTGACACCCAGCGCGCCGGACCGTCGACCGGCATGCCGACGAAGAGCGAGCAGGGCGACCTCTTTCTGGTGGCCTACGGCGGGCACGGTGAGATTCCGCGGATCGTGCTGGCGCCGGCGACGCAGGAAGAGTGCTACACGATGATGATCGAGGCGCACAATCTGGCCGACAAGTATCAGTGCCCGGTATTCTTTCTCACCGACCTCAACCTGTCGGAAGGGCGCAAGGTCGTTCCCGAGTCGTTCTTCCTGCAGCAGCCGGCGCGGGTGGACCGCAGCAGCCTGGTGCGCAAGGCCGACCTGCAGCGCGACGGGCCCTACAAGCGCTTTGCGCTCACCCCGACCGGGATCTCGCCGCGGCTGGTGCCCGGGACCGTGGGCGGGGTGTTCAAGATCACGGGCTCCGAACACGACGAGCGCGGGTTCGTCAGCACCGATCCCGCCACCCGCAAGGCGATGATGGAGAAGCGCGCGCGCAAGATGGACGTCTACCTCCAGCAGGACGCAAAACCGCCGCAGGTGTTCGGCAAGCCCGATGGCAAACCGGTCCTCGTGGGATGGGGCAGCACCCGGCCGTTGCTGCTGGATGCGCAGCAGCAGCTCCGCGCGGGCGGCATCGACGCCGCCGTCGTACACTTCACCTACCTGTGGCCGTTCAACACCGCCGCCGCGAAGCCGCTGCTGGAGAAGGCGTCGGCCGTCATCTCCGTCGAGCAGAACTACAGCGGGCAGTTCGCCGACGTCATCCAAACCTACTGCCTCGTGCCGGTGCGGCGCATCGTGAAGTACAACGGCCTGCCGATCTATCCGTCGGACGTCGTCGGCGGCGTCCAGCACATCCTCCGCAACGGCGTCGTACACGTCCGGGTGGGCACCGAGGCGCCCTCGCCGGTCAAAGTGTCTGAGGGAGACTGAGGCGATGCCCGAAGGATCGGCCGCACCACAAAAAATCTCAGCCAAGACGTGGGACGAAAACGCGGTCCCGCGCCACCGCATCCAGTGGTGTCCGGGGTGCGGCGACTTCGGGGTGCTGGCGGCGGTGAAGATGGCACTGACCAAGCTCGAGGTCACGCCCGCCGACGTGCTGATGGTGGGCGGAATCGGCTGCTCCGGGCAGATCCGCAATTACCTGAACGGGAACGCCTTCCACGGGACGCACGGGGGCGCGCTGGCCTACGCGCTGGGGGCCAAAATGGCCAACCCAGACCTGAAGGTGATCACCCTGGCCGGCGACGGCGACACGTTCGCCATCGGCGTGGAGAACTTCGTCCACATCTGCCGGCGCGATCCCGAGGTCGTGCTGGTCATCATGGACAACGGCGTGTACGGGCTGACCAAAGGCCAGC
>JBIOWP010000161.1:0-2913 GCA_044868695.1 bacterium
GACCCGCTGGGACCGGTCTACCTCTGCTGGGACGCCGCCCTGCAGGAACAGCGGCTGGACTCTCCTGTGCCGGTTCCGGCGGTGGACCGCTTCGCGCCGCCGACCCGCGCACAAGCCGATCCGTCGGCGCTGGCCACCGCGGCCCGCTGGCTGATCGAAGCGCAGCACCCGGTGATCCTGGCGGACTACGTCGGCCGTACTCCGGAGGCCGTCCCGTCGCTGGTACGGCTGGCTGAAAGCCTGGCCATTCCCGTCATCGACCTGGGGAGCCGCTTCAACTTCCCCAACACGCATCCGCTGGACGTCACCGGCGCCGAGGATGAGGTGCTGTCCGCCGCGGATGTCGTGCTGGCGCTCGACGTGTTTGACATCGAGAAAGCGATCTCGACGGTGGACCGGACCGCGCGCATCCCCCGGTCGCGCCTGCGATCCGATACGCGCATCATCCACATCTCATTCAACGACTTCATGGTGCGCAGCTGGGCGCAGGAGTACGGCCGGCTGCAGCCGATCGACCTGCCCATCGCCGCGGACACGTCGCTGGCGATTCCCGCCCTCGCCGATCTATGCGCCGCAGCGGTGGACGCGGACGCTGCGCTCCGCGCCCGGGTCGGCGGCCGGCGGAAGGCGGTGGAGCAGACGCACCAGGCGCTGCGGGACAAGTGGCGGGCCGCAGCGGACCGCGCCGGCAACGAACGGCCCATCGCGCTGGCGCGGCTGGCCGGCAACCTCTGGGACGTGGTTAAAGACGAGGACTGGGTGCTCGTGAACCGCAATCTGCGCGGCTGGACCCGCCGGCTCTGGGACTGGACGACCACCAAGCCCTACGTCGGCGCGCACATGGGCGGCGGGGTCGGCTACGGGATCGGCCACTCCGTCGGCGCGGCGCTGGCGCTGGGCAAGACGCAGCTGTGCATCGACATTCAGCCCGACGGCGACCTCCTGTACACGCCCAGCGCGCTGTGGACCGCGGCGCACCACCGCATTCCCCTGCTCATCGTCATGTACAACAACCGGTCGTATTATAACGATGAAGAGCACCAGATCCTCATGGCCAAAGCGCGCAACCGGCCGGTGGAACACGCCCACATCGGCCAGCGCATGGACAACCCGGCCGTCGACTTCGCGGGCATGGCCAAATCCTTTGGCATCGAAGCCTGGGGACCGATCGAGGATCCCGCCGGGATCCGTCCGGCGCTGGAACGTGCGATGCGCTATGTGCTGAAGGAACGCAAAGCTGCGCTGGTGGACATCATTACACAGTTCCGGTGATGTTTCTCAGTCTGGACTTCCTGTACGTTCCGAGCAAGCCCCCTGATCCCATCGTGGCCTACTACACCGAGGTGCTCGGTGGAACGTTACTGTTCAGGATCAAAGAGATGGGAACCGAGGTTGCGGGCATCAAACTGAGCGAGACGGGCCCCATCGTGCTGCTCGCCGAGCACCTGGAAGGCGGCTTGCCCATTCTCATCTACCGAGTGGAAAATCTCCAGAAGGCGATCCGCGAAATGGAACGCCGGAAGTGGAAACGGGGCGAGGTATTCGAAATCGCGCAAGGCCCCTGCTGCACGTTCACCGCTGAGGGCGGCCAGCGCCTGGCCATCTACGAGCTCACGCGGCCAGGAGTGATCGAGCACTTCATGGGCCGCTTCGACCCGTAACCCCGTTTCGTCAGTGCCTGGCACCGACGAGGCAATGGAGGTACTGGGCTCCTAGGGCACAACCGATGGACGCTCGCGATAGAAGTAGCCGAGCAGGCGCCCCGTTCGGTCGGCCGCCTCGGTCCGCGAGATGAACGCGGGCTGCAGGAGGTGGTGAAGCGTCAGGAACCTCTGCCGGTTCTCTTCAGTGTCCGCCGGGAGCGGGCTGTCCGTGGCAACGATCAGGAGCCCGTTCCCGCGAAGCGCCTCGATGCGACAACCCAACAATTCGTTTCTCAGGAGCTGTTCACCGCCCGCCATATCAACATAGACCTTGCTCAGGTAGTTGGCCCAGAACGCGCCTTTGATGCCCCGCCCGTCGGAATAGAAGGACTGCAGATTCGAATCGACGTTCAGCCCTGCATGCGCAACGGGAATGGCGTGCGGGCGCAGATCGGGCGCTGCCCTCGGCAGATCCCAAGGTGGAACGTAGTCGGGGTCCTGCGGCCCGGTGGGGTTAAACGGCACAATCTTCTCCATGTAGGCGACGTTCCCAAAACCATACGCGGCGCCGCCCATGCCATCCCACGCCGCTTTCCCGAGGCGGAGTAGGGCCTGCACCCGCTCCGGCGACTCGGCGAGCTGACGGAGGTATGAGAGGCTGCAGCTGATATGGACATCGCCGATCACGGGGACGGGATACCCCCGGTGTGCGGCCGGCGGGTTGATCTGCGCGCCGAACGAGATCTTGTGGTTCGGCCAGCTCGGATTCCGGGCCTCGAGCTGGACCACGTGGTATTCCCCCGCGCGGAGCTTTTTCACTGACGCCTTCCACCGCCGTTCGGAAAAGTTGCCGACATTGAGGTTCGCGTCGAGGTCCGGCCTCTTGGTCCACAAGGACGCGAGCCGGCAGCCGGGCAGCACGAGCGCCGACATAAACTCCTCGGCCAGCGCGACCACCAGCGCGCCGTCGGTTTCCACGTCGGGTTGCACGTAGAGCCGCATGTCGAAGTGCGTGACGCCCTGGTTGTAAAGAGACGCAACCTCACGGGTGGCCATCACTGTCACCCATCCCCCGGCCAGGGACCGCGTAGACCCAACAGACAGGCACCGGTTCAAATTCGTCGGTGCCTGGCACCGCAGAATCCAGAACCGGTGTTCGCCGGTGCCTGGCACCGGAGATCGCGAAAACGACTCGATTGAGTCATGGCAAGATGGCCCAGTTGAGCTATGGATACTGGCCGTCTCCGGCATGAAACCACAAATTCGTCGG
>JBIOWP010000162.1:0-10939 GCA_044868695.1 bacterium
CGCCGCCTGGGAAGCGGCCGGGCCGCACGTGGCCGGGTTCGTGGTGAGCGGGGCGAGCACCGTCGCGTCGCATCACCTCTCGCGCGAAACGCTCCACACCTTCCTGGAGACGCGACGGTGCTCGCCCCGCTCACCACGAACCCGGCCACGTGCGGGCCGGCCGCTTCCCAGGCGGCGCGGCTGAAGCCGTAGTTGCCGATGAGGGGATACGCCATCACGACGATCTGCCCGCGGTAGGAGGGGTCGCTCATCACCTCCTGGTACCCGGTCATGCTGGTGGTGAAGACGACCTCGCCGGAGGAGTCGACAGGGGCGCCGATCCGCTCGCCTCGAAAAGCGGCCCCGTCTTCGAGAACGAGCCAGCCTGCGGCGGGCACAAAAGAAGAGCCCGACGGCACGGGCTCCTCGCGGAGATCTGTTGACTGGGCAACCATGGTCCCTCCCGGGGTACCATTAATGGTCGCGGGTTGTCGAAGAACTATTGTCCGAGGCCTGCCCGGACTCCTGCTGTACATAAATAAGGTAATACCCAGTTACCGGACCCCCGGGGGCCCTGATCCCTGGTTCCCCGCTCTCCTGACCGTGAGTTCGTACACGACCATCGCCAGCGCGACGATCCCCGCGGTCTCGGTGCGGAGGATCAGCGGGCCGACCGTCACCGGCACAGCACCCGCGGCCGTCGCGTCCTTAACCTCTTGCTGGGTGAACCCGCCCTCCGGACCGACCACGACGGCGACGGCGCCGACATCTCCGGCGGAGCGGAGTGCATCCGCGATGGACCGGCTCCGCTCCTCTTCCCACAGCATCACCACCAGATGGTGCTCGGCGACAGCGACCAGGGCATCGCGCAGGGGGACCGGCTCACCAACGACGGGGACTTCGCTGCGCCGGGACTGCTTCGCCGCCTCCGTGGCAATCCTGCGCCACCGCTCAACGCGCCCCCGTCCCGTGGCGACCGTCCGGGCGGAAGTGAATGGAGCGAACTCCGTGACGCCGAGCTCGGTGCCCATCCGCACGATGTCGTCCATCTTCGCGCCTTTAGGCACGCCCTGCAGGAGCGTGAGATGCACCGCGGGGCCGACGCCGCGGCGCGTCTCCAGGATGTGCGCGCCGACCCCCGACCGCGCCACACTATCGAGCTCAACGACCCACTCGAGCCCGCGGCCGTCGAACGCGATCACACGGTCCCCAGGCTTCAACCGGAGCACGGCCGCCATGTGCCGCGCCTGGCCCGGTGTGAAGGTCACGCGGGACCCGACAACCGATTCGTGAGGAACGAAAAAGCGCCGGATCGCTTATCAACCTCCGCCTGGCTGTCTGGTCCCTGGTCCCCGGTCCCTGCAAGAATGAGACATCGCCATTCGCCGTCGCGGCGGACCTCCTGGGTCAACAGACCGCTGGCCCCCGCCACTGCCTCGACCTCCGTCAGCCGGTCGGCCACGATCCCGGAGGCCACCAGCGCCCCGCCGGCGCTCAGATGGTCGGGCACGCTGGGAAGAAAGTCCAGGTGGATATCGGCGGTGAGGTTGGCCAGGATCATGTCGGCCCGGCCGCCGATCCCGCGCAGCAGGTCGCCCTCCTTCACGTCCACCACACCGGCAACCTGATTGTAGGCCACGTTCTCCCGGGCGACGCCGACCGCAATGGGATCCACGTCTCGCGCGGCAACCCGCCCCGCGCCCAGCTTGGCCGCGGCGATCGAGAGAATGCCAGAGCCGGTCCCGACGTCGAAGACAGTCTCCCCGCCGCGCAGGCGGTCTTCGAGGACGGTGAGGCACAGCTGCGTCGATGCATGCAGCCCGCTGCCGAACGCCATGCCCGGGTCGAGCTCGATGACGACCCGGTCCGGAGGCCGCGGCGTCCGGTTCCATGTCGGGGTGATCCAAATCCGCCGCCCGACGGCAAACGGCTTGAAGTGGTTCTTCCAGGCGTTCGCCCAGCCCGAGTCCTCGACTACGGTGGTGTCGACGTGGCCTGGTCCGATCTCCAGCCCGAACGCAGGCAGCGCGAGAACGCGCTGCCTGATGGCGGCGAGGGTGACGTCCGTCGCCGGACCCACCGGCAGATACCCGCGCAGGCGGACGACGGCGGGCGACGGGTGGACCTCCTCAACACCCCCGGTCCGGCACTCGAGAAGGATATTGGCAATCGCCTCGACGGCCTGTGGGGCGGTCGTCACGGTAATTTCGACCCATTTCATCGGGGGTGGTTGCCGTCTATTGCAGGAGATCCTTCACTTTGTCCGAGACCTTGCGGCGCGCAGGTTTGACGGCGCGCCCACCCAGGAGGGCCAGCTGCTGGAGCAGCTGGCGTTCTTCAGCGGAGAGGTCGGTCGGGACGCGGACGTCGAGGCGCACATGGAGATCACCGCGCCCGCGCGAATCAGGCATGCCCTTGCCCTTCAGGGTCAGCACCATCCCCGGCTGTACTCCGGCGGGCACGGAATGCGTCACCGGGCCGTTCAGCGTCGGGATTTCCACGTCGTCGCCGAGCGCGGCCTGGTAGATCGTCAGGGGGACGGTACAGGAGAGGTCCTTGCCGCGCCGCTCGAAAACCGGGTGCGGCCGCAGGTGCATGACCACGTACAGGTCCCCTCGCGGACCGCCGCGCACCCCTGCCTCCCCTTCCCCGGTCACCCTCAGCCGCGTGCCGGAGTCGACGCCCTTGGGGACGGTGATTGTCAGCGTCTTCCGCGCGTCCGCCCTGCCGGCCCCACGGCACTGCCGGCATGGATTGCGCAGCACGGTGCCGGAGCCGCCGCAGGTCTGACAGGTGGCAATCTGGGTGAACGCGCCGAAGACCGTGCGCTGGGAGTATTGCACCTCACCTGTTCCGCGACAGGTGGGACACCGCTCCGGGGACGATCCTCGTTCGGCGCCGGTCCCGAAACACGACGGGCAGGTTTCCAGCCGCGAGAACTCGATCGTCTTTTCAACCCCGGAGGCGGCTTCTTCCAGCGTTACCTCCAGGTCGTAGCGCAGGTCGGCGCCCCGTTCCGGTGCGTCTCGGTCGGCGCGGGTCGCGCGGCGCCCGAAGAACATGTCAAAGAAGTCCTCAAACGGGCCGAACCCCGTCTCCGCGGGATCGGCCACGGGACCACGCGACACCGTGCCGTAGCGATCATACTGCGCGCGGCGCTCGGGATTGCTCAGGACCTGATACGCTTCATTGATCTCTTTGAATCGCTCTTCGGCCTTGGGGTCGTCCCGCCTGACGTCGGGGTGGTACTCGCGGGCCAGCGCACGGAATGCCTGCTTGATCTGGTCGGCCGTAGCGGTGCGGTCCACTCCCAGGACCTCATAGTAGTCGCGCATCGCCACTACGACGGATCGGCCAGGGCGTCGCTGATACTGTCCGCCAGGAACCGGATGAGGGAGATGACCCGTCCGTAGTGCATCCGTGTGGGACCCACGATCCCCAGGGCGCCGATGGGCCGCCCGCCGACCCGATATGCTGCCGCCACCACGCTGCAGCCTCGCAGGTCCTCGATCCGGTGCTCGCTGCCGATCGCAATCCACACCGGCCGGTCCGGAACACCCTCCAGCAATCCAGCGATGACCTCCTGGTGCCCGAGGGCCTCCAGGACCGGCCGCGCCGCACGGGCGTCGCGGAACTCGGGCTGAGTGAGGATATTGGCCGTTCCTTCTATATGGACTCGGCGGCCCGCCGCCGGCATCTGGCGGACCAACCACTCCGTCACCTGCCGGATGACTCGTTCCTGCCACGCGGCCTCGTCGACGACCCGCGCCAGGACGTCATCTGTGATTTCGCCGAGCGGGAGTCCTTCCAAGCGGTTGCTGACGGCCCGGGAGAGACGATCCAACCCCTCGGGATCCGTCGGCTCCTGGAGGTCGAGCATTTGGCCCCGCAGCACCCCTGCGTTCGTCACGATCACGGCCAGCACGCGTGTGGATTCCAACGGGATGAAGTGCAGGTGCTTGAACACCAACTGCTCGGGATGCGACTGAGCGACCAGCGACGCGTAGTTGGTCACTGTTGCAAGCGCCCGGGCCACCTCGGCGGGCACCCGTTCGCGCTCGAGCAGCGCGGGGGCCAGGCGCCTCCGCAGTTTCAGGCGTTCTCCCGCGGACAGCCGTTCCTCCTGCGGCAGGGAGTCGACATACACGCGGTAGCCCCGGTCGGTGGGGATCCGCCCGGCGGACGTGTGCGGCTGGGCGAGGTAGCCCATCGCTTCCAGCGCCCCCATCTCGCTGCGGATCGTGGCCGAACTCACTCCCAGCCGGCTCCGGTGCGCGAGCGCCTCAGAACCGACCGGTTCCGCGGTCTCGACGTACGAGTGGATCACGGCCCGCAGTATCCCCTGTTTGCGTGTGTCGAGCTCGCTCACCGCGTCACCCCTCATCTGGAGGGCGTCCTCGGTTAGCACTCGCCGGGGATGAGTGCCAGGCTGAATCTGCCCTTACCATAAGCACTCCGGCATCCGGTGTCAACGCGAGGCTGCGGCGGGGCGCCGCAGCAGGCGGAGCACCTCCCGTACCTCCTCGACGCGCAGGACCCGGCACATCCCCAGGTATGCCAGCGCGCCTACGGCGGCCGAGGCCCCGACCTGGAGGGTCAGACCCGCCAGGCCAACCGGCGGGAACGCTCCGGACACGGCCGCCATGAGCGCACCGGCCGCGACCGACGCCGCGCCGGCGCGCAGGGACGCGGAGACGATGCGCACGCCGTCCACCCGGCCGATCCTCCGGCGCAGGTGCCAGAGGAGCAGGCCCACCGTGACATACGCAACGCACGAGGTGGCCAGCGCGATCCCCACCGTCCCCAACACCCGCATGAGCACGTAGTCGAGGGCGGCGTTGAGCACGACCATCGCGGCGCCGATGCGCACCGGTGTCACCATGTCCTGCAGCGCATAGTACGCGCGCGTGACGACGTAGTACCCCGCGATCGCCGGCAGGCCGGACGCATAGGCGGCCATCGCCGCCGCGACCGACCGCGTGGCCTGTACCCCAAACTCGCCGCGTTGAAAGAGGAGGCCGATGATGGGCTGTCGCAGAGCAATCGCCAGCGCGGCGACAGGCAGGATAATGACCAGCAGCGTCCGCAGGGCCAGCGACGATGTCGTCCGTAGGTCGTCCCGGCTTCCCGCGGCCGCGTGGGCTGACAGCGCCGGGAAGACGGCGGTCGCGATAGAAATTGCGAAAATGCCGGCCGGGGCCTGAATGACCTCATAGGCGTAGTCCAGCACGGCCACCGGGTGCACCGCCGCCGACGCGGGCAGCAGCGAGGCGAAGAATCGACCCACATACGCGTTGATTTCGACGATCGCCAGGCCCAGCATCGCCGGGACGGCCAGGCGGGCGAGGTCGCGCACGGCGGGATGGCGCGTGTCAATAGGACGCAGCCGCAGCCCGTGCCTGCGCGCCGCGGGCAGCTGCACCACAAATTGCGCCGCGGTGCCGGCGATCCAGGCCAGGGCCAGTCCTTGAATGCCGAGCCGCGGCCCGAGCCACAGGGTACCGGCAATGATGGTGAGATTAAACAGCAGAGGAGCAAAAGCCGGGACTGTGAAGTCGTTGTGCGCCTGCAGGAATGCCGTCAGGTAGACGGCCAGCGCCAGGAACAGCATGGCCACGAAGATGACTCGCGTCAGGTGGACCGTGACGGCGATCAATCCTGGAGACGCGGCGAATCCGGGGGCGGCGATGGGTACCAGCAGCGGAGCGAGCAGCTGCCCCGCGGCCACCATGACAATCCCGGCCGCGCACACCAGACTGAAGAGGCCCCCGGAGACCCGGCGCGCCTCCTCGAGATCGTCGCGGGCGATGTACCGGCTGATGGTGGGGATGAAGACGATGCTCAGCGTGCCGCCCAGCAGCAGGCGTTGCACGAAGAACGGAATGTAGTAAGCGACGACGTAGGCGGCCTTGGCGTCGCTGGCGCCGAACAACGCGGCCGTCACCACTTCGCGCAGCAGCCCCAGCACCCGGCTGGCCACCGCCGCGACGGCCATCACCGAGGCGGCCCGCGCAAGCCGGCCGGGGGACGGATGTCTCAGCATCTTACCTGCCGCGCCTGCCCGCCGGCAGCGCTTGTGAACGCACGCGGACCTGTGTTAGGATAGCCCAGCGGTTCGATGCTCACAGATCCACTCGGGAGACGTGCGGTGGCGAAGCGATCGAAAGCGGGACTCAAACACAAGCGGCAATCGGCGAAGCGGCGCGTGGCCAATCAGGGCGTGCTGTCGCGCCTGAAGACGCTGTCCCGGGCTGCCGAGACGAGTCCCGACAAGCTCACGCTGGCCCTCGCCGAACTCGATCGGGCCGCGCGCAAGGGAATTATTCACAAGAAGACCGCCGCGAGAAAAAAGTCCCGCCTCATGAAGCGGCTCGCGCCGGCAGGCACAACTCCGCGATAAGAGCCTCGAGCGCCAGCCGCGGGTGACCGGTCGTCTTGATCGCCCGGTCGGCGTCCTGGAGCCGGGCGAAGATAGCCGGGAAGGCCGATGGCGGGAAGTTGCGCGCCTGGTCGGCGATCCGCCGCGCCACGTACGGAGGCACCCCCAGAGCCTCGGCCAGCGCCCCCGGCGGTCTCCGCCGGGACAACAGCACGCTGGCGCGGCACAGCAGCCGGAACTGCCTGGCGATCATGAAGAGGACGTACGGTGGAGCCTCTTCGCGCAGGATCTCCATCAAATACCGCAGGGCCGGACCCGCGCGCTGCTCGCCCACGGCGTCCACGAGCATGAAAATCGTGCTCTCGGACAGCCGGCTGACCGCAGCCTCGACCTCAGTGCGCGTGATGCGCGTGCGTTCCCCGACGTAGGCGAAGAGCTTCTCGAGTTCGAGCCCTAGCTGCCGGAGTCCGGGGCCGACCAGCCCGACAAAGGCCTCGACGGCCTCCGGTTCCAGGACCCGGCCGGCCTGCGCGGCGCGGTCGGTGATCCATCCGGGCAGCTGGCGCACCGACAACCTGGGAAATTCCTGCACCTCACCAATCCGGCGGATCGCAAGGAAGAGCTTGCGGCGCCGGTCCAGCCCCACCGCCACCAGGATCAGCGCCGACGGCGGGGCGCCCTGCTCCAGATAGGCGGCCAGCCGTTCCTGCTCTGCTGCCTTCCAGGCGTCGGCGTCCTTCACCACCACCACGCGCCGCCGGCCGAAAAACGGCAGCGTATCGATCCGTGTGATGAGATCGGTGATGCCGACCTCGTCCGCCCGCAGAACGTCGAGGTTCAGAGCGCGCTCTTCCAGGGGAACCAGGCGATCCAGCAGGGCCGTCAGCGCCTGTTCGATGAGAAGATCTTCTTCGCCGTGGAGGAGGTAGACGTGGCGGTCGACGGCGGGCGGCATCAAGGCAGTGGGTTCGGCGTCACCAGAGATGTTCCTCGCGCGTCGGGCGCACCCACACCCGCACCCCGTCGGTGGTGAGCGTGATGGCCCCGCTGCGGTCGGTGCGATAGACGGCCGCCCCGGCCGCGTGGAGCCCGTCGAGGGTAGCGCGGTGCGGGTGCCCGAACGGATTCGGGGACCCGACAGAAATTACGGCCACGCGCGGCGCCACGGCATCGAGGAACGCCGACGTGCTGCTCGTCGCGCTGCCGTGATGCGCCACCTTCAGCACCGTGCTCCGTAGATTGTCTCCGTCGCTCAAGAGCATAGCCTCGGTCAGCGCCTCAATGTCTCCGGTCAGCAGAACGCTCGCCTGCCCATAGGCGAGCCGGGCCACGATGGAGTTGGCGTTCACGTCGGACCCGGACCCGGTCACGAAGACCCCGGCAGGGTTCAGGATCACCACCGCGGTCCCGGCGCCCAGATCCACACGCTGGCCGCGGCGGGCGAGCCGGTAGGGAGCGTGCCGCGCCGCGATCAGGCGGCGAACCCGTGCATAGGAGGGAGCCGGGTGCTCGAAGCCGCCGTCAAGCACCAAGCCCACCGGAAAATTCTCCAGCACGGCCGGCAGTCCTCCGACGTGGTCCTCATGCGGATGGGACACTATCACGACATCGATTCTTCGTACCCGCAGGCGCCGCAGCGCGGGCACGACGCGACGCGCGCCGACGTCGTATCCGGTGATGTGACCTTCCACCTCTCCTCCCGCGTCCACCAGCATCGTGCGCCCCGAGGGCGCGCGCGCTACGATCGCATCCCCTTGGCCGACGTCGAGAAATGTGACGATTAGGTAGGCCGGGGCGGCGGCCGCGAGCGCATGGGCCCACAGCACCACGGCCACGGCCGCGGATACAACTATCGATACCGCAGCAGGCGTGACACGGAAGCGGCCGCGCAACCACTCCACGGCGGCGGCAAGCACCCCGTAACACACGACGATTCCGAGAAGCGACGGTGGGTCCACCGGCACGGCCGCGAACGGCAGCCACGCGAACGCCCGCGCCGTCCACCACACCGCGTCGGCGGGCAAGGCCAGCAGGATCGCGGCCACTGCGCCGGCTGAGGGGATGACGACGCCGAGGAGCGCAGTGACAAATCCTGCCGGCACGAGCAGGGCGACGAGCGGGATCACCAGCAGGTTGGCCAGAACCCCCGCGAGGGAGATCTGCAGAAAGTGGTAGGCCAGAATCGGCGCGACACCGATTTGGGCCGCAACGGTCATGGAAACCAGCGCACGCACAGGTGGAGGCAGCGCCTCCAGCCGGGGTGCTAGCACCGGCGCCACATAGATGAGCGCCCATGTAGCCGCGAACGACAACTGGAAGCCGGCGTCGAACAGCAGCAGCGGTTGAGCGACCAGCAGCGCGAGCGCCGCCAGCGCCAGCGCGGCGTAGACGTCACGGCTCCGGCGCAGGGCGGGAGCGGCAACGCCGGCCAGCGCCATCACGGCGGCGCGCGCGACCGACGGAACCCACCCGGCCATCAGCGCGAAAAACACGGTCATCATGGCCGCGGCGGCCGCGGCGCCTGCCGGAGGCGCGCGGAGCGCGCGGCCCAACCACAGCACCGACGCCAGGACCAGCCCGACCTGCGCGCCGGAGACGACCAGCACGTGCAGCAGACCGGACCGCGCGAAGATGTCTTTTGCCCCGGGCTCGAGCGCGCCATCATCTCCAAGCAGGAGGCTGGCCATGAGCGCGCCCCGCCGACCGGGCAATGCGGTGCGGAAGAACGCGGTCATCTTCCCGCGCACGGACGCCGCCGCCGCGATCAGCGGGTTCACGCGGATGCGGCCGATGACCCTCGGCGATGTTCCCCGCCTCGCGTACAGCACCCCCGCGATCCCGCGGGCCGCCAGGTAATCCCGGTACGAGAACTCACCCGGGTTGCCGGCCGGCGGAGGCCGGACGAGGCGGCCGGTCACGACGATGCGGTCCCCGTACCGCACGAGGGCCGAGTCACGCAGGGAGACCTGAATCAGACCGTGCGCGGCCGCGGACCGGCCCCGGGCGTGCACACGCTCAACCGAGACGACAGCCCGGGCGGACCCCTCGACCACCCGGGGCGGCCTGACCACGGCGCCGGTCAGCGTGACGTCCTCGCCGAACGCGGCGGTGAGCGCTTCGGCCGCCGGCGGCACCGCGTGGAGCGCGTGCCACAAGGCTCCGGCCGCCACCGTCCCCAGAAGCAGGGGGATCACCGCGAGTCTGCCGGCGGCGAGACACGCCCACGCGACAAGCCCGCACAGGCAGGACGCGGCGAGCCATGCCCAGGCGGTGAGCGCAGACCCACGGCCGACCACGATCCCGGCGGCAAACGCAGCAGCGACCCAGATAATGGGACGAAACACAGCGCCTCCCCCAGCGAGATTGTGCCAGGAGAGGCGCTGCCGTACTATGACCCAACTGGGCTATCCGTTACGTCACTGTTTGGCCGCGACTTCCTCCATCACGCGCGCCGCGAACTTCTCAAGCGGCATCGGTCCGAGATCACCCGAGGAACGGTTGCGAACCGCCACCTGCTCGCTTGAGGATTCCTTGTCCCCCACCACGAGCATGTAGGGAATGTGCTCCACTTGCGCGCGGCGGATCTTATAGCTGATCCGCTCGTTGCTGTCGTCCAGCTCGATCCGACCCCCAGCCCGCACAAGACGGTCCTGGACCTTCCGCGCATAGTCGAGATGGCGGTCGGCGATCGGCAGCACGCGGGCCTGCACCGGGGCCAGCCACAGCGGGAAATCGCCCGCGTAGTATTCGATAAGGAATGCCATCATCCGTTCCATCGTGCTGATGATGGCGCGGTGGATGATCACCGGGCGATGGGCCTTCCCGTCCTCTCCGATATACTCCAGCTCAAACCGCCGGGGGAGCAGAAAGTCGAGCTGCACCGTCGACAGCGTCTCCTCTTTCCCGGTGGCGGTACGCACCTGCACGTCGAGTTTGGGCCCATAGAAGTTCGCCCCTCCGACGACGGAGCGGTACGCCAGGCCCAGTTCTTTGAGCACCTCGTGGAGCAGGCCCTCTGCGGTCATCCACAACTCCTCATCCTGGTGGTAGTACTGCCGGTCCTTGGGATCGTGCAGCGACAGGTCGAGGCGGTAATCGGTGATGCGGAAGTCCCCATACACCTGCTGGATCAACCGCACCACCGCGGCAAACTCCTGTTTCACCTGGTCCGGCCGGCAGAAGATGTGGGCGTCATTGAGCGTCATGGACCGCACGCGGTGTAGCCCGCTCAACGTTCCCGACTTTTCATAGCGGTACATCCGGCCCAGCTCCGCGATGCGCACGGCCAGGTCCCGGTACGACTGCTGCTCCTGCTTGTAGATCATGATGTGGTGCGGGCAGTTCATCGGCTTGAGCACCAGGTCTTCATTGTCCACCTTCATCGGTGGATACATGCTGTCGCGGAAGTAATCCCAGTGCCCCGAAATCTTGTACAGTTCCAGCGACGCCAGGTCCGGGGCGTAGACGTGCTGATACCCGTGCGCGAGCTCCACGTCGACGATGTAGTTCTCGAGGATGCGCCTGACCATCGCCCCGCGGGGAAGCCACAACGGCAGCCCCTGCCCTAGTTCCTCGGCAAAA